>CAJCHN010000101.1 GCA_903970285.1 Rhodanobacteraceae bacterium | reverse complement strand
GGCATGTCCCTGCGAGCCATATCCGATGATTGCAACCTTCTTCGCCTGGATGAGGGAAAGGTCCGCGTCTGCGTCGTGGTAAGTCTTTGCCATGTTTGTCCGGATCTCTTCTTTCTTTCGTTGGTTTATATAGAGTCTAGTCTTGCAAACAAGCGAAGCGTCCAGGACCGTGCGCAGCACCGCCGGTCCGGCGCAAGGGCGCCTTGGTCCTTAATCCTCTTCCTCATGCACATCGATAAACTCATTCGGAAGAATCTCGCGCGAAGGAGGGCGCGGTGTCACCTCAGCATCCTCCGGGCCGCCCCTGGTTCCGAGCGCCTTGAGCACGCGACTCGTATGGTGTCCGCGGCGCATCGCCATGCGGCCGGTGCGAGAGGTTTCGAGAATGGTGTATCCGCTCTCGGTGATGACCTGCACGAGGCCTTCGATCTTCGAGCTGGAGCCGGTCATTTCGAGCATGATGGACTCCGGCGCGAGGTCGACGACGCGAGCGCGGAAGACATTCGCCAGCTCGAAGATCTGCGAGCGCGAATGCTGCCCCAGCGGCGAGTTTGGGCCAGCCGCCACCTTGATCAGGCAAAGTTCGCGGATGACGGCTTCGGAGCGGCCGACCTCGTCAACATCGACGGTGATCTCAAGCTTGTAGAGCGAGGCCTTGATGCGGTGCGCGGCATGTTCGGGTGCCTCGCAGACAATGGTCATGCGCGACGTGTCGGCACGCTCGCTCTCGCCGACGGTGAGCGAGACGATATTGATGTTCAAGCGCCGGAACAGGGACGCGACACGGGTTAAGACTCCGGGCTTGTCTTGGACGAGAGCTACGAAAGTGTGGAGCATAGCTTCTCCTCAATGAAGTCCTGAATTGCGTAAAACGGAGCAACCCACTGGTAAATCCGCTCGCCTCCCTCACCAAAAGACTGATGATCGCCTCCATGCTCCCACACACGAACCGGATCGAAACTGGAGCAGGCTTCGAGCATGAAGGGGAGGCGATCTTGAAAGAGACAGGGCTCGCCTTCAGGCTCGATTGAGATATGCGGGATCATTGGTCCTCCGCCGTTTCTAATAACGGATCCCTTACCGGCCGGCGAACCATCTCATGCAGCGCGGCGCCCGGGGCGATCATGGGGTACACGCCATCTTCCTTCTCGACCTGGAACTCGATGAGGAAGCACTTGCCGCTGCCGCGTGCTTTTGTGACCGTTGGCGTTACATCTTTACGCGCGGTCACGCGGGCGCCGGGTATGCCATGGGCCTGCGCCAGCATGACGAAGTCCGGCGAGAGAATGGGTGAGGCCGAGTAGTTCTTCTCGTAGAACGTCTCCTGCCACTGCCGCACCATGCCGAGGAAGCCGTTGTTGATGACGGCGATGTTGATCGCGAGCCCCTCCTGCACGATGGTCGAGAGTTCCGCGGCCGTCATCTGGAAGCCGCCGTCGCCGGCGATCACCCAGACATCCTTCTCCGGGCAGGCGGCTTTCGCGCCGATGGCTGCGGGCAGAGCGAAGCCCATGGTGCCCAGGCCGCCGCTGGTCACGAGCGAGCGCGGCACCTCGTGCTTGAAGTACTGCGCCTCCCACATCTGGTGCTGGCCGACATCTGTAACGATAATCGCTTCTTTTTCGCGGCCGGCCGCAACCGCCTCGCGCCAGATGTCGTTGATGACGTGGGCGGCGTACAGGTGGCCGTTGTCGGGAAGGTTCTGGATATCGCGTACGGCCGCGGTGCCTTTGCTGCGGTTGATCTCGTCGAGCCATGCGGTGTCGGACCGGAGTGCAAGGCGCGGCGAGAGGAGTTGCAGCACCTGCTTGAGATCGCCAATGAGCGCGACATCGGCCTTGACGTTCTTGGAGATCTCGCTGGGATCGATCTCGATGTGAATCTTCTTCGCGTGCGGAGCATAGCTGGCCAGGTTGCCGGTGACACGGTCGTCGAAGCGCATGCCCATGGCCAGCAGCAGATCGGACTCCTGGATGGCATGGTTCACCCAGGACTCTCCGTGCATGCCCATCATGCCGAGCGACAGCGGATGTTCGGCAGGCACGGCGCCCAGGCCCAGGAGGGTGGAGGCGATGGGGATCTGCAGCTTTTCCGCAAACGCGATCACTTCAGCCTCAGCCCCGGACTGCGTGATGCCGTGTCCGGCCAGGATCACGGGCTTTTTCGCGGACTGGATGAGTGCGACGGCGGCCTCGATGGTCGCACAAGCGGGTCCGTCGACAGGATGCATGGGATGTGGGCGGGCCGCGCGCGGCTTCGACATCTCGAAGTCGAAGACACTGGTCGCCTGCTGCGCATCCTTGGTGATGTCGATCAGCACCGGTCCCGGACGTCCGCTGGTCGCGATCTGGAAGGCGAGACGAACGGTGGGGGCGATCTCTTCTGCGCGGGTGACGAGGAAGTTATGCTTGGTGATCGGCAGCGTAATGCCGGTAATATCGACCTCCTGGAAGGCGTCGGAACCAAGCACCTTCGACGAGACCTGGCCCGTGATCGCGATGACCGGAATGGAATCGAGCATAGCCGTCGCAATGCCCGTGACGAGGTTCGTCGCACCCGGTCCGCTGGTCGCCATGCAGACGCCGACCCGGCCGGAAGCGCGCGCGTAGCCATCCGCCATGTGTGCCGCGCCCTGCTCGTGCCGCACCAGCACATGGTGGATGGGGAACTTGCGCAGCGCATCGTAGATGGGCAGGATAGCGCCGCCGGGATAGCCGAAGACGGTGGTTACGCCCTCGCCGACGAGCGTCGCCCAGAGAATTTCTGCGCCGGTCAAGGTCGGTGGATGAGTGCTGTCGGTCATCGTTATTGGCTCCTCAAGCAAACTGCTTACCACCGGTGAGACACGGATAGTAAAGATCAATGCGGCTCAGCAGATCGTGTTACGGGTGAACTCCGTGTTACGTCCGGGATAAGCTTCAGGTCGTGATGGCCCCTTCACTCGCACTGCTTACCGTCGCCGCGTACTTTGCGAAGACACCGCGTTTGTAGCGGGGCACGGGAGCCTTCCATGCGGCGAGCCGTATGGCGATTTCATCTTCCGGCACTTCGAGCCGGAGCTCTCGTTTGGCGATATCGAAGGTGATGCTGTCGCCCTCGCGGACGATGGCGATCGGGCCGCCGAGGAAAGCTTCGGGCGCCACGTGCCCGCACATCAACCCGCGCGTCGCGCCGGAGAAACGGCCATCGGTGAGCAGGGCTACTGTTTCGCTCAACTCGGGAATGCCCTTGATGGCCGCGGTGACGGCAAGCATCTCGCGCATGCCCGGTCCGCCCTTTGGGCCTTCATACCGAATCACTAGAACATCGTTCGGATTGATCTTTCCTGCTTCGACCGCGGCATGGCAAAGGTCCTCGGAATCGAAGACGCGCGCCGGTCCCCGGTGGTACACGCGCTCATGCCCGGCGACCTTGATGACCGAACCCTCGGGCGAGAGATTGCCCTTCATGATGACGAGGCCGCCGGTAGCCTTCAGCGGATGGTCCCAGGTGCGGATCACAGGTTGGCCGGGCGTTTCGACCGCCGCCGCGGCCTCCTCGAAGATTGTCCGGCCGGAGACGGTTGGGCCATCCTGCAACTGGCCCCGTTCCATCAGGCGTTTCGCCAGCACACGTGAGCCGCCGGCGTCCTGGTAGTCCTTGGCGACGTACTTGCCGCCGGGCGAGAGGTCGCAGATGAAGGGCGTTCGCTCGGAGATGGCGTCGAAGTCCTGCATCTCGAGCGGGATGCCAAGTTCGCGCGCGATGGCGATGAGGTGCAGCACGGCGTTGGTCGAGCCGCCGGAGGCGCAGACGGCAGCGACTGCGTTTTCGATGGCGGCACGGGTGATGATCCGGCTCGGGCGCATGTCGTTGCGGCACAGGTCGAGGATCATCCGGCCAGCTTCGCGGCTGGCGCTGGCCTTGTCTTTCGCCATGGCGGGCACGCCGGTCAGGTGCATGGGCGAGATGCCCAGAAACTCGCCGGCCATGGCCATGGTGTTTGCTGTGAATTGGCCGCCGCAGGCGCCGGGGCCCGGGCAGGCCGCGGCTTCGAGCGCCTCCAGCTGCTCGTCCCCGATCTTGCCGGCGGCGTGGGAACCCATCCCCTCGAAGACATTGAGGATGGTGATGTCCTTGGTCGATCCATCAGACTGCTTCAGGCGGCCCGGCGCGATGCTGCCGCCGTAGAGCATCATGCCCGGGATGTCGAGCCGCGCGAGCGCCATCACGGCCGCGGGCATGTTCTTGTCGCAGCCCGCGATACAGATGATTCCATCGAAGAGATTGCCGCGCGCGACGAGTTCGACGGAATCGGCGATGACCTCGCGCGAGATAAGCGACGCCTTCATCCCCTCGGTGCCCATGGTGATGCCGTCCGAGATGGTGATGGTGTTGAACTCCATCGGGGTGCCACCGGCCTCTCGGATGCCTTGCTTGACCGCCTCTGCCACGTCGCGGAGGTGGAAGTTGCAAGGGCCAATCTCGGTCCACGTGTTGGCGACGCCAATGATGGGCTTGTGCAGGTCGTCCTTCGTAAAGCCAACCGATCGCAGCATCGCGCGAGCGGCCGCGCGAGATGGGCCTTCAGTCAGCGGAAGAGAGTATTTCTTCGGGTTATGCTGGTTGCTCAAATTCGATCGTCCTCTTCTTGCATCGGTGTTGATGGTGTCCGGGTGTCATGCCGAAGCCGGTACGGGAAGCGTCCAGAACTCCGCGTCATGCTTCGCTTCAAACGAATCCAGGGCGACCTCGTGCCTTAGCGTCAGCCCGATATCATCCAGTCCGTTCAGCAGGCAGTACTTGCGGAATGGGTCGACTTCAAAACTTGCGCTGAAGCCCTCATCGTCGGTGACCGTCTGCGCTTCGAGGTTGATCGTGATGGTGTGGTCGGTACGCTCGAGCGAACGGTGGGTCAAGGTGTTGACGTCATCCTCCGAAAGCTTGACGAGAATCATGCCGTTCTTACCCGCGTTCGAGAAGAAGATGTCGGCGAAGCTTGGCGCGATGACCGCGAGAAAGCCGAAGTCTGTGAGCGCCCAGGCCGCATGCTCGCGAGAACTTCCGCAGCCGAAGTTTTTCCCTGCGACCAGGATCTTTGCGCCGGCGTACTCCGGTTGATTCAGAGGGAAGCCAGGATCGGGCTGACCGGCTTGCGGACCCTCCTGGATGCGCCGCCAATCGAAGAAGAGAAATTCTCCGTAGCCGGTGCGTTCGATGCGCTTGAGGAATTGCTTGGGGATGATCTGGTCGGTATCGATGTTGGAGATATCGAGCGGGGCGGCATGCGAAGTCAGGATATTGATAGGCAGCATGGTTACCTTGCCTCCTTGAATTCCCATGTGCGTACGTCGGTCAGGTGACCTGTGATGGCGGCTGCGGCGGCCATCACGGGTGAGACAAGATGGGTTCGTCCGCCACGTCCCTGGCGTCCTTCGAAGTTGCGGTTGGAGGTCGAGGCGCATCGTTCACCGGGAGCCAGGATGTCCGGGTTCATGCCAAGACACATGCTGCAGCCAGGCTCACGCCAGTCGAAGCCAGCCGACTTGAAGACCAGGTCCAGACCCTCCTGTTCCGCCTGCGCCTTTACCTGCTGAGAACCGGGAACGACCATGGCCTTTACCGTGGTGGCGACGTGGTAGCCGCGGACCAGCTTAGCCGCGGCACGAAGATCTTCGATGCGCGCGTTCGTGCACGATCCGATGAAGACGCGGTCGACGGCGATCTGTTGCATCGGCGTGCCGGGCTTCAGATCCATGTACTCCAGCGCGCGCTCCAATCCCTTCTGGTCGGCTTCGCTCGCGTCCCGCGGCAGTGCGGGCACGGTGGAGTCGATGCCTGTGACCATTCCCGGCGAGGTGCCCCAGGTTACGGTGGGGGTGAGGGCGGCGGCGTCGATTTTGAGTTCGCGGTCGAAGGCTGCACCTTCGTCAGTCGCGAGCGTGGTCCAGTGCGATACTGCCTCGTTCCAGGCGGCGCCGGCGGGTGAGAATCGACGGCCCTTCAAGTAGGCGTAGGTCGTCTCGTCCGGGGCAATCATGCCCGCGCGCGCGCCGGCTTCGATGCTCATGTTGCAGATGGTCATGCGTCCTTCCATCGAGAGCGAGCGAATGGCGGAGCCGGCGTATTCGATGACATGACCCGTAGCTCCGGCGGTGCCGATCTGCCCGATGATGTGGAGAACGATGTCCTTGGCGGTGACGCCGAGGGGCAGCTCACCGTCCACCGTGATGCGGAAGGTCTTCGGCTTGCTCTGCGGCAGGGTCTGCGTGGCCATCACATGCTCTACCTCGCTGGTCCCGATTCCGAAGGCAAGCGCTCCGAATGCGCCATGCGTCGAGGTATGCGAGTCTCCGCAGACGATGGTCATGCCCGGCTTGGTCAGGCCGAGCTCCGGTCCGATGATGTGAACGATGCCTTGTTCCGGCGCCTGCACGTCGTAGAGCTCCACTCCGAAGTCCGCACAGTTTTTTCGCAGCGCCTCGATCTGCCGGCCGGCGATCGGATCCAGAATGTGTAAGCGATCCTGCACAGAAGAGGTTGGTACGTTGTGATCGACTGTCGCGACAGTACGGTCGGGCCGGCGCAGCGTGCGTCCAGCCATGCGCAGGCCGTCGAACGCCTGGGGGCTGGTGACCTCGTGAACCAGGTGCAGATCGATGTAGAGCAGCGCCGGCTCGCCGGCGGGCTCGGCGACCAGGTGCTGCTGCCAGACTTTCTCGAACAAGGTGCGGGGTACGTTCGAATCGCTCATCTTGAACCTTCCGTGGGTACAGGAATCTGGTGCGGTGTTCCATCCGGATCGACCAGAATGGCCGCTGTTACTTTTTGCACGATGCCGGACCCGGCGAGCGGCGTCTTGATCCAACGAACCAGAGAATGGACCAGCGGCGGCGGCAGATTTGTGGGCTCCTCGGGTGTTCCGGGCGCCTGGTTGGGGAAGATCCACAGCGTGTACTCGGCATCGGCTTGATCGGTTGTGTGGCTCTGGCGGATCCACTCGATGGCAGCGAACGCGACCAGCGGATGAACTCCGTTCAGGTCAGCAAAGATCAATCCGCGGGAGGGGCAGAAGTGAAACACACAGCCGGTCGCCGTGATGTAACGATTGTCGTCCGCGATGACGACACCCGGCACGGTGAGGAAGTCATAGACGGTATCCGCGAGCGACTTGTGGCGAGGATCTTTGGGGTCGCCGCTCTGCAGTCCCCAGAACGTCTGTGGAGCAGTGAAGTACTGGTGAAGGAACCCCTGAAAGTGCGGATCCTGGATGAGATCGTGTTCGCGTCCGCCAGGTGGCGGAGGGCCATACTGCCATAGCCATTCCAGGTCGCCGCTGCGATCCTTCGACTTTTTGACATGATGCTGCTGCAAGGGTGGCTCGCCAACCAACTGTGCCCTGGCCCCGCATGCGCCCCACAAGACGGCACAGGCGGCAACAAGACTCCGGCTGATGAAACACGAATTGAGGATGCGCAGCCTGATTTTCATCCTGCGTAGTAATCCCGCTTCTGCTGGCGCCTTATGCTGCGTTCCTTCGAACCGGAGAGATAGACCGCCAGATTGCCGGCGGAGAGGAACGTCAGTGCGGCCACGGCGACGATCAGCGGCCGGTAGCCTCGCGCGAATTGAATGAAGCTCGCGACCAGAATGGCCGAAGTCACCAGCAGATAGCGCGTCTTTGCAGAAAAGCTCATCATGGTTACACCGCATGCATGGACTGCCGGCGATCGGTCGCCTCGGTAAGGGCCTGCTGCACCAGCTTGCCCATCTCCCGGGTGGACACAACCGGCAAAGCGGACGAAGCGCCGCCTGCAGAGGAGACGCGAGCCAGGTCGGCAGTTCGATAGCCTTCGCTCAACACCCGCTGGACTGCAGCTTCGATCGCCAGCGCTTCCGCTTCAAGGTCCGCCGAGTGCCGCAGCACCATGGCGGCGGTCAGGATTGCGCCGAGCGGGTTCGCCCTGCCGGTGCCCGCAATATCCGGCCCTGACCCATGCACCGGCTCGTACAGATTGACGGTTCCGCCGATCGTGGCCGATGGGAGCATGCCGAGCGATCCGGTGATGACGGCTGCCTCGTCCGACAAAATGTCACCGAAAAGGTTTTCTGTGAGGACGACGTCGAAGTTGCGCGGAATATTCATCAGGTGCATCGCCATCGAGTCCACCAGCTGGTGCTCGAGTGTAATCTCCGGATAATCCCTCGCAATTTCGGTGACCGTAGCGCGCCAGAGCTGCGACACCTCCAGTACGTTGGCTTTGTCGACGCTGGTGACCTTCTTGCGACGCTTGCGAGCTAACTCGAAGGCGACTCGCGCGACGCGCGCCACCTCGTCGCGGGTATAGCGCATCGTATTGATGGCTTCGCCTCCACCGTTGGCGCTGCTCGTCTTGTCCCACCAGCGTGGTGCGCCAAAGTAAAGGCCGCCGAGGAGCTCGCGGACGAAGAGGATATCCGCACCTTCGGTCACCTCCGGGCGCAGAGGCGAGTTGCCACTGAGTGCAGCGTATGCAACCGAGGGCCGCAAATTCGCGAATCCGCCCAAGGCCTGGCGAATCTGCAGCAGGCCGGCTTCAGGTCGCTTGGCGGGCGGAAGCGATGCGAAGGTCTGATCGCCGACAGCGCCCAGAAAGACCGCGTCTGCATCGAGGGAAAGATCGAGGGTTGCCGCAGGCAGAGGCGAGCCGGTTGCAGTGATCGCCACGCCTCCGATGAGGCCGGGCACGAAGGAAAATTGATGACCGCCCAGGTCGGCGACGACGCTCAGGATGGCGGTCGCCTCCTGCGTGACCTCGGGTCCGATTCCATCTCCCGCCAACACTGCTATGGTGAGCTTCATCTTTGAATCGTCTCTTTCAAATCTCAGGCAGATACGGTCGTGTGGTCCGGCTTCAGCAAGCCGAGTAAGTCCTGGTCATAGATCGCTTTCTTGCGGTCCGCCAGCGCGGTAAATCGTTCATAAACGGGGTCCAGCTCCGCACGGGAAAGTGGATGTCCCAGCTCGCGCAGCCGCTGCTCCAGCAGTCTGCGCCCGGAGTGCTTGCCGAGCACCAGGTTGGTGGATGGAACGCCGACCGACTCGGGCGTCATAATTTCGTAGGTGAGCGGATTGGCGAGCACGCCATGTTGATGGATGCCGCTCTCGTGGGCAAACGCATTTGCGCCCACCACGGCTTTATTGGGAGAGCAGCCGAAGCTGATGAGTTCCGCGAGTAATTGGCTGGTCGGAAAAAGCTGCCGCATCACGATGTTGTTGCGGAAGGGAAACTTGTCGCGCCGGGTGGCCAGTGCCGCCGCAATCTCTTCGAGCGCGGCGTTCCCGGCGCGCTCACCGATGCCGTTGATGGTGCATTCGACCTGACGCGCGCCGCCTTCGATGCCGGCCAGCGAGTTTGCGACCGCCATACCCAGATCGTTGTGGCAATGGGTCGAAAAGATGATCTGGTCCGCTCCCGGAATCTCGCGCTGCATGCGCTGAAACAGAGCCTTGTACTCGTCAGGAGTCGTGTAGCCGACAGTATCGGGCAGGTTGATGGTGGTCGCGCCCGCCCGCACGGCCGCAGTGACGAAGCGCACCAGGAAGTCGGGGTCGGAGCGGGTGGCGTCCTCAGCCGAAAATTCGATGTTGTCGGAATAGCAGCGTGCCAGTTCAACCGATTGCGCGGCCTGCTCGAGCGCCTGCTCGCGGGAGAGACGAAGCTTGGCTTCGAGATGGAGGTCGGAGCTGGCCAGGAAGACATGGATGCGGTTCAGCGGCGCAGGCTCGATGGCGCGCGCAGCGGCCTCGATATCCTCCCGTTTGCAGCGCGCCAACGAGGTGATCCGCGGACCACGAACCTCCCGGGCGATGGCGCGGATGCTCTCGAGGTCGCCCTCGGATGCGATGGCGAAGCCGGCCTCCAGAACGTCGACGCCGAGCGCAGCCAACTGGTGTGCCATGCGCAGCTTCTCGTCGTGATGCATGGTGCAGCCCGGGCTCTGCTCCCCATCCCGCAGGGTGGTATCGAAGAAGACGATCTGTGGTGAAGTGCTCATATCAGCAGACATTCCTGGCCCCGTACGACCGAGCCTCATCATAACCAGCGCTTATGCGAAATAGAACGAGTATCATCATTTCTAATCAAGCTATACGGCGAATTCGAGGCCGTGATGCGGTTTGACGACTTAGTCGGTTGGCGCCTTAGCCAAAATGATATCCCCCGCTCGCACCGGAGTCGACTGGATGGACCTCTTCCAACTCGAAACATTTCTTGCCGTCGCGGAGGAGCGGAGCTTCTCCCGGGCGGCCGCGCGCCTGCACCGAACCCAGCCGGCGGTCAGCCAGGCTGTTGCCAAACTGGAAACGGAACTTGGCGAAACACTCTTTGAGCGGGCCTCCCGCGACGGCTCGCTGACCGACGCGGGTGAGGTCTTGCGCGAGTATGCGCAGAAGCTCTTGAACCTGCGAACCGAAGCGGCCGGCGCTTTGACCGAACTTCGGGCCCTGCACCGCGGGCGGCTCAATCTGGCCGCGAACGAGTATACCTGCCTCTACCTTCTGCCGCTGCTGGACGAATACCGGCGGCAAAAACCGAATATAAAGGTGGCCGTGCAGCGGGCGCTCGCTAGCCGGATTCCCGATGAGGTGCTCCTGCACTCGGTCGAGATCGGCGTGCTCTCCTTCAAGCCGGACGATCCTCAGGTCCAATCCGTCGTCGTGTATCGAGACTCGCTGGCGCTGATTGTGAATCCCAAGCATCCGCTGGCCCGGGCGGGGGAGGTCTCCATCCGGCAGCTTGGAGCACAGAATTTTGTCGCCCACAACATTCCGTCGCCGCAGCGGCAGAAGGTGATCCAGGCCTTCAGGCGCCATAAGACGCCGCTCAACATGTCGGTGGAACTCCCCTCGCTGGATGCTATCAAGCGCTTCGTGCAGATGGGCAACGGTGTGGCGTTGGTGCCCGGGCTCACGGTTGAACAGGAACTCGCCAGCGGAACTCTGGTGCGGGTTCCGATCAAGGAACTGCAGATCGAACGCAAGCTGAGGCTGGTGTACCGGCGGCAGGCGAATCTATCCCATGCTGCGGTCGCGTTCCTGAAGGTGGTAGAGGCCTATTCGGCGAGCCATGGCGATCCGTACCGTTTCCAGCCGGGTTAGGGAGGCGACATACCGGAACATTTTTCCGCGATTCCCGTCTGTAGCATGTAGACGATTGTTCCGGCGGGCGGCTGAATTGAGCGATAGGCCAGTGTCGGGAGCACCCATACCAACGCACTCCGAAAGTGAGATATTCCATGATCAACATCACGTCCAAACCCGGCACAGCTTCCGGGCGCATCCTACTGGCCCTGGCCTGCGCCGCCGGCCTGGCGGCACCGATGCTTGCACAGGTCTCCGACACTGCTCCGGCAGCACCGCAGCAGACGACCCCGCCAGCCGGATGGCAAGGCCGCGGAGGCGACCGCCAGGAGCACCAGTTGGAGCACCTGACGAAGGCGCTCAACCTGTCTCCGGACCAGGTTTCGCAGATCAAGTCGATCGAGACCAACAGCCACCAGCAGATGATGGCGTTACGGAATGACACGTCGACGGCAGCCGCCGACAAGCGTGCCAAGATGATGAGCATTCACCAGGCCACCCAGACGAATATCAGAGCAGTTTTGACGGACGAGCAGAAGACCAGGTTCGATGCCATAGAGGCACGTCAGCGCGAACGCAGGGAAGAACACCAGGAGCAGCAGGGAAGCCAGCCTGCGCCAACCCCACCGCCGGGCGTGTAAGGCAGCCTCCATGTCGTAGCCAGGGCCGGAGCGTGCTCAGCGCTTCGGCCTTTTTGCGTCGTCAGGCTTTCCCGCCTCCACGCTGCGGGTACAATTACCTAGAGCGAATTTGCCCATCCCGCCCATAACCAATAAATCCAGTGGGAGTCCAAGAGGGTGAATCGCGTGATCTTGAGAGGGTTTGGCAAAGAATGAAGAAGACGATTTTGTTGGGCGCGCTTGTGCTTTCGACGGCCGCCGCGTACGCGCAGGAGAGCCGCCAGGACGTCAGTATCAGCGGGCTTGCCGTAGTGGGTCCCGAGGTCCACGGAAACGGGATCGTTCTGCAGCCGACCAAGACCGCCGGCGTGCTGGCCAGCTATCGCTACCTGCTGACGCCGCACAGCGCGCTTGAGGGCAACTACTCGTTCGCCCAGTACACCAACTACTTCACTGAAAGCACGAATTACGTTCACTTTCCGATCCACTCCCGCCAACAGGAATTTACCGTGGGATACGTCTATGGACGTACCTACAAGAACTTCAATCCGTTCGTCGAGGCCGGGATTGGCGGCGTCTTCTTCACGCCGATTCTCGAGGGGACAGGGCAGCTGGACACGTCCTCAAACACCCGCATCGCAGCCATGGTGGGTGGCGGCGTTGCTTACGAGATCAGCCCCAGCTTTGACATCCGCGCGCAATACCATGGGTTGATCCTGAAGGCTCCGCAGTTCGTCAACCTCTTCAGCACCAACCGGTATGAAGTGATCAGCATGCCGGCCATCGGTATCGCCTACCATTTCTAGGCCGAGCAACGCTGCGCGGTACCACTCAGGGGCAGGCGGCTATTTGAAGCGCCTGCCCTTTGCCAGTCCACCCGGGAAGTGATATGCCACTCCGATCGTCAGGAGTTGCGGCGTCAGGCCTCCGGTCGAAGAGAATCCGCGCCACGTCTCGTATTCATAGTCTGCGCGAACGTTGAGAAAGCGGAGCAGACGGTAGTCCACGCCGCCGCCTGCGAGAAACTCGTTGTAGGCGAGACTGCCAAGTACCGTGGTGGACGTCACTGCTCCGGTCACGGGGTTCTCGGTTTCATAGAGATAGTTGAAGACGCCTCGACCATACCCGGCCTTGGCATAAGGCGAAAACCTTCCATACGTCCTGTGATAGCGCCCGGCCAACTCGTAGGTGCGCTCGTAGCGAGGATCAAAGGGGGAATCGACCTGGTGAAAGTCGAACTCGGCGCCGAAGTGCGGGGTAAAGTCAAGCACCGCATACAGTGCGCCGCCCTTGAATTTCTGCGGGTAATAATCTGAATTTGCTAGGGTGAACCCTCCGCCCGCCTGCAGATCGAAACGCCTGGCTGCGGTGGCTGGAGCTTGCGCCGATGCCGCGCAGGCGGCCGCAAGCGGAAAAAGAATGCCAAGAAGTGTGATTTTCATCAACCGCCTTCTCCAAAGATCGAACTGAACATCTCGCAACATTCTGCCCGAGCCAAACGCTAGGTGCTCCGGTCGCAGGTGGAAACCCTTCTCGGCAGAAATAGTGGTGCAGGGCAGCAGGGATGCGGAAGGCGAGAGGAGACACTGCCAATTCTGAACTCCGGAATTCAACGCAGGTCCAGGACACGTGTGTTCCGCCGGCGCTAGCAGGAATGCGCCACAGACCGGGCAAGGGACCTGTGGCGCAAAGAGTCGTTCAGGGAGTTCGGGAACAGGTTCGCGCAGGCTGATACCACACGAGCCGTTTACTGCGTCGGTGCGGGGGCCGGGGCTGGAGCGGCCTGGTCCTGAGCCGGAGGTGCTGCGGTCGGGGCCGGAGGTGCTGCATTCGGATCAGCCGGCGGTGCCGGGGGGACGGCGTTGGGGTCGGTAGCCGCGGGAGCCGCATTCGGATCGCTGGCCGCAGCCGCCGGAGGAGCAGCGGTCGGAATCGGAGCGGGCTTCCAGTAGGAAAGCTTGATGTAAACCGGCGAAACCTCAAACGGCATCTTGTCGCTTGGGCTCAAGAGCGGCTCGAAGGCGGTATGCAGGGTGATCACCTGGTCGGTCCATGGGTCGAACCTCAGGAAGGCCGAGAGCGGTTCCGCCGCCTGCTGCTTCAGGTTCTTCACGTCCAGCTTCTCCGCCTTGGGCATCAGCGCGGCCAGCCAGAAGGAGGTGTCGGTATCGCTCTTCACCAGGCCATCGCCGATCATGGGTTCGTTCAGCGCGCGAAGCGCCTTCACCCGCTGCTGCAACTGCTGCAGGTAGAGCCCAAAGTATTTTTGCCCGTCGGCGAGCTCTTTCGCATTCAGCAGGTCCAACGCCTTCTTAGCCGCTTCGGTGTTATCCGCCTCGGTGTGGTGCATGGGGATCCGCCTGAACGCGGAGTTGTCCGGGAACAGGAGCCGGTCGTTGAAGGCGTACTTGGTGTCCAGTTTGTGTCCGGAGACGATGTGCGCCAGTTGGAAGGCGAGTAGCGCGTTCAGATTTCCCATCTGCTGGGCGCCATCCTGCGTAATCACGGCGGTCGTATCAATCAGGCTCTTCGAAAGGATGATGGTGTTTCCGACGGCCAGCGATTCGAGCGGCTCGGTGAGCAGCGTGCGTACATGGATGGGGCTGCTTACGGCGATGTTGTTATAGGCAAGAATATTGTTCGCCAGCGCTTCCAGTGTCTTGTCGAATTCGCTTGGCGCATCGAGCAGCCCAGCCTGGAAGAGCCGCTCGATGACATTGTCCTCGGCCTGCTTTGCAAACGCACGCTGCGCTCCCAGCGGGCTCACGTCCTGCGCGTCATTGGAGACGTCCTGCGCGCCGACTACGTCCAGTGACGTGTTTTCAGCCTGGGTGGCCGGCACCTTCAGCACATAGCCCCAAACATGGTTGATGGCCTTGAACTTGAGCGTGCTGGTCTGGCTCTTCGGATCGGGCTCTTCCACATAAAAGCTGGTTGGTAGCCAGAGATCAGGCTGCACGTTGGTGCGCCAGCTATCGAAGTGGTAGTACTCCTGATAATCCTTTTCTCCACCGGCAAAATCGCCGTTGAAACGAACGACGTTTCCATCACGGGTTTCGACCCAGATGCGGCCAAAGAAGCGTCCCGTCGCCTGCTTGCCCCCGGCCGGAGTCACGTCGAAGACGGCCGTGGGTGTGTTCCCAAGAAAGTCGTTGCGGACGAAGTAAAAGTTATAGTGCTGCTTATCGAAGCTGTTGGAGTCCATCAGCAGCATGGAGACGAATCCCGCTTCGTGGAACTGAAGGTGGAGCGAGCCGGTGAGGCTGCCGAGAAAGCCTGCCGAATTCTTGAAGCGGCCCAGAAGGCTTTGCTTTTCGCCTGCCTTCGGACCCGCCTCGTAGGGTGTGTCGCCAATGACCCGTCCAAATTCAACCCGGCCAAGGAAGTGCTCGTCGGACTCCGGCACCTGGCGCATCACAGGGTCGGGCTTCATGTTCTGGATGTAGGTCTCGACGATGGGAGCCCGCTCCTTGACCACCTTGATCACCTGTTTTTCGCGGATGATCGCCTTGTCGATCAGCGCGCTCTGCGCCGGGGTCAGCTTCTTGCCCTGAACAACATCCTTCTTTTTCTTGAAGAGATCGACGCCGGCCGCATGGCCGGGCATGGCCGACGCCGCCAGCAGGGCAAGAGTGAGTCCGGAGATCGTTTGCGTCCGCGAGATCATTATTTGAAGCTCCTCATTTGGTTACAAGCCTGGTTGCTGCGGGGGCGGGGCGTGTGCTGTCGGACCCATTCCGGGATACAAAGTTGCCGTCCGGAAGGCGCCGCAGTGCCTTTATCTTACGAGGACGCGGCTCAAGACGCCATCTGGAAGGAGATGTTGACGACTCCCTCCCAATCCGCCGGGTTGCCGTTGGCATCCATCGCCGGGCGGAAACGGGTGCCCTCAACCGCGCGAATTGCGGATTGGTCCAGACCGTATCCAAGCCCATTGGTGACGCCCAGGACAGTGACGGAACCCGCCGCTGAAACCCGGATTCTGACCGAAACCATGCCCTCGACCTTGGCCTGAATCGCTGCGGGGGTGTACTCCGGGCGAGGCTTGTAGAGCACCTGCGGACTGGTTCTCGCGGGCGGATGCGCCAGGGTGGGCGATGAGGAAGCCGGCGGCGCTGGTGCATGCCCGAGAGCCACCTGCATCGGCCGAACTCCCAGGCCATTGCCGGTCGAAGCAGGGGTTCCCCCGGTCACTCCTCCCAGCTTGACGCCGACAACCGCATGCGAGCCGCCGCCCGAGAGACTTCCGCCAGGCTGTCCCGAGCCAAGGTTGACTGCCGTCGAGGCTGGTCCGCGGCCACCACCTGGAGGCATGCCGGCCATTCCCGAGTTGCCCAGATTGACCGCCGAGGTGGCCGGACGATTAGATGGCGCGATCGGATTATTCTGCTGTCCAAGCGCAACCACGGCCGGGTGCAGATCGTGATTGGGGAGCGAAACGGCCTTACCCAGGTTCACCGTCACCGGCTTCGGTGCGGCCATGGCCACAACCATCTTCGGCGGAGCCGGCGTGATTACCGGCAGCGGCTTCGGCTGCATCACGGGGATTGGCTTCGGCGCCTCGACCGGCGTCACCTTGGGGAGGACAATCTTTGGCTCCGCTGGGGTCAACACCGGCGGCTTAGGCAGCGGCTTGGGCGGAACGATCTTCGGAACAGGCTTGGGCAGCGGAGCGGGTGGCTTGGTCGCTACGAACGTCAGCTCCTCCAGCCTGCGATTCCGAAGGCTTGTCTTCACCGCCGCGGCGCTCAGAATGATAAAGATGAAAGCCAGCAGGAGGTTGATTCCGATGGATGTGAAGAGCGTTCCCTTGTTCTGACCGCCCACGTCCAAAACGCCGAAGTGGGTGAACTGCAGGTCTTGCGGCTGCGAGGTAACTCTAACGAGAGGCTTACTCATGGAGGGCGTTTCCTTTACAGACGAGCCTCAGGGATAAGGCTGGCACTCTTACCCTGGGTTGGAGATCGTTAGCGATCCCGGGCTTCGGCGTTCCAAAGCGAATTCCTACAGCGGCAGAGATAGGACACCAAGCAAAGCCAAACCGTGAGCAGGGTTCACATCCTTGTCAACAGTTTAAACGTTGCAGAGACAATAGCAAAGCAATCGCGTCGTAACATCAACTTCGTGTTACCGTGCGGCTCATTGTGCGAGGGTGCTTAACGCCCATCGGCAAAAGCCGGTAATCACTTTATCTCAGGAATCTGCGCGCGAGCCCACTCCCCGAAGTGGTTCCGCTCTTCTACTTTTGTTGCACAGGTGGCGAAAAGGTTTGACTTTAGAATGGCCCAGAAGGGGAACACATGAACGTTTTCATCACCGGTGGCGCCGGCTACATCGGCGGGACCGTCGCCAGAATGTTGCTCGCCGCCGGCCATCAAGTGACCATCTTCGACAATTTCTGTCATAGCCGGCGTTCCGCGGTTCCATCGGGCGCAACGCTGGTGGAGGGTTCGCTGGCCGACCGTAGCGTCCTCGAGTCCGCACTTGGCGCCGCCCAGTTCGATGGAGTTATGCACTTTGCGGCGCTCATTGAAGCGGGCGAGTCGATGAAGCTGCCTGAGCTTTACTTCCGCAACAACACCGCGGGCACCCTGACCCTGCTGGAAGCCATGCTGGCAACCGGGCAGCAGAAGATTGTCTTCAGCTCGACCGCCGCCTGCTATGGAGAGCCGGAGCGTACGCCAATCCTGGAAGACGCGCGGCTGGCTCCTACCAATCCTTACGGCGAGTCCAAGCTCCTGTCCGAACACATGATGCGTTGGGAAAATGTAGCTCACGGCCTGCGCTTTGCCGCGCTCCGTTATTTCAATGTCGCGGGCGCCATCGAAGGATACGGCGAGAATCACGAACCCGAGTCGCATCTGATTCCGCTCATCTTGGATGTGGCTCTCGGCCGGCGCGCTTCCATCAAGATCTTCGGGACGAACTATCCCACCGCCGATGGAACCTGCGTGCGCGACTATATCCACGTCGAGGACCTTGCGGATGCCCACCTGCTCGCGCTCGCAGCTCTCGAAACGAGAGACCGCATGATCTACAACATCGGCAATGGCCAGGGGTTCACCGTACTGCAGGTCATCGACTCCGTTCGCCGCGTGACCGGCCATGCGATCCCTGTGGAGGTTCACGACCGCCGCCCGGGCGATCCCGCGGTCCTGGTAGCCAGTTCTGAAGCAATCCAGCGCGACCTGGGATGGAAGCCCCGGCACGGAGAACTGGATAACATCATAGCCAGTGCCTGGAAGTGGCATCGGCTGCTACATTCCTAAGCAGCTTTCTCGGCTTGGCCGCCTTCAGCGCAGGTGACCGGCGGGCCGGGTCGGCAGGGTGAAATGGAACGTCGCCCCCTGTCCCGGAGGGCTGGTGGCCCAGATCCGCCCGCCATGCTGCATGATGATCGAGCGGCAGATCGCCAGCCCCAGGCCGGTCCCTCCCATCGCCCGCGAGTCCGACGCGTCGACCTGCTGAAAGCGCTCGAAGATCGTCTCCAGCTTCTCCGGAGGAATGCCGCGGCCCTCGTCATGCACGTCGATCCGCGCTTCCTGGTCGTCCATCCGATGGGCAGATAAATAGATGGTTGCGCGCCGCGGTGAAAACTTGATCGCATTTGAGATCAGGTTGGTCAGCGCCTGGAGGATGCGGTCAGGATCCGCATACACCTCTACTCCATTCGCTTGCAGATCGAAGCGAAGGTTAGCCCGGTCGGCGTTTGCCTGCTGCAACTTGGTGGCACGCTCGAACAACAGCTGCGCCGGCCAGGTGGACGAGTGCAGTTCGGCGTTGCCGCTGGAGATCCGCTCAATGTCGAGGAAATCGTTGACCAGCCGGATCAGCCGATCGGTGTTGCCGATGGCGATTTCGAGCATCTGCTGCTGCTTCTCAGGCTTCTTCGCCAAAGCCCCCCCGGTGACCAGGCCAAGCGCAGCGCGCAACGAAGTCAGCGGCGTCCGAAGTTCATGGGATACGGTCGAGATGAACTCGTCCTTCATTCGCTCGAGAGCTCGGCGCTCCGTGGTATCGCGAAAGGCGACGACCACACCTACCGCTTTGCCGTTGCGCGAACCAGCTTCGCCCCCAGGATCGCCGCTCGCTACAATCTGCGGGCGTGCAACATACTCCACGGGAAAGCTGGTTCCGTCCTTGCGCCAGAAGACCTCGTTTGCCACCCGTACCGTATCCAGATTCCGAATGGTCTGTGAAATGGCACACTCACTCTCCGGATAGGGGGTGCCATCCGGGTGCGAATGGTGAACCATCTGGTGCAGGTTTCGTCCCAGCAGTTCGTTGGGCCGGTAGCCAAGCATTTGTGTTGCGGCGGGGTTGATCACGGTGACTTTGCCCTCAAGATCCACGCCGTAGATGCCGTCTCCAACTGATTCGAGAATTGAATTCGATTGATCAATTAGGGCCCGGAGTTTCTCTTCAGCGCGCACTTGCTCCGAAATGTCCACGCCAAAGGCAAGCACGTATGGCCCCGACTCCTGATCCACCTGGATGAGTTTGTTGCGGAAGGCGATCACGCGCAGGTCGGGAGGGCCCTCCCCAGACGGCGTCGCCCACAATTTGAGGCGTCCCCGGGCCTCCCCCGTCTGCGCGATTCGCGTGAGATACCGTTCAAAGGCAGCATGCTGCTCGGCCGGCATGAACTGGGTGAGCCGCTCCCCGATGAGTTCCTCCGTCGACCTCCCCAGGGAGCGCGCTCCGTTGGCGTTAATCGAGAGGATCGTCCCATCCAGGGTGTGCGTGCATACGACACCAAGCGAACCCTCAACCAGCTGCCGATACCGGGCTTCGGACTCGCGCAGCGTGGATTCCGCAGCCCGCTGCTCGGTCACGTCGATCCCGGTGGCGATGATGAAGCTCGGCTGTCCCTGAGCGTCTACCAGCGAGGTCGCCGACCAGGCGATCCGGCGTAGCGTTCCGTCGCGGTGCTGCCAGTAGTTCTCCACGCTCGCCGGGAAATCTCCTGAGCGCAGACTTTCGAAGTCGGCGATGGCCGCGTCGATGTCTTCCTCCGGAATCAGCCGCTCCCAGAAGAAGCTGCCCACGAGCTCGGAAAATTCGTAACCCGAGACCTCCTCGCACGCACGGTTGAACCGTACGATGCGGCCAGCGGTGTCGAACACCGCGACCAGCGCTCCCACGGTGTCCAGCACAGTCGAGACGAAGTTGCGCTCGACGGTCAGTTCCGATTCGACCCGAACCCTGTCCCGGTCGCCGATCTCAACCGAACGCAACCGCGCATTGAGCTCGATACGCGTTGAGACCTGGCGGCTCAGGATGGACAGAGTCGCCTTCTGCTTGGTGTTCAGATTGTGGGGTGAGGGTGCCTGAACGAACAGGCAGCCGATCCGAACGCCCTGCAGGATCAGCGGAACGCCCGCGTAGAAGCGGAAGGTTCGCCCCCCCATCATGATTCCGTCGGGCCGGAAGTCGGGATGGTAGCGGGCGTCCGGGACCTCGTAAACTCCCTCTGCGCGGATGCAGAACTCGCAGGGGCTGTGTCCGCGTGCCACGCGGGTCGGGCCGGGGCCGAAGCGCGAATAGAAATGAACCGCATCGGCTCCCACGATGGAAACCCCAGCCATGGGCATGGCGCAGAGGTCTGCCGCCATCCGCGTAATCTCATCCAGGCCAGGGTCCGACACAGACGCGGGGAGCTGAAGCAGCTCAAGCATGCCGAGCCGGCGTGCTTCGTCCCTCGTCGCAGGATGGAGTGGTCCTATCATGGGATTACCGTCTCAAATGTAGGGGAGTGTACTGGACCCGGGTGTGCAACTAAAGAGGTATAGACGCACCATTCGGGTAATTCCGATCGCCAGGACACTCAGTGGCAGCAGAATCTGACGTCGAAGGGCCGGAAGAACCCTTGTCCTGCGGCGTGGGTGAGACTCCGTCGCGGTCCTGGTCACTCGGGTTGCGGCAGTGCGCAGCAGGAACCGGAGTCCGGAGCGTCGTCGGCTGAGGCATCGAGCGCGACCTTCCAGCTGCCGTCCTGGAGCTTCTTCCACACGGTGATGTACCTGCCCGATGTAACGATGGGGTGGCCGTTCGCATCCTTGGAGCGACCGGTGTAATGTCCCCACGTGTATCCCATGTCGTTGGCAGAGGACATCTGCGCGCCCTGCGGAGTCCACGTCAGGCTGTAGTCTTTAGCGTCCCAGTTGGCCTGGGCGGCGATCGCTCCGCGACCGAGTACCGCCGGTTTGCCGTTCGAAAGCGTCACCGCGTCCTCCGCAAACCACTTCGCGAACGCTTTCCCCCCACCCTTAGCCACGTCCTCGGCGAATTTGCTCTCCAGTTCAAGCAGATGAAGGATGCCGGGCGTAAATGTCGGGTTCACCAGCGGGCTTACCAGACGGTATCCCGAACTGCCGTCCGGAGCGGTTCCCGGCACCGTCCCAGGGGCGGTGGCCGGCGTCTGTTGAGCGACAGCAACGGCAGTCAAGGACAGAGTAAGGAAGCAAGCGCGGAGGAGCATGGTCGAATTCTAGAACAGGCGCCAGCGGCGAAGGTCGCACGCCGCGCCCCATGGCTCGCACGACCAGTGGCGACCGCGAATCTTGAGGGACTTGACGCTGGTATGCTCCTCGGAAATGACGAAAAAGAAGCTTGAGGCTGTTCTTCTGACTGCGGCACTCGTGTCCTTCACTCTGGGCGTGTTGGCGGCGCGCTTTTCGCCCAGCATCATGCCCCAGGTGGGCACCGTACTCCGCTGGGTAGCCGACTTCCTTTTGGCCGTCACTGCCGTTCGCCGTCGCACCCTCACCCCATGGATCTTCGTGGCCATGGCCGCCGGAGCAGAAATCGGCTTTGATGCTCCCGCGTTTGCGGTCAACCTTCGCGTATTCTCCGACATCTTCCTGCGCTTGATTAAGGCAATCGTCGCGCCGCTGATCCTTGCGACCCTGATCACCGGGATCGCCGGACACGGCGATCTGAAGTCCGTTGGTCGCATGGGGTTGAAAAGCGTCGTCTATTTCGAGGTGCTGACCACGCTTGCCATGGGGATCGGACTTGCGGCGATCAATCTCTCCAAGGCTGGTGTCGGGCTCACCATTTCCACCGCAGGAGGGAGCGAGGCTTTGGCCAAGATCGCGCCCACTCGGTGGGACGAGTTCCTGCTCCACGTGTTTCCCGAGAACCTTGCCAAATCGATCGCTGAAGGCCAGATCCTGCAAGTGGCGGTATTCGCGTTTTCTTTGGGATCGCCCTTGCCTGCATGGACCAGGCGAAACGGGATCCGGTGCTGCGCCTGACCGAGAGTTTGAGCGAGGTCATGTTCAAGTTCACCAATGTCGTCATGTACTTCGCTCCAATTGGAGTCGGCGCCGCAATGGCATTTACCGTCGGGCACATGGGATTGGGCGTCTTGGTGAATCTCGGCAAGCTGTTGCTCACCCTGTACGGTGCGCTCGCGGCCTTTGCCCTGCTGGTGATGCTTCCGGTTGCGCTGCTGGCCCGGATTCCCGTGTTGGGCTTTTTACGCGCGGTCGCCGAACCAGCCACCATCGCCTTCGCCACCTCCACCAGCGAGGCCGCGCTGCCACGCGCCATGGAGGCCATGGAGGCATTCGGCGTGCCGCGCAGGGTGGTGGCGTTCGTCATTCCGGCTGGATACAGCTTTAACCTGGATGGTTCAACGCTTTATCTTGCGCTGGCCAGCATCTTTGTCGCCCAGGCCGCCGGCATGCACCTGGGCTGGGGGGAACAACTGCTCATGATGGGCACTCTGATCCTGACCAGCAAGGGCGTCGCCGGTGTGCCGCGAGCTACCCTCGTCGTCCTACTCGCCACCGCGGCGACCTTCCACCTGCCCACCGAGCCGATTTTCGTCATTCTCGGCATCGATGCCTTGATGGACATGGCCCGAACCATGGTCAACGTCGTCGGCAACTGCCTGGCAAGCGCCGTCATCGCCCGCTGGGAAGGCGTGTTCGGCTCTGAGGTCGCAAGCGACGTGGTGGTGCAAGGCATGGCGGAGTGAACGGTGTGGCGTAAATTCGCCGACAGCATCTTTTCTTCCGCGCCCGTGTCCATAGCTTCGACAGACTCACTCCTGGCCGTTGAGCGGGCGCAGCGGCGTGTGGGACGCGCGCTGAGCCACGTCATATACTAAGGGTTGGCGTAAACAGGCAATCCCAACAGGCATTCGATGACGAACATTCTGGAGACAATCAACTCGCCGGCCGATCTCAAAGCTCTCTCGATCGCAGAGTTGACCTCTCTGGCGGCGGAAATTCGCGAACGCCTGATCCTGAGCGTGGCCAGAACGGGTGGCCATATCGGACCCAATCTGGGCGTTGTGGAGCTGACCATCGCCATGCATTATGTCTTTGATACGCCGAGAGATAGCTTCATCTTCGACGTGAGCCACCAGGCGTACGTGCACAAGCTGCTGACCGGGCGCGAGAAGCGTTTTCACACCATCCGCCAGCCCGGTGGACTCAACGGCTTTATGCTTCGCAGCGAAAGTGAGCACGACAGCTATGGCGCTGGTCATGCCGGAACCGCGCTCAGCGCCGCGCTCGGGATGGCCGTGGCTCGAGACATGTCCGGCGGGACTGAACACATCGTATCGCTGGCCGGCGACGCTGCATTCACCAATGGCATCTCCTTCGAGGCGCTCAACAACATCGCGGGGCAGACCAAACGGCTCATCATTGTTCTCAATGACAACGAATGGTCGATCGACAAGAATGTAGGAGCGATCGCCGAGTACTTCCACAGGATCGCGACCAATCCGATGTACAACAGCCTGCATTCCAAGGCAGCTGAACTGGTGGAGAAGTTCGGTGGCAAGGCAGCCCGGCAGGTCGCCCGCAAGGCGGAGGAAGCCGCCAAGGGTCTGGTCGGTCGCGGCGTCATCTTCGAGGAGTTCGGGCTGGTTTACTTCGGGCCCATCGATGGTCACAATCTGCCTCTGCTGATTGAAACCTTCAAGTTTCTGAAGCAGCAGAACAAGCCCGTGGTCCTGCACGCGATTACTCAGAAAGGGCGTGGATTTCAGCCGGCGTTGGAAGGCCAGAAGAAATTTCACGGTCTCGGCCCCTACCACCCGGAGACCGGGGAGACCAAGACAGCAGCGCAGAAGACCTATTCGGAGGTCTTTGCGGAGTCGCTTTCCCGCCTTGCGGACGGCAACGACAAGGTGGTTGCCATCACCGCGGCGATGCCGAACGGCACGGCCCTTGATCTGTTTCGGCCGAAGCACCCCACGCGCTACTTCGATGTGGGGATTGCCGAAGAACATGCCGTCATCTTCGCGGCGGGAATGGCGACCAAGGGCTACAAGCCGTTTTGCGCCATCTACTCAACCTTCCTGCAGCGCGCCTACGATCAGGTGATTCATGATGTATGCCTACAGAACCTTCCGGTGGTCTTCTGCATGGATCGCGGAGGGTTGAGCGGAGACGATGGCCCCACCCATCATGGGCTCTTCGACATCAGCTTCCTGCGCAGCATTCCGAACATGATCCACATGGTTCCTCGGAACGAGGACATGCTGGCGGACATGATGTACACCGCCATGCTCCACGACGGTCCTTCCGCCATCCGATATCCGCGCGGAACCGGGCCAAATAGCGCGCTGAAAGAGCAGCCGCGTGCGCTGGAAATCGGGTCTGCAGAGGTGCTGCGTGAGGGCAGCGATGTCGCTGTGTTCGCTCTGGGCTCCATGATGGCGGAAGGGGAGCGGCTGGTCGCCATGCTGGAGCAGCAGGGACTCAGCGCGGCGCTCATCGACCCGCGATTCGCCAAACCATTGGATCGCGACTGTATTGCTCATTATGGTGGACGCTGCCGTCTCCTGATCACGCTCGAGGATCATGTGCTGGCCGGCGGCTTTGGTTCTGCGTTGCTGGAGCTGGTGAGTGAGCTGGAACTGCAGGTGCCGGTGGTTCGGGTGGGTTGGCCCGACCAGTTCATCGAACATGGCAAGGTCGAGGCGTTGCGCGCCAAGTACGGGCTGACGGCTGAGGGTGCGATGATCAAGGCTGCAGGCATCCTGCATTCCTTGCTGCCCGCGCGCATGTCTGTCAGCTGAAGCGATACCGCTTTAGACCCTACCCTGGCGCTTGATGGCTCAGGTCATCCAGGCTCTACGCCCTGGCCACTGGGTTACGGCTCGAAGCAAACATCAGCGGCAGAAGCTCTGCCGTACGCTGATGCCGGAAGTTGAAGATGCTTCGGAACTGGCGCTGCAGAAAGAGCTTGTTTGCGAATTCGCCGAGCGGTCCGAGCGGGAGCTGGTATTCAACGCGGTCGCGCAGCAGCGTTCCCGGAACCGGCGCACCGTTCACCGTGCGGGCTTCGGCTGTGACGTTGTGGCAGTGATGCCAGAATGCAAACGGACCGCGAAGCTGGGTGTCGCAAAAGTGGTCATTCCAGACAAACTCCGTGATCTCCGCATCCCAGGGAACCCGCATGGGCGAGTAGGGAAAGGGGCGGAAGCTGATCGTCATGCGGGTACCGGCTCCGGCCACGGCACGCAGACGAACCGCATGGACGGATGCAGGGCGCGGCGGCGGAGGAGCAAAGGAGGCTTCTTCGATGCGCGCCTTCTGCCACTCCGGCATGAGTCGCGGCAGGTTCTCCGGGTCAGAGAAGAATCCGAACACCTGCTCGACCGGATAGGGAAGCCACTGTTCGCTTTCGAACGTATGTCGCATGGCTTGTTTGTAGCATCAAGTGCGAGGACGCCCCCGGGAGGGCGTCCTGTTTTGTGACTGACATTGTTCGTGTCAAAGCGCGCAGGCAAGAGCCGTCGCTTGATCGTTTGACCCAGCCGTACATTGGACCTTCCGATGCGAAGCCTTGCTCCTTGAAGCTAGGGCATCAGGACAGCGTCGATCACGTGGATGACACCGTTCGACTGGAAGACATCGGCGGTGGTGATGGATGCGGTGCCGCCTTTGGCATCGGTAATGGTGATGGCGCCACCAGACTCGGTGAAGGTAAGGTCCTCGCCCTCGACGGTCTTGAGCATGGCCTTTCCGCCACCCTTCTTGATGTCATGCAGGATCTTCTTGGTGTCGATTTTGCCCGGAACCACGTGATAGGTGAGGATCTTGACCAGGGTAGCCTTGTTTTCAGGCTTCAGGAGGGTATCAACGGTACCGGCCGGCAGCTTGGCGAAGGCGTCGTTGGTGGGGGCGAAGACCGTAAAAGGTCCCTTGGACTCGAGTGTCGGGACCAGGCCGGCGGCCTTCACGGCAGCGACCAGGGTGGTATTGATCGGCGAGTTGACCGCATTCTCGACGATGTTCTTGGTGGGATACATATCGGCGCCGCCAACCTGAGGATTCGTCTGGGCTGAGGCGGTAAGCGAGGTGAGCGCGAGAACGGCAGCGGCGGAGGCTGCGAGGAAGGCATTCTTCAGGTTCATTGTGAGGTTCGTCCTTTTATGTCGGTCTGGGAATTCTCATTCTGCGCCTGGTGTTGAGTGTCGACATCAGGCGTTCGTAGTCAATTACGCGGCCCGGGTACGACTGGATTTGCGGTTACCAGAGAATGACACGTAAGTTCATTCGGGAAAACCTAAAGAAGATTACGCGCATCAGGGCCGATTTGCACGAGGTGATTTCGATTGTTTGGTGCCTTGGTGGCGTTGACAATTCCTTCCTGAGTCCCGTCAACTGAAGGAACGGCGCTATGCGAGAAGAGGCAATCGAAGGAAGGCCGGAGATGATGGCGCGCGGGGAGCCGGTTGGTGCGTCTCATCCGGGCGGTCTGGTGGCCATCGCAATCTTCAAGCTGGCGAAATCCATCTTCTTCTTCTGTCTTGGCATCGGCGCGTTCCACATGATGCACAAGGATCTTAGCGACGAGGCGCTGCGCCTGGCGACGGCGCTACGCTTCGACCCGGAAGGCCGTATCACCTCGCTGCTGATGGAAAAGGTCACCTTGATCGACCCGCATCGGTTGCGCGAGATCGGGTTCGCGACCTTCGGCTATTCGCTGATCGCGCTTTCCGAAGGCGTGGGGCTGATGCTCGAGAAGGTATGGGCGGAGTACCTGACGCTGAGCCTTACGGTCATGTTTCTGCCGTGGGAGCTGTATGAGCTGGCGCGGAGTCCGAGCTGGGTGCGGCTCGGACTGCTGTTGATCAACCTTGCGGTCCTCGGCTACCTGCTGTGGCTGCTCGAGCGCAAGAAGAAGGATGCCGTCTAACACCGTTCCCGGATCGCCCTGAGATCTGCTCGATCCTCTCCTACCCTCCCCCCCGCCAGTTCTTGCCTAGGTTCTTCAAACCAAACTACTTAGCGGTGGTACAAGGAGTCTGCTCGAAACCGACTGGCCCTTGACGTGCGTTCACTCACGCGCACTTATTCTGCGAAGCGAAGACACCACTTTTCATGTGGCGTCTTCGCTTTTTCTTTGCTTATCAGAAGGGTTGCCGCCAGGCAAGGGGCGAGAGTGGGCAGAGCCAGCGAAGTAAACACGCTCTGTTGGGGCATTGCAGCGGGAGCATACCAGCCGCGGGTTTTTCCACATCTGGTCCACGGAGATAGGGAGCTGGAGCCAACAAAAAGCTTGCGCGGTCCGGGTACTCGGGAGACGATTGTTTTGCGAGTGGTCAAAAGTGGTCGAAAGCGGACTATGTTGGCCAAGAGCAAGCAGAATCCAAGCAAGTTTACGTCAGACCGCACCGCTTCAGGCTTGTGAGTTTGGTTCGCCGGTGAAGAAAGACCATGTTTCTCGGAAGTATCCAGACGCGGGTGGACGAGAAGGGCCGGCTCAAGCTGCCGGCCGATGTGAAGCGCGAACTGGCAGAGGGGCAGAAGTTCTTTATCACCAGCGAAGACGGCAAGCGAGCGCAGCTTTACCCCATCGAGGAGTGGCAGCGGAGGATGGGTTGGATGATGAAGATGCCGTCGTCGCACCCGGTGCGGTTGAAGTTTGAGAACGCGACCATGTACTGGGGAATGGAGACGGAGATGGATGGGCAGGGGCGGGTGTTACTGCCGCCGCGGCTGCGGGTAAAGGCGAAGCTGATGGGCGAAGAGGTTTCGATCATCGGCAAGTATCTGAAGGCGAAGGAGCCCGGGTATCCGGGATACCTGGAGGTGATCAACGATGCCGATTACACGGCGGAGGTTGATGCGGCTCCGATTACGAGTGATGACCGGCTGGTGATGTCGCAGTTTGAGGACTAGATGGCCGGCGAGTTGAAGTTCGATTTAGCCCCCCAGGGGGAGGATGTGCGGGAGCGTGAGCACATCCCGGTTCTTTTCGACGAGGTTTTGCAGTACTTGAATGTGCGACCCGGCGGCACGGTCGTAGATGCCACGCTGGGTTTGGGCGGCCACTCGGCCGAGATTGCACGCAGGCTGGGAGCGGCGGGCAGGCTGATCTGCTTCGACCGTGATCCGGAGGCGATGGCCAAGGGCCGGGCGCGGCTGGACAAGGAGCTGGCAGAGCTAGGCGAAGCAGCGCCGACAGTCGAGTTTCAGCCGCGGGCGTTTTCGGAAGCTGCAGCGTTGCTCGAAGCGAAGTCGGTGGACGGCATACTGGCCGACTTCGGGGTCAGCTCGATGCAGCTGGATGAGGCGCACAGAGGATTCAGTTTTCGGCTGGACGGGCCCCTGGACATGCGGATGGACTTTCGCAGCGGGGCGACGGCCGAGCAGGTGGTAAATCAGATGGACGAAAACCAACTCGCCGATCTGATTTACGAATTCGGAGAGGAAAGGAGGTCGCGGAGAATCGCCAGAGCCATTGTGCGGGCCCGGCCGATTGCAACGACGGCGGAGTTAGCCAGAGTTGTATCGGCCGCGGCCCCAGCAATGAAAGGGGAGAAGATTCATCCGGCGACGCGCACCTTCCAGGCGATCCGGATTCATGTGAATGACGAGTTGGGGGAGATTCGATCGCTGCTGGGAAGCGCGGGGTCTCTGTTGAAGCCGGGCGGGCGGCTGGTGCTGATCAGCTTCCACTCGTTGGAAGACCGGCTTGTGAAGGATGCGTTCAAAGCGGCGAAGGACGCTGGGACTTTTGAGATTTTGACCAGAAAGCCGGTGATGGCAACCGACGCGGAGATGAAGCGGAACCCGCGCAGCCGGAGCGCCAAGTTACGGGCAGCGGAGAGGCAGGCGGATGATGGTTCTCCGCGGACCGGACAAGAGGAGATGTTGGGTGCTCGGTCGTCGGCGAGGACGATGGAGAAGTATGGGAGCCGGCGCATGGAAGCGAAGCGCGGAACGCGGAAGCAGATTTAGAAGAAGTGGGCAGCGGAACGGAAAGACAGTGGGCCTGCAGGACTTTTTGGGAGGTGGGTTGTGGCGGCGATGACGGTGGATCTGAATGCGATGCGGGGGCGGGCGACCAGGAGCCGGGCGGAAGCCATGGCGGATCGCAATCGTGAGCTGATGGAGCTGCAGCGGCGGGCGCGCCGTGGGCCGACACCGGAGATTTTCTTCACCAAGCACCTGGACAACAGTCGCATCGTGAAGGCGGACGACCCCGATCGCAAGCGTGAGATGAGGGTGTTTTCGACAGTGATGACGGTGCTCTTCGCCCTGGTGATGGTGTATGTGTGGCAGCATTTTTCGTCGGTGGAGCTGGGCTACCAGTTGGAATCGCAGCGCGCCGCGGTGCAGAAGCTCGAGGAGCAGAACCGGCAGCTGCGGCTGACCGAAGCGGAACTCTCCGAGCCGGCGCGCATCGACAAGATTGCCAAGCAGCTGGGGCTGGATGCACCACAACCGGGACAGGTGATCCGGACGGATGGCACGCTGGCGAACCCTGGAGCAGGTGCGGTGATGGCGGCGGTGGCTGGAGTGCCGACGAGCAGCTATTAGGTCTCAGTTCCCGGTTCTCAGTGGTCTGTGATGGTTTAGAGGATGCCGGTGCCTACAACCTGCGGCAACTGAGAACTGGGAACTTGAGAATTGGGAACTGAGGACCGCTTTCGAGGATTTCTATGTTGAACAGACAGACGCCGCGGCCGCTTCCCCAGCAGACGGCGACCGCGCCCATCAGGACGCGACGCTTCGCGATGGTTTCGCTGGCGTTTTGCGTGTGGGTGGCGCTGATTGCCGGAAGGCTGGTGCTGGTGCAGATCTTTGAGCACAAACACTGGACCAGCATCGCGGCCAAGCAGCAAACGGGTGGGTTTGAGGTGGCGCCGCGGCGAGGCCTGCTGTACGACCGCAACCTGAAAGAACTGGCGATGACGGTGCAGGTGGATTCAATCTTTGCCGTGCCCAGCGAACTCGGCGACAACAAGGAAGAAGCGGCCCGAATGCTGAGCCGGATCGTGCACCTGGATCCGCAGGAGAACTTCACGTCGGAGCACCAGATGCTGGCGCGATTCAACGCGTCGCATGGCTTTGCGTGGGTGGCGCGGCGCGTAGACCCCGAGACGGCTAAGCGGGTGCGCGAACTGAACCTGAAGGGGGTGTACTTCCAGAACGAGTTCAAGCGGTTCTATCCGAACGGGCAGCTGGGTGCGCAGGTGCTGGGGTATGTGGGCTCTGACGATGCCGGGTTGGGCGGGTTGGAGGCCAAGTTCGACGATGATCTGCATGGCGTGCCGGGACATATGCTAACCGCGCTGGATGCCAAGCGGCATGTGCTGGGTTCGGTGGTGAATGAGCCGCTGCCGGGCGAGAACCTGGTGCTGTCGATCGATGCCAATATTCAGTACATGGCGGAGCAGGCGCTGGACGCGCAGATGGAGAAGATGAAGGCCGCTCACGGCACGGTGGTGGTGCAGGATCCACATACCGGACAGATCCTGGCGCTGGCGATCTCTCCGCGATTCGACCCGAACGATTCAAAGCACATGGATGCGAGCGTGCTACAGAATCTCGCGGTGAGCGACGTGTATGAACCGGGCTCGACCTTCAAGCTGGTGACGTACTCGGCAGCGCTGGACTCGGCGGGGGTGCAGCCGACCGATATGGTGGACTGCCAGGGCGGGTCGATGACGATGTACGGACGCACCCTGCATGACGACAAGTCCGACCACTTCGGCCGGGTGACGGTACAGTTTGCGCTCGAACACTCGTCGGACGTGGGCGCGGCGAAGATGGCTCTGAAGGTAGGTCCGCAGAACTTCTATAAGTACATGAAGGGATTCGGCTTTGGGGAGCGCAGCGGAATAGAACTGCCGAGCGAAACGCGCGGATTGCTGCGGGCGCCGAAGAAATGGGGATCGACGTCGATCCTGTCGCTTTCGATTGGGCAGGAGGTGGGCGTGACGCCGGTGCAGCTGGTGTCGATGATCTCCACCATCGCGAATGGTGGGGTTTATATGCCGCCGCACGTGCTGCTGGAGTCGACGGATGCGGCGAAGGGCGATCCGCGGCTGAAGGCGGTGGCGTTTCATCCGGAGCACGAACTGCCGAACCCGCTGCCGGATGGTGCGCATCGTGTGATCAGCGAAGAGACGGCTGCAAAGATGCGCGCGATGATGCAGGGGATCGTGGTGGAAGGAACGGGCAGGGCGGCGGCGCTGAATGGATACAGCGCCGGCGGCAAGACGGGGACTGCGCAGAAGATCGATCCGGCAACGCACACGTATTCGCATACGAAGCTGGTCGCGAGCTTTGCGGGCATCGCGCCGGTGTCCAATCCGGCGATCTCGGTCGCGGTGGTGATCGATACGCCGACGGTGGGAAGCCGCTATGGCGCGGAGACTTCTGCGCCGGTGTTTCGCGAGGTGGCGCAGGAGGTTCTGGAATATCTTGGCGTACCGCACGACCAGCCGCTGAAGACGAAGAGCGAGATGCTGACCGCGACGGCCAACGCGGAGGATTCGATCGACGGCGCGGCGCAGGTTGATGGCGCGGATCTGGAGGCGATGTTCGCCGCGGTGAACGATCTTCCGGCGGACGACCCGCTGCGGAAGGCGGCAGCGGGAGTGGCGGCAAAGGAGACGGCGGTGACTGAGGGGCCGACTGCGCCGGCGATGGGGGCGAAGCCGGTTGCACCCGCGGCCAGTGCGGACCTCGCGCCTAGACTCCCGTCGACGGTGCTGACGGCGTTTCGTGCGCGGGGCGGAACAACTTCGTTGCTTTCTACCGAGGTTCCGGCGACGGTATCCCTGGCGAATGTGAAGGTGAAGCCGGAGGTGAAGACGCGAGCGGATGGAGGCCTGGTGGTGGACTCGGCCCGTCGGGTGGAGGTGCCGGTGTTCGTCGGCCAGGGTCTGCGCGCGGCGGTGGAATCGGCCGGCGCGGCGGGTTTGCGGGTGCAGCCGGTGGGCAGCGGACTTGCCCGGGAGCAGGTGCCGGCGGCGGGAACCATGGTGCCGGCGGGAACCGAGGTTGTGGTGCGATTCGCCCGCTAGTCGGATGGATTTCCGCCCAAGGCTGAGGTCTGTTGATCGTTCGCGAAGGCCAGTCAGTACACTCTGAGGTATGTGGCTGTATGAGGCGCTGCTCGGCGTGGAGACGATCGAACGGACCAGCACGACGGTGGATGTGACCGGCGTGCAGTACGACTCGCGGCGGGTGCGTCCGGGAGACATCTTCGTCGCCATGGCGGGGGGCACAACCGACGGCAACCGGTACATCGGAACCGCGATTGAGCACGGCGCGCGGGCGGTGGTAACGGACTCGCACAATGTGTGGCAGCGGAACCGCGCCAATGCCAGCGGGACCGGGCATGGGCATGTGCCGTTCTACCTGGTCGCGAACGGGCGCAGGGCGCTGGCGGGGATTGCGGCGAACCTGCTGGGGCATCCGCAGCGCAAGCTGAAGGTGAGTGCAGTGACCGGCACCAACGGCAAGACCACGACGGCTTATCTGCTTGAAAAGATGTTGAAGAGCGTCAGACGCCGGTGCGTTCTGGTGGGAACGATCGAGACGCATGTGGGCGATGAGGTACGGGTGAGCGAACATACGACGCCGGAGGCTTCGGATCTGTTGCAGGTTTTTGCGGATGGAGTGGCTGCAGGATGTACTGAAGCGGTGATGGAGATGTCGAGCCATGCGCTGGATCAGGAGCGGGTCTGGGGGGTTTATGTTGATGTGGCGATCTTCACCAACCTGACGCAGGATCATCTGGATTATCACGGCACGATGGACCGTTACTTTGCGGCGAAGCGCCGGATCTTCGAAGGGGTTGGAGCGGCTCCGCCGCAGGTTGCCGTGGTCAATTCGGATGATGAGTGCGGGCAGAGGCTGATTGCGGGTGGGCTATCCGGCCAGATCATGAGCTATGGGGTTGAAACGGGGGAGTACCGAGCTAAGGAGTTGCGCCTGCACGCAGGCAGAACGACTTTTGTCTGGGAAACACCCGCAGGAACCTGTGAGGTACAGACGGCACTTACAGGGCGGGTCAATGTGTACAACGTCATGGCGGCATCCTGTGCCGCGTTGGCAAGAGGTTTGACGCTGGAGGCAGTCGCTGACGCATCGGCTCATCTCACGGAGGTTCCCGGCAGATTTCAAGTCGTTCCGGGCTCATGCGGAGCGGGCTTCACCGTCGTCGTGGATTATGCGCATACAGAGGATGCGTTACGCAATCTGATTGCTCTCGGGCGGGATCTGGTGGGCAAAGGTCGAGTGATCACCGTGTTCGGTTGTGGCGGGGATCGCGATCGAAGCAAGCGGCCGAAGATGGGCAGGGCGGCGGGTGAGGGAAGCGACGTGGTGGTGCTGACGAGCGATAATCCGCGGAGCGAAGAGCCCGCGGCGATCCTGGCCGAGGCGTATGCGGGGGTGAAAGGCACGGCTGCTCAGTGCGTCGTCGAAGTGGACCGAGCGAAGGCGATTGCGCTGGCGATCGGAGCGGCGCAGCCGGGAGATATCGTGCTGATCGCCGGCAAGGGGCACGAGAAGGTGCAGATTTTGAAGCAGGGAACCGTGCCGTTTGATGATGTGGAGGTCGCGGCGCAGGTGTTAAGGGAGCATGGATGAAGTTGACGTTGGGGCAGATTGCGGACTGGATTCACGCGGAAGGGGATTTTTCGACAGGCGCGGAGGCGCTCGGGTACTCGATCGATTCGCGCACAGTTGGGTCGGGCGAATTGTTTTTTGCGGTGCGCGGCGAGCGTCTGGACGGGCACGACTTTGTGGAGGCTGCGCTGAGAAACGGCGCGGTGGCGGCTGTGGTAAGCCGCGCCTGGCAGGCTCCTGACGAGATCGAGCGAGTCGACCCGTGCCGGCTGCTGTGGGTACCGGAGAACGGGCCGCCGCCAAATGCCGAGGACAATGTCCTGGTGGCCATGCAGAGGCTCGCGAACCGCGTGCGGCGTGCGTGGGGGAAACGGGTCATCGGGGTGACCGGGTCGGCGGGCAAGACGACAACCAAGGAGGCGGTTGCAACGGTTCTGAGCTCTCGGTTTTCAGTTCTGAAGTCGGCTGGAAACCTCAACAATCATTTTGGCGTGCCACTGCAGTTGCTGCGACTGCAGCCGCAGCATGAGATTGCCGTGATCGAGATGGGGATGAACCATGCCGGAGAGATCGCTGCGCTGGCGCGCATCGCCGAGCCGGATTGGGGTGTGGTGTCGAATGTCGCGGCGGTGCATCTGGAGTTTTTCCCGGAGGGTATTGAGGGCATCGCGAAGGCCAAGAAGGAGCTGGTGGATGCTTTGCCCCCGGAGGGGCTGGCCTTCCTGAACGCGGACGATGCGCGAGTTGCGGCCATGGGGCGCGGGCTCGCCGATCGCGTGGTGCTGTACGGACTTGCGGCTGATGCCCAGGTGTGCGCCGAAGACGTGCAGGAGGCCGGGTTCGAGGGGGTGCGTTTTACCGCGGTTGTGGCGGGCGAGCGCGTTCCGGTTGCGCTGCAGACGCTGGGCCGGCACAACGTGCACAATGCGCTCGCTGCGATTGCGGTGGGAATCAAGAGCCGAATGACGCTGAGCGAATGCGCGGCTGCTGTGGGCGAGATGCGCGCAACGGAAAAACGCGGAGCGGTGGTCGAGTGGCGCGGGGTGCGGATCGTCAACGATTGCTACAACTCGAATCCGGCGGCGCTCGACGCGATGGTAGACGCGCTGATGGCGATCGAGCCGGCCCCGGGGGGGCGGCGAATTGTAGTGGCGGGCGAGATGCTGGAACTCGGGGAATCGGGTGCCGAACTGCATCGTGCCTGTGGGGAGCGGATGAGGGATCGTGGAGTGGACGTCGTGCTCGGAGTTCGAGGCCTGGCTGCCGAGTTCGGCGGCATCTTCTTCGATTCGCCGCAGGATGCGGGCAAGTGGATGGCTCAGGAGCTTCGGGCGGGAGACGTTGTGCTGCTGAAGGCGAGCCGCGGGGTGAAGCTGGAGGGTGTCTTCGGGGGGTTGGGAGCCGCTTAGAAGCTGCTGCTTTAGGCAGGTCGCTGGCATGACGCCAAGCCTCTCCCCGCCTCGAGGGTTCGTCATCCTCTGCGGGCGCGCCGGGCGGGAACGGAGCGGGCACCCGCGTTTGCGGCAAGACGCATCAGAGCAGCCATGGCAATCGAACGGGTTACACGTGGTGGCGACGGGTTGGAGCGGCGCGTCGGATTGACGGCGGCGAAGCGGGCTGCCAAGAAGTCCGCGAAGAAGGGTGCCAAGCACGCGATTGAAAAGCATGCGGCGAAAAAGCATGCGATGGAGAAGCATGCCGGCAAGAAAGCCGCCAAGAAGGTGGCGAAGAAGGCTGCGGAGAAGGTGGCGGCACGGAAGGTGGAAGAGCGGTCGGGAAAGCATGACTCGGACGGCGGTTCTTCTCATGAGCTGAGCAAGGCATTCCACCATCTGCAGCGTGCGGGCGCGCTCATCTCGCTTCTGGAACAGGATTCAGGTGGCGATCTGCGGCACCTGCTGGAGCACGGGATCGAGTTGTACCGGGCTGCCGTCCGGGTGAACGGACCGGTCGGAGGAAAGGATGTAGTCCGCTGCGCGGTCGCGCTGCTGCGCGCGTCGGAGCATCTCGCAATGGCCGGGCTGTACGCAGCGCGGGTGGAGTATCGAGTGCAGGTTGAGCCGCCGGACCCGTCCGAGGTCAAGCGGCACTTGGCGAAGCTGCTTCCGCGCATGGAGGCTCTTGAAGAGCCGCAGCGGGAACAGGCGCAGCGGCTGATGGCGATGGCCCGGGAGTTGTTGCGGCGGGCGCAGTCGGCAGAAGGCAACGACCCGCACCTGGAGTATGAGTACGCGATGGCGGCGGATGGACTTTGCGCGGCGCTCGAAGAGGGAATCTGACGCTTGTTCTGAGGCGGCGGCAACGCGTGCGAGTTTTCCGAACGGGCGCGGCTGTTAAGATAACCGCAGTTCGTGGCGGAGATCGTCTTGCTTTATTGGCTGCTGTACCAGAAGCTTTTCCCCTACTTTCGTCTGTTTCGCATCTTCCGCTACCTGACATTCCGCTGCGTCTTTGCCAGTCTGACGGCGCTGCTGATCGGGCTGCTGATCGGCCCCTTCGTGATCGAGCGGCTGCGTGAGTTCCAGATTGGGCAGTATATTCGCGAAGAAGGTCCGCAGTCGCACCAGAAGAAGGGCGGCACTCCAACCATGGGCGGAGTGCTGATCATCATTTCGATTATCGTGCCGACGCTGCTGTGGTCGGATCTATCCAACCCGTACGTTTGGGTGGTGGTGCTGTCGACGCTGGCATTCGCCGGCATCGGGTTCGCCGATGATTATCGGAAGGTGGTGCATAAGCGGAATCTCGGGCTGACCGGACGGCAGAAGCTGGCGCTGCAGTTTCTGACCAGCGGTCTGGTGGCGGTGACGCTCCTGGTGATGGAGGCGCGCGGCAGCTACTCGACTCGGCTGATGGTGCCGTTCCTGAAGAAGTTTCGGCCGGACCTGGTGTGGCAATGGATGGGCCTGATTCCACATCTGCACTGGCTCGCCTATATGCCGTTCGTGATGTTCGTGATGCTGGTCATCGCGGGCTCATCGAACGCGGTCAACCTCACGGACGGGCTCGATGGGTTGGCCATCGGATGCACGATCATCGCGGCGGGGGCGCTGACCGTGCTGACCTATGTTTCGGGGCACGTGGTCTTTTCGGATTATCTGGAACTGCAGCGGAACCCGATGGTAAGCGAGCTGACCGTGTTCTGCGGAGCCATGGTGGGCGGCTCGATCGGCTTCCTCTGGTACAACGCCCATCCGGCCGAGGTCTTTATGGGCGACGTCGGATCGCTCGCCCTGGGTGGCGCAATCGGCACGGTCGCCGTCGTCATCAAGCAGGAGCTGCTGCTGCCGTTTATCGGCGGCGTCTTCATTCTGGAAGCGGTCAGTGTCTTGCTGCAGGTGGGAAGCTATAAGCTGCGGAACGGTAAACGTATCTTCAAAATGGCGCCGATTCATCACCACTTCGAACTGATCGGATGGAGTGAATCGAAGGTGATTGCGCGCTTCTGGATCCTGGCCCTGGTGTTCGCATTGCTGGCGCTGACAACGTTGAAGCTAAGATAGGCCGGGGAAGCTGACACGGTTGAACCACAGAGTGGGCCCATAACGACGCTTGGCCGGTCCATGCAGCGCCTGCCACCCACGGAGCTGAACCAGTATCTCCCATTTGTCATTCTCAAGGGAACCCGCGCACCTCGTTGCTTCCACCCTGGCCGCCTCGATGAATTACGCTGGTACGGATGACAGCGATGGAACTGAAGAACAAGCGTGTCCTGGTGGTTGGGTTAGGTAAAAGCGGCTTAGCAGCGGCGCTGTTCTTACGTGATCGCGGTGCCCGTGTCACGGTTTCGGATACTCGCAGCGCGGCGGCTCTGGGAGATTCGATCCCGGCATTGCTTGAGGCCGGCATCATGGTTGAGGCGGGCGGCCATGGCCTGCTGACGTTCCGCCGGCAGGATCTGATTGTGGTATCTCCCGGCGTTCCTCTCGACACCCCTGAGGTGAAATATGCCCAGCAGCTTGGGTTGACGGTGATCGGCGAACTGGAGCTGGCCAGCCGTTTTCTGGAGGGCGAGGCGGTCGCCATAACCGGCTCGAATGGCAAGACCACCACCACGACGCTGATTGGCCAAATTTTTTCGGATGCCGGTTTACGGACGCAGGTCGGCGGGAACATCGGTCTGCCGGTGATCGAACTGATTGCCGAGAGCAGTCCCGAGACATGGAATGTCCTCGAGGTCTCGAGCTTTCAGCTGGAGACCACCTTCGAGTTCCGGCCAAAGATTGCCCTGGTCCTGAACATTACGCCTGACCACCTGGACCGGCACAAGACCTTTGAGCTGTACCAGGCCGCGAAGGCAAAGATTACGGCGAACCAGGGGCCGAATGACTACTTGATCCTGAATGCGGAAGACGTCGCCGCACAGCGGCTGGCGGCGAAGACCGAGGCGCAGATTTATTGGTTCAGCGGCGGGCGGCGCATCAAGCAGGGCGCCTTTGTGCATGGCGAGAGCATCTTCTTTGTGGCACAGGAAGGTGGCAAACCGGAGCCGGTGCTGCCGCTGGGGGAGATTACGCTGAAGGGTGCGCACAACGTGGAGAATGTGCTGGCGGCGGTGTGCGCGGCGCGCCTGGCCGGGGTTTCGGCGGAGTCGATTCGCGCGACTGTGGCCACATTCCGCGCGGTCGAGCACCGGCTGGAGCTGGTGAAGACAGTTGCCGGCGTAGCCTTCTACAACGATTCGAAGGCGACCAACGTGGATGCGACCATGAAGGCGGTCGCGTCCTTTCCAAGGGGAATTCACCTGATTCTCGGCGGCAAGGATAAAGACTCCGACTACACCCAACTGGGACCTCTTCTTGAAGAGCGGGTTGAGGCTGTTTACACCATTGGTTCGGCGGCCGAAAAGATTGAGCGTGAGCTTGCCGGGGTCGTGAAGATGGTATCAGCGGGCACTCTGGACCGCGCGGTCGCGGATGCGGCAGCGGTGGCGAAGCCGGGCGACGTGGTGCTGCTGGCTCCAGCGTGTTCCAGCTTCGATCAATTTGAGAACTACGAGCATCGCGGACGGGCCTTCCGTGAGGCGGTGCTGCAGTTGAAGGATTAGGCACAGATGGCAAAGCGGGTGGGCGTCGACAAGTGGCTGTTCGGGGTCGTGTTGCTGTTGACGCTGTTTGGATTGGTGATGGTGTTTTCTGCGTCGGCCGTACTGGCCAAGGCGGAGACAGGATCGCCCTATCACTATGTGGCGAAGCAGGGGATGTACGCCCTGCTCGGCATGGCCGCGCTGGTCGGGCTGATGCACGTGGATTACCGCCGCTATAACAGCCCTCGCGTGGTCTTTCCGGCCATGGCCATTACCACACTGCTGCTGGTAGGCGTGTTCGCCATGCACGCGCTCAACAACACTCATCGCTGGTTCAAGCTGGGGCCGTTCTTCACCTTTCAGCCGTCGGAACTGGCGAAACCCATGATCGTGCTCTTCCTGGCGTGGTTTCTACAGACGCGCATGCACCAGATGGACGACTGGAAGGGAACGGTCATGCGGGCGGCGCTGCCTCCGCTGGTGTTTGTCGCCCTCATTCTGAAGGAGCCGGACCTCGGCACTGCGCTGGTCTGCGCCGCGGTGACGATGCTGATGCTCTACCTGGCCGGGCTGGAGTTGAAGTACATCGGCATGGCCATCCTGGCGGCTTCGCCGGTGATGTACTGGATGCTGTTCCGGGTGCCATGGCGCCGCGCGCGGATGATCGCATTTCTCAACCCGGAGGCGGACCCGCGGGGCACCGGCTTCCACATCATGCAGTCGCTGATCGCGGTCGGCACCGGCGGCTTTCGGGGCCTGGGCTTGATGGAAGGGAGGCAAAAGCTCTACTTTCTGCCCGAGGCGTGGACAGACTTTATCTTCGCCAACATCAGCGAGGAACTGGGATTAGTGGGAGCGCTGACTCTGGTGGCGCTGTTCGTCATGTTCGGCTACCGTGGGCTGCGCGCGGCGTTCCTGTCGACCGATCCGTTCGCCAGGTTTCTGGCGTTCGGGCTGACCATCGCCATCCTGATCCAGGCGTTCTTCAATATCAGTGTGGCGCTGGCGCTGCTCCCGACGAAAGGAATTACGCTGCCATTTATCTCCTTCGGGGGAACTTCGATCTTCTTCACGCTGGCGGGGATGGGCGTGCTGTTGAACTTGACCAGGGAGATCGAATAGCCGCAGCGCAAGGAAGAGCGGAATTGCACTTGAGGATCTTGATTGCCGGCGGCGGTACGGGCGGCCACGTCATTCCAGCTTTGGCGATTGCGCGGGAGTTGCGTGACAGGCACGACGCCGAACTTCGCTTCATCGGAACCGCGCGCGGGTTGGAGACGAAGCTGGTGCCGGAGGCCGGTTTTCCGCTTGAGTTGATCCATGTAGGCCAACTGAAGAACGTAAGCCTCGCGACCCGAGCCCGGACGCTGCTGGATCTGCCGCTTGGCGTAGCCAGGTGCATCTCGCTGCTGCGCAGCTTCCGTCCGGATGTGGTGGTCGGTGTCGGCGGCTATGCGTCAGGGCCGGTGATGGGTGCGGCGATTCTCTTGCGCATCCCGACGCTCGCGTTCGAGCCGAACGCGGTGCCTGGCCTGGCAAACCGCCTGGTGGGAAAGTGGGTCTCGGCGGCAGCGGTCAACTTTGCGCCGACCATGGACTATTTTCGCAACGCACGCGTCACCGGCATTCCGGTTCGGCCTGAGTTCTTCGAGATCCAACCGAAGCCGGCCGGTCCGCGCCGGCTGCTGATCTTTGGCGGAAGCCAGGGGGCCCGGGTGCTAAACGAGGTCATGCCACGGGTCGCGGCAGCACTGCTGCAAAGCTTCCCCGATCTGACGATCGTGCACCAGACGGGTGGAAGGCACCAGGAATCGACGACTGAAGCGTATGCTGCGGCAGGCGTGTTATCGGACCGGATGCGCGTGCAGCGCTATCTGGACGCGATGGTCGAGGAGATTGCCGCGTCGGACGTGATCCTTTGCCGCAGCGGCGCCAGCACGGTGGCGGAGCTAGCCGCAGCCGGGCGGGCATCGATCCTGGTGCCATTTGCGGCGGCTGCCGACGATCACCAGAGGAAAAATGCCGACGTGCTGGTTGCGGCGGGCGCGGCAGTGCTGGTCCCCGAGGCGGAGCTCACGGCGACCAGACTGATCGAGGAGATCAGCCGCTTGCTTGAGCATCCAGCGGCGCGTCTTGCGATGGCCGAACAGGCGCGAACGCTCGCTCACAAGCGTGCCGCGGGAGACATTGCGGCTCTCGGCATCAGCTTGGCGACGAGCAAGATCTAGCGGTGTCCGCCGCCGCGCGATCCTCCACCGCCGCCGCCATGAAAACTGCCCCCTCCGCCATGGAAGGCGGGAGCCGCGGCGTGGCCAGCTGGCGCCGATCCGCCACGGAAGCCGCCAGAGGCGGCTGCCCGGTAGCCACTGGAGGGTGCAGCCCGGTATCCGCCGGAAGGCGGCCGCATGGTTCCACTAAATCCGCCCGATGGAGCACGATAGCCTCCGCCAAAGCCGTTGCCTGGAGCAGCGCGGTAGCCGCCATTGAAGCCGCCCGATGGAGCGGAGTGGAAACCGCTGTTGGGTGCACTGAAGCCTTGCGCCGGACGCATCTGGCTCTGGAAGCCGCCCGCGCGAACGCCTCCGCCGAAACCCTGGGCTCCGTGGTTGAAGGCCACGTTTCTGCCAAACCCGGCACGGAAGCCGCCAACCGTGGCATGCGAGCCGAAGTCATGGCCGCCGGGCAGCCCGAAGGCCACCCGGGCGCTCACAAAGCTGGCGCCGCCGGCACGAAAGCCAAGCCCGGGCACCGGGTGGAAGTAGCCGTAGCGGCCGTAGGGACCACAGTGCCAGTAGGCGCGGTTATAGAAGAAGATGCCCCCGTTCCAGTAGCCGCCGTAAAATCCTGTACCGAAGTAGCCGAAACCGTAGTTGATGCCGCCGTAGAACCCGACGGTCGGACCCCAGTAGCCGGCGTTCCAGAAGTAGTAGCCGTCGTCGCCATAGCCCCAATAGCCCGGCGTCCAGAGTGCACCGGTGTACGGAGGCAGCACCCAGGCGCCGGGAACCCAGTAGTAGCCTGCGGGGCCCCACGCCCAATAGCCAGGAGTCCACATGTAGCCTTGCCCGGGAGCTTCAGGCTGATCGTACTGCGGCAGCGGGGGCGGAGCCTGGGCGATGGCCTCCTGGCCGGCCTCGTACTGCGCCTCATCCTGGGGCTGCTGGTAGGCGTTTGCATCCTGCTGCGGATACCCCGGCTGCGGCTGCTCATACTGCGGCTGCTGCTGGTACTGCGGGTAACCCGCCTGGGGTTGCGCGTATGGCTGCTGCTGGTATTGCGGATAAGCCTGCTGTTGCTGGGGATATTCCTGCTGCAGGCTCTGCTGCGCCGGCGCGCTGTAGTTCTGCGGATCCTGCGGATTATAGGGCTGCGGCGCCGGAGCGTACTGTGCGTGCAGCAGGGCAGGAGCGGCCGTGAGGGCGGAGGCAAGCAGGGCTTTCGTCAAGGTCGTCAAAGACATAGAAGTGCCTGGGCCAGCGGCCTTCGCTTACCCGGGTAGTGCGTTCGAGCCCCGGTTTGCGCGGTCGGTGGAGGTCTGGGCCGGTTGAAGTCTGGTCCGGTTCCAGTAGGTTAGACCCGGACTGCCCGGAATGGTTGCGCCGATGCCACTTTGGGCGCGTGAGCCCTTTCCGGGCGTCATCCTAGCGGGTGAACATCGCCTTCGGACACACGACATGCACACCCACTCGCGGCAGATCGACCAATTGCGTGATGTCGACGTCGCAGGCGACGGAGATCAACGAGTATGCGTCGGCGCGGGAGAGATGGGCATGGTCCGGATCCTGGTCGGCCAGAAAATCGATCATGTTGCGGATCGCCATCTCGGTCGCTCGCCTCAAATCTTCGTGGAAGCCCATCGAGATATAGGCGGTTGGAGTCTCGGCGCGCGGCCAGAGCAAGCGGTTCGGAGTCTCCAGCGAGCCTTTGTGCAGGATGATCTGGAAGGTGCCGGTGAGCTGGGTCTCGAGCGCGGTGATGTCGACTTCTCCGTTGCCCTGATTCGCGTGCCCGTCGCCCACCTCGAAGTTCGCGCCCTTCGTGTTCACCGGGATGTAGAGGGTGGACCCGGCGACCAGTTCCTTGTTGTCCATATTGCCCGCGTTCATCCACGGCGGAGCGGAATCCGATTTGCCAGACGGTGTTGCGATCCCCATGGAGCCGAAAAACGGATGCAGCGGAATCTCCACACCCGGCGCGAAGTTCGCCACCATCTTGGCCCGGTCGAGCGGCACGATCTTGGTGCGGGAGTACGGAAAATCGTCGGGCAGAAAGCCGCGCCCCGCGCCGAACGAGTTGCAGGACCAGGGCACGTCGAGCTGGATCTTTTCAATCCGAACCTCCAGCACGTCGCCTGCCTCAGCACCCTCGACCGCGACCGGACCGGTGAGTATATGCCCGCCGGGACCCTTCTCCGAGGCCGGAAACTTCCCGTAGATGTCGCGGACGAATTGGGGGATCTCCGTGGCTGGAATGCCAAGCGACTCCAGCCGCGCCGGCGGACCGCAGGTGGAAAGAGTCTGGATGACGACCGTGTCGCCCGATGCCACCGTCAGCGCCGGCTTGGCCGCTCCGTTGTAGTTGCCCCAGACGACCGTCTCGGGGGTGGCGAGAAGCGTCTTCTGGGCATAAGCTGACGTGGCGAGGAGGAGGATCAGGAGGGCTGCGCGCATGGCTTTGTATAGCACAAGCGCTTCGCCGGCCAGCCATATCCGGGAGGATGGCTGGCGGACTCGCTTCGAATCTGTTGAGCTCTCTGCGTACACTGAAGCTGCCGATGCCTTTATCTTCCCCCGACACTGAGCCCGCCGCAGAGGCAGCGAAACCCGCCGTCACCTCCGGCTTTGCGCCGCTCACTATCCCGCTGTTCCGCGATCGTTGGATCGCTTCGACCATCTCCTCGGTCGGCACCTGGATGCAGGACACCGCAGGCACCTGGCTAATGACGGTGCTGACGGCATCCCCTCTGCTGATTGCGCTGATGCAGACCGCCGCTTCGCTGCCGGTGCTGCTCTTCGGCCTGGTGGCCGGCGCGACCGCCGACATCTTCGACCGGCGCAAGCTGCTCATCTTCTGGCAGGCGTGGATGCTGGCCGCGGTCGCGCTGTTGACGGTGTTCACGTTCCTCGGCCGAATCTCGCCCTGGGCGCTGCTGGCATTCACGTTTCTGCTCAACACGGGCTCGGCGCTCAACAATCCGGCATGGCAGGCGATCGTTCCGGAACTGGTTCCGCGCGAGCTGATTCCAGACACCGTCTCGCTCAACGCAGCCTCGAACAACCTCGCCCGCGCGGTGGGCCCGGCGCTCGGCGGCCTGATGGTCGCGGCTTTCGCCAGCGTCCACCAGGGTGCGGGATCGGTGTTCGCGCTCAACTCGCTATCGTTCGCCGGCGTCATCTGGGTGCTGGTCCAGTGGAAGCGCACCCCGCTCTTTAAGTCGGCGTTGCCCTCCGAGCGCATCGCCGGCTCCATCCGCGGTGGTCTCCGCTACGTCCGCCACTCGCCGATGCTGCAGGCCTCGCTCATCCGCGCGTTCACCTACTGCTTCTTCGTCTCGGCCATCTGGTCGCTGCTGGCGGTGGTTGCCAGGCGCGATCTCAAGCAGGGCGCCCTGGGTTATGGAATCCTCAACGGCTCGCTTGGCGTCGGCGCTGTGATCGCAGCCACCCAACTGCCGAAGATCCGCCGCCGCTTCTCAGCCGACGCCATCCTGCTGGCCGCCACCCTCTACCAAGCGCTCACGCTCTTCGTGTTGGCGTTGGTTCCCTCACCTTGGATCATCATCCCGGTGCTGATTGTCTCCGGGTCCGCCTGGACCAGCACCATGTCTTCCATCAACACCTCGGTGCAGCTCGCCGTTCCGCCGTGGATCACCGCCCGCGCACTCGGCACCTACCTGATGACGTTTCAGGGCGGCATGGCTCTGGGCGCGGTCCTCTGGGGCCTGGTGGCGGAGCATTTCCGGACGCCGGTCGCACTGGGCTGCGCGGGTGCCGGTCTGCTGGTCACGCTTCCGCTGGTTCATCGCTTCCGCATCCTGCAGGGGCCGGCTCTCGACTTCACTCCGTACCAGTTCCGCCGGCCGGCGCCGGAGCTGGTCGGCATCGGCGCCGGCGCGGCGGTCGATCCAAGCGAAGGCCCGGTCCGCATCTCCATCGAGTATCGCGTTCCACTCGAGTGTTACTCGGACTTCACCCACGCCATCCACGAGCTGCGCGCGGTGCGCATGCGCGACGGCGCCGTGCGCTGGGGGATTTATCGCGAGGCCAACGATCCGACTCACCTGAACGAGACATTCATCATGGAGAGCTGGATCGACTATCTTCGCTCGCGCGAGCGTATGACCGCCGCCGATGCCGCGGTGCGCGACCGCGTCTACGCGTTGCACCGCGGCGACCACCCACCCAAGGTGACGCACCAGATCTACGCCCGGGAACTCAGCACCGGATCTGCGGGATGATGTTTGTGGCGCTGATCGCGATCATCGGGGCGGTGTGCCTGGCCGCCTTCCCACCCTGGAGCGGAAGGCGATAACCTTCTACTCCCAGCGGATTACTGCACGATGCGCATGACGGATGTGTTGCTCATCGTAAGCGAGCTCTTCGGCACGAACGGCATGCGAATCGGAAACACGTAAGTGACCGTCACCTGGACCCTGCTGCCAACGCTCTCGTTTCCGTCCGGATAGGAAGTGTTCGGCGTGATGGTGCCGCCGCCGGGATTAGGGTAGCTCAGGCTGGAGACGTAGCTGTTCACCTGGCTGGCAGTGACCTCGCAGGTGGGACTGGTGGCGGTGGGGCAGGTCGCCCCGCGAACCATGGCATAGCGGGTGCCTTCGCGCGCCAGCTCTTCAATCAGGTCGTACGAGTAGTACACCATGCACAGCTCCATGAAGCAGAACGTCAACGTGAAAAGCACGGTCAAACCGAGCGCATATTCGATCAGGTTCGCACCACTCTCGTTGCTGCGGAGCGCAGCCGCTTTGCATCGCAACCTGACCGCACGTCTCTCGCTGATCCCACGTCCCTCGCTGATGCACGGAGAGGACGCCGCCCGCGTGGCGGGCAGATGCGGCAGTCTTGTCGAGGTTTGTCGCATGGCTACTGCAGCACCTCCTGAATGGCGGTGCCATTCAACGCGAAGCTGCTGGGCAGACCGGGCAGATGGACCTTCGGCGTGATGGTCGCGGAGGTCGTGACCTGGATGAATTCGAGGGCATGGTTGTAGATGCCGGTGCAGGCGTTTGTAGCGTTCGACTGCGCATTCGTTCCTGTATAGCGGGTGCCGGTAACGGAACTCGAACAGGCGTAATAGGTAGTCGGTGTCACCGTGAGACCGGTTCCAAAGTCGGGTGCATCCGCCTGGCCGGCGGAGACGATCCCGGAGGTATCGACCGAGTTGGTCGTACTTTGCATGCCATACTGAGCCGCTGCCTGCGCTGCATTCGAAACCTCGATGGACGCATGCACCAGGGTTGCCATGTCGGCTGTCCCGATCAGCAAGGGCATCGCCAGGAACGAGAAGACCATGGCGAGCTCCACCAGCGAGCTTCCGCTGGTCTCAGAATTTAGCCTGCGTAGCGCTGCAGTCAGCCGAACCCCGTTTCCGGAGTGCGATTGAGGGGCGGACGCACTCATCGGCGAAGCCTCACTGCACCAGTCTCGGGAAGGAGGAGACGCTGCTTCCCGCAGTCGGAGTCGCCGTCAAAGTCCCGCCGCCGCTCATGGTCAGTGTCTGCGCGATCACTCCTCCATCGAATGTCGATCCACTTCCGTTTCCAAGCGTCAGCGGGGCCGACGGGGCATAGATGGCACCGTTCATGTACGCGGTTGCGCCGCCTTCGACAGTCATGCCAGTGCTGTTGCCGGTTGCCTGGTACACCAGGATGCCGTCGTACGCGCCCGTGCTTGGCGCCGTCGCGCCGCCCGACTCTTTGGCGCCGCCAGAGACCAGGTTCACGTTGGCGCCGTTATCGATCAGGATGGATCCCGCCCCCGGCAGCAGGTAGAAGAAGACCCCGTTCCCACCCAGGTTGGACTTCCCGCCACTTCCCGCCTCGAAGTGCACGTATCCGGTGGAGATCACGTAAATTCCGGGATTCAGCGTGGTCTTTCCGGCGTTCGCGCCCACCGTCAGCGACTGGTAGCAGATGGTTCCACCCGCCGAAGCAGGGCCCACCGTGATGGTGCCGCCTGACCCGCCAGGATCGCTTAGGCAGCTCGAATAACTCGGAGCCGCGGGCATGGCGGGCGCGCATCCATGGGGAATACCCTGAACGATCTTGGTGCTGGCGGTCACGCTGCCGCCGCCGTAGATGTTCGTCGAAGTATCCCATGTCGACGACACCGTACCGAGCGTCTGGGCGCCGAGTGTGGAACCCCCGATAATGCTGATGGCATTGGAGCTGCTGGAGTTGACCACCACCTCGCAACTGCTTCCATTGATCGACGAGCCGTTGCTCATGTAGAGATCCTGCCCTGAGCCGCCTTCCAGGCAGACACAGTCCGGATTTCCGGCTCCGAATCCGGCGATCGCCTGGGCCGACACGTTCACGTACGCCAGGTCCTTGTCGAAGGCGCCCAGAAAGTAGGTGTGGATGGGCTGGGTCACTGTCGCCGTCACGTAGGTCGAACTGACTCCGTTCCAGGAGGAAGACTGTTGCAGCTGGACGGTAGCCGGATTTTTCGCCAGGCTCGTATTCATTCCATTCAGCGTTGCGACCCCGTTGGCAACGGTCTGCTCGTTCGCGACGGTGTTGCCGTTCGAGACCTCTTCCGCCGCAGCCACGGCAGCCGCGTCCGCCGCCGCCTGCGCCACTCTGCGCTCGCGGAAAAGCATGCCTGCATCGATGGCGAAGGCGAGAAAACCAAGGGCTAGCAGGCTCAGGATCACAGCGAAGCTGATCAGGGCCTGTCCATTCTCATCTCGGAACACTCTCATAGGCTCGACGTGCACGCCAGGAACTCTTCAAGTGTGATCGCAGCGGACCACTGCTACTGGGGGCCTATCCTTCTGGTTCCTTGTCTTGGTCATTATGCGACCCCCTGCGCCTCGGCACGATAACCCGGACGCGGTGGGTCCCTGCCACTTTTGAGGCATGGCAGGTGCTTTCTGGATAGAACCGTCGCACGAGAGGCGTCTTGAACTGCTGAGAGCGCATCTCTCCTGTTGCTGTGTCCCCGATCATCCTTAGGAGTGCCGTCTTCTCAAACGGAAACCAGCGCTGATCACGCTGCGTGGTCCAGGAAAGCAAGAGCCGTTTCCATGAGGGAAACGGCTCTTGTAAGGCAGCTTTCAAAGGCAGGTCTTCCGCGCCGAGTGGTTGCAGGTGGATTCGCTCAAAACGACGTGCCGACCCAGCTACTTCGTCCCCACCTGGGTATCGCTCGAGACCGTCTGTCGCGGGGCGAAGTAGTTCTTCTCGTACAGCGCACGGTAGAACTGACCAGTCAGCTCGGCGGCCTTCGGACCGAAAGTCGGGCGTCCGCCTTCAAGGAAGATCACGGTCACGATTCTTCCATTGGGGGTTTCGGCGTAAGACCCGAACCATCCGAAGCGCGTGCCGTTGTTCGAGCACGTGCCGGTCTTGCCCATCACCGGAAATTCATTGAAGTTGGCGCGCAGGCTCCTTGCGGTACCGTACTGCACCGCTGCCTGCATCCCGTCCTGCATCTCCGGAATCAGCGCCTTGATGTCCAGTGTGCGCTTGATCTTCGGCTGGAAGTTGGCGATGTCGTCGGCAGTCTGCGGATGCTGCAGATAGTAGAGCGTGCCCCCGTTCGCAATAGCAGACACAATGGCGCCAAGCTGAAGCGGCGTCATGCTGACGCTCTCGCCGAACGAGCACATGCGGCCCACTCCGCCCAGCGCCGCCGGCAGCTCCTGGTCGGGATAGGTACCAAGCTGTTCGCCGGGGATGTTGTATCCGGCGAGCTCGCCCAGGCCCAGCTGGTTGGCGTAGTGCTTCACCCGCTCAAAGCCCAGAGCCCGTCCCAGCGTCTCGAAGTACAGGTTGTTCGAGTGCGCCAGAGCCTCGGTCAGCGTCAGGTGATATCCGCCGCCCAGCGCAACCGGGGTATCCCGCTTCACCAGGCCCTCCTGCAGCGCGGCGAGCGCCACCGTCAGCTTTATGGTCGAGCATGGCTCGGCGCCGCTCGAAAGCGCAAGCTTCTGGTTGACCATCGCCAGGATGCGGCCGGTGGACGGATCGATCGCCAGCGCCGTGCCGTTCATGTTGCCCAGGGCAGCCATCGCCGCCTCGCGCACCACCGGATCTTCGCCGGCTACGATATCGCCCAGAACCAGCGAGTTCGTGTCTGTAAACGAACTCGCGTAGAACCGCTCGCCAAAATACCTGGGATGCGCCACGACTCGAATCAGCCGGCCGTGCCGCCCGCGAACCAGCCGCGTCTCCGTCTTCGCTGCCTCTCCGTGCTTCTCTGCGACTTCGTGGGTTCTGCCCGCGGCCGGGGCATGGCCATGACGGCCGTGAACCGCAGCCTTCTCCGCATGAGCGCGCCCCGAACTGTGCTTGGTGGCGCTCGTCCCGGCGTGAGCTTTGGGGTGGTGATGCGTGCCAGCCGCCGAAGCTGGCCCAGCCAGAACGAACCCGAGCAGGCCCGAAATCAGCAGCGAGGTTGATGCGCGGCGCCCGAAGGCCGAAAGTTTCATCTGTACTCCCCAAGGTTCGTCGTGCAGAAGCTGCACATGCAACGCAGATGCGTCGTAAAAGGAACAATTACGTCAGTTGCACGTCCGCAGCCAAACCGCCTGTGCTTAATTTACCGCTCTCTTATGTAGGACGCGCGATCCCACATCGGCGGCTTCTCCTGCCGCTAACGTTCAGGCTTGTACGACCATCCTCCCGATCAATCCTCTGCGCCATGGAGGTGAAGGTTTCGAGTGCCGCTTCCCTCGATCGACAACGCGTCAAGCGCGAAACCCCTTCTACACCTGAAGAAGATTGCTCTAGTGGCCGCGGCGCAAGAACGCCGGAATATCGAGTTCGTCGTTCTCCTGTGGCTCTGCTACCGCAGTAAACGCCGGCATGCGAATCCCCTCATCCTGGCCAAATCCAGGCTTTTCGCTCTCGCCGTGTACCCGCACCGGACGGACCGGATCGGGCGAGTCATATCCCCGTGCGGACGGCATCCGAGATTCCGTCACAGGCTTCGCCGTCGATGCGACTCGTCCGGTGCGGAAGAAGTCATCATCAAAGACGGAACGCGGAACCGGAACCAGCTCAGGAGTCGCTGCAAAAACGCTGACCTCATCCGACTGCCCTCCGAACGCAACAGCCAACTCTTCCGCACCCTCGACGTGAGCCTCATCCCAGGGCTGCTGCTCCACCGCCGCGGTCTGCTCCGGTGCCTCAACCTGGATCACCGAAGCCGCGGGCGCGGCAGGATTGATGGGCTGGACTGCGAGGGGACACGCCGTGCCGGCCGGTGGCAGGCCAGGAGCGAAGCCTTCCCGCGGAGCTTCTTCAATCGGCTGCCGCCGGGTGGTGATCCGGGGCGCAATCGGCACCTCCTGTCGCACCACCGGAACGTCGTAGCGCAGAGTCGGCAAAGCCGGCTCGGCCAGCATGCGCTCGCGCCGGGGGTAGGACGATTGCTCTTTGAACCCAGTGGCGATGACCGTGATCTTCACCTCGTCGCCCATGCTCTCGTCCAGCACCGCGCCGAAGATGATGTTGGCATCCTCATGAGCGGCGTTCTGGATGATGGTCGAGGCTTCATTTACCTCGTTCAGCTTCAGCGAGGACGATCCCGTGATATTGATCAGGATGCCGCGCGCCCCATCGATCGCGCCCGCCTCCAGCAGCGGTGACGCCATGGCCGCGACGGCCGCGTCCTTGGCCCGGTCCGGACCCGTGCGAGACGCAGTGCCCATCACCGCATAGCCCATGCCGGCCATCGTGGTCTTCACATCGGCGAAGTCGCGGTTGATCACACCTGGGATGGTAATGATGTCCGATATTCCCTGCACCCCCTGCCGCAGCACGTCGTCCGCGATCCGGAACGACTCGAAAAAGCCCGCGTCCTTGGCGACCGCCAGCAGCTTCTCATTGGGGATGACGATGACCGTGTCTACCGCTTCGAGCAGCTCCTGCATGCCGCGCTCCGCCTGCATCATGCGCCGCTTGCCCTCAAAGGCGAACGGCCTGGTGACCACGGCTACCGTCAGCGCGCCCATCTCACTGGCCAGCGAGGCGATCACCGGCGCCGCTCCGGTTCCGGTGCCACCACCGAGGCCAGCCGTCACAAACACCATGTCCGCGCCTTCGAGCGCCTCGATAATCTTGTCGGAATCCTCGAGCGCCGCGCGGCGGCCGATGTCGGGGTTTGCTCCGGCGCCCAGGCCGCTGGTCAGCTTCACCCCCAGCTGGAGCTTCACCGGAGCCTGTGAGACCTGGAGCGCCTGAACGTCGGTGTTTGCTGCGATGAACTCGACGCCTTCCACGTGCGCGGCGATCATGCGGTTGACGGCGTTATTACCGCCGCCTCCCACGCCGATCACCTTGATCCGCGCGCCGCGGGGCATGGCGTCGTCAAAGTGAATGCGAAGGTCGTTATCGGGCATTTCCGGCGGTTCGGGCATGGGGTTTGGATACTCCTCGGCGCGTACGAGCGTTCTGGTTAATCTTCGCATCAACAGGGAGTCGATTTCACCCGGCATTTCCACCGGCGGAGTATCCGCTTTGGTTCAAAGCCGTCCACGCGAGCCTCAATGTCGCCCACTGCCAGCATCAGGACTGAAGCTTGGTCTGTTTCTGCTCAAGAGCCTGCTGCCACTGCGCGCGGGCACCGGGCTCCATCGTCGCCGCCTTGGCGAGCGCACGGGTATACGCGGCTGTAGCTTCGCTCTTCAGGCCATTGGCCGCAAATGCATCGCCGAGCGCCTCCTCGGTCGCCACTTCGCCGGGCGCAATCTGCTCCGCCAGAGTGGCTTCCCGAAGGGCCGCGGAAGCCTCGTGCGACTTCAGCAGCGCGGCAGACCGCTGAACATGGCTCAGCGCGCTGGCAAGCGGCACCGCGAAGCTGCCGTTGAAGACGAAGATGCCATCCTGGATCACGTCCACCGGAGCGACCGAGCGGAAGCTCTCGTACGGATTCAGGACCTTCGAGCCAAACTCGAAGCCGTTCAGATCGCCCGCGCTGATGAACACCGGCCCCTGGATCACCGGCGGCACGTCCAGCACGTCGTCCACGCTCATCGAGTCAAAGGTTGGCAGGCGCTTACACGGGATCCCGTAATCCGATGGCAGCAGGAATGGTGCCGCAAAGTACGCGATCCAGCAGTCGTGGATCTGATGCTCGCGCACGTAGCTCGAGGTGGCAATCAGCTGCTGCGCCCAGTCGGTATTGGAGTCCGTAAGGTAGCGATAGGTCTTCGTCGGCCCGCCCCAGGCTTCGTTCGCATAGGCAATATAGTTGGGAGCGGCGTGCAGAGTCGACGCCGCATGCAGCGCCAGCAGCGCGCAGATTGCGATTGCCCAGGCTTTGCTTCGCCGCGCCAGCGTCGCCGCACCCGCAGCCGCCAGCACGCAGCAGAAGATCCAGATTGGCAGGATATGCCGCGCGCCAATATTGAGGTGCGAATCCATCGCAACCAACAGGTAAAGCGCCGGCGGCAGCGACAGGAACCAGAGTTCGCGCCACGCGCGCAGCCAGCCGCGTGCCACGGCCCAGCCTGTCAGTGCCAGCAGAGCAAGCATCGCGAGGGTCGACTTGATCAGGAAGAGCACGGGAAAATAGAACCACACACCGTGCGAGTAGACCCGCCCGAAGAAATAGCTGGGCATGCCGTTGGCCATGGCGCGGACGTCGGCCAGCCCGTAGAGCCAGGACTCCGGCAGCAGGCGGAAGCGGGCGGCAAACAGAATGCCGTGCGCTTCGGCACCAGCCAGCGGGCCAACATACTCCGCGAGACTGGGCGCGAGCGTGAGTCCCGCCGGACGCGCAGCATAGCGAAAGCCGTAAAAGCCCCACAGCACGGCCACGCCGACCACCACCACGACAGCAAATGCACCCAGAAATCTCGCCGCATCCTGCGACAAGCCGGCCCGGCGCCCTGCCAGATAACGTCCGGCGAGCTCTCCGGCCAGCAGGCAGAACAGCATCGGCGCAAGCAGCACGGCCGAGTGCTTGGCGGCCAGCGCGATGCCGGCGGCCAGGCCGGCCACCAGCAGGCGCTGCCAGGTGGGCCGCCTGATCCAGCGCCAGAGCGCATACACGGTGCCGAAGATGGTGCACGAGGCCGCCATATCCGTGGTGACGAAGGCACCGTGAGCGAGCAGGTTGGGCTCGAAAGTGAAGAGGAAGAGCGCGATCAGTCCGGCGTTGACGCCGAACATCTCCGTGCCCGCGGCGAAGACCAGCAGCGCCGCAATCAGCGTCAGCAGCATCGCGAACATGCGGACGCGGAAGACCAGCGTCTGTGCGGAGTACTGCGGCGCGTTGCGAAATAGCAGTTCGCGCCCATCCATATAGGCTTCTGTCTTAAAGAAGCGGCCTTGAAGCGGCGGCACTTTGAGGGGCAGTGCAAGCAGAGGCAGGGTCGCGAGCATCTTGACCAGGGGCGGATGCTCCGGGTTCAGGCCATAGTCGCCAGTCTTCCAGGTTTCATAGCCGGCGAAGATGTGGTCGCCTTCATCCCAGGTGAGCGACTCGCCGCGCACCGCATGCACGATCTGAGCGGTCAGGAGCAGAAGGAGCGTCACGACCGTGGCTGCGGTCCACGTTCGGGTTCTGGGCATCTTTGGCGGCGCGTTCAGGATCGGCTTTCTCGTCGCGGCCATGCTACGGAAGTGCACGAGGGAGCGCAAGGGGGACGCACTCCCTTCACCCACCTTTCTTTAGGCACAGTGTTCGCAGGGGCGACTTTCTTCAGCGGCTCTCTCTGCGCCGAAGCCAGCCGCAACACCCTTCCACTGTCGAAAAACCTGTCACTCTACCGCTGTGAAAAATGCGCCGAGTTCACTCTTGATCCCGGTCTCTTTCGCTGCCTTACTGCACCTGCAGCATCAGGGTGACGGTCTGTGATTCTGTTCCCGAAGTGGCACTCACGGCGACCGCACTGGAGCCGATAGGCGTCTGACTCACCGGTTTATCCACTGATCCGCCGCCACATCCGATCAGGTCTGCCATCGCCAGTCCCGCCAGTAATGCGACGAAGAGAGCGGAGGACAGGAAGATGCGCCTCGCCTTCCTGTCCCGGTGCCTCCTCAGCATCGACAGGCCGATCCCAAGCACGACCGCATAGCTCGCGATCTGACGGGCTCGGTTAGACCTTGCAGGCACATCCCTCAGCGCGGCGGACTGTACATCGGTGGCAATGGTCAAGCTGGAGGTTACGCTGGCATTGGCGGCCGGAGTGACCGTGGCCGGTGAGAACGAGCAGGTTGTGTATGCAGGCAGACCCGAGCAGGCCAGGCTGATCGGCTGGCTGAATCCGCCGCTGGAGCTCGCCGTGATCGTCGTCGATCCACTCTGACCGCGCGCAATCGTCAGGGTGGTGGGGCTGATTGCAAGAGCAAAGCTCGCGGGCACGTTCACGACCTGGCTGAGTGTGGTTGATGTGGATGCGAGGTAGTTGGCGTCTCCGGAGTATTGCGCCGTGATCTGGTGAGTCCCCTGCGTGAGCGAGCTGGTCGAGAACGTGGCTGAGGCTGAAGAACTCAGCATTTCGGAGGCCAGGATGTTGCTTCCGTCGAAGAAGGTGACTGTGCCGGTGGGATTCGGCACATTGCTGACGGTTCCGGCCACCGCTGCGCTGAACAGGATCGACTGGCCCGTGATCGCGGGGTTCGCCGAAGAGGTGAGGGTTGTGATGGTCGCGGCAAGCGGTGGCGCGCTCACGACCTCGGTCAGAACGGACGAAGTAGAAGCCGCGTAGTTGGAGTCGGAGCTGTAGACGGCGGTAATCGAGTGCGAACCTTGATTGAGGGAGGACGTGGTGTAAGTGGCCTGCCCCGCGGAGTTGAGATTTCCAGATCCCAGCGCTGTGGTGCTGTCGAGAAAGCTGACGCTGCCTGTAGGAACGGGCGTATCTGTCGTCGTTCCCGCCACTGTGGCAGTGAAAGTGACGGACTCTCCCGTGGT
>CAJCHN010000100.1 GCA_903970285.1 Rhodanobacteraceae bacterium | reverse complement strand
GCCAGCACCAGCACCGCCGCTATCCCGTAGCCCGCCATCAGCGGATGCAGCGCCGCCGCCAGCGCCAGAGCCACAGCGCAATAGCCCCAACAGCGCCTGCGCCCCGCCAGTCCGTCCATAGCCCAAGCTAAAGCCAGCAGCACCAGCGGCGTCGTCAGGCTGCGCGCGGTGACGTAAGGGTCCATCAGGATCAGCGACGTGCCGGCGATCGGCAGCGTCAGCCAGCAGGCCAGCAGCGCCACCCCGCCGGCGCGTGCGCGCCCGCTTTCAGTCACGCGAGCGACCAGCATCCAGCCCGTCCACAGCGTCGCCCAAGTACACCCGCAGTAGAGCCCGAGGAGCACGGCTTCTAGCGGCAGATGCAGGATCCGCATGAGGCTCGCAACCAAAGGCGCGTATACGGAAAACCGCAAATGCTCGGTCACAAAGCCGGTCCACGCCGGGTAGAGGGACGGGTCCAGCAGCTTGCGAATGCCCGCCGCGTAGACGCCCCCATCTTCGACAAAGGGATGGTATCCACTCACCGCAACCGCAAATCCGGCCAGCAGCGAAACCAGCGCCATCTGGCTCCACGGGCGCCCTGCTGCGTTCTGCCGCGATTGCTCCCAAACCCCTGCGTTGCTTTGGTCTTTCCTCTTGGTTCCGATGATGTCCTGCTCGCGTAAATCTCGCCTGTCAGCAGCAAAGGTAAACTGAAGACTCATGCTTCGCACAATCCAGCAGACCCTGCTTGCCCGTATCGCGCTCATTCTCAAGGCCAGGTACGACCTGACCGTGCCCCAGCTTGCCGTGGAGCAGCCGCCGTCTGTCGCCCTCGGCGAGCTTGCCCTGCCGCTCGCCTTCGAAATGGCCAAGCGCCTGCGCAAGGCGCCCCGCGTGATCGCCGCCGAGCTGCAGCAGGCGCTCACCGAGGATCTGCCCAATTTGACCGGCATCGCGTCCGTGGAGGTCGCCGGCGCCGGCTACCTCAACTTCCGGCTGGACCGTGCTGCCACGGTCCTTGCGCTGGCACGGGACGAGCACGCCGATCTCGGCGGCTCCGGCTTCCGCCTGATCGAGCACACCAGCATCAATCCCAACAAGGCCGCGCACATCGGCCACCTGCGCAACGCCATCCTGGGCGATACGTTCGCCCGGCTGCTGCGGCCGGACGACTACAAGACCGGCTGGCAGATCGGCGTACAGAACTACATCGACAACACCGGCGTGCAGGTGGCGGACGTCGTCGTTGGCTTCACCCATCTGCTCGGGCTCGATCTCGATGGCGTCCGCGAAACTGTGGACGAGATATGGGAGACGAACCGCCTCATCGACTTCTTCTGCTGGGACCTCTACGCACGAGTCAGCCAGTGGTACGTTGAGCCAGGGATCGCTGCGGAGGAACTCGCCGCCCGCAAGCAAATCCGCCTCGACACCCTGCATGCACTCGAAGCCGGAGACAACGATACGGCGAAGATCGCGGGAATCCTCTCCACCAGCGTGCTGCGGCGGCATATCGAGACCATGCAGCGGCTTGGCATCGAGTATGACTTCCTGCCGCGTGAGTCGGAGATTCTCTCGCTGCATTTCTGGGATGCGGCGCGCGCGCTGATGATCGAGAAAGGTGTGCTCTACCAGGAGACCGAGGGCAGGAATAAGGGCTGCTGGGTGATGAAGCGCGCCGGCACCGAAGCCGCTGACGCCAGTCAGACCGGACCCGATGAAGAGGCCAAGGTCATCGTGCGTTCGAACGGTACGGTCACCTACGTGGGCAAGGACATCGCTTACCACCTGTGGAAGTTCGGCCTGCTGCCGCGTGACTTCTACTACGAGAAGTTTCACGTGTACGAGTCGCACACCTGCTGGGTCTCGACCGGCGACGCGGCGGACAATGATCCGGCGCATCCGGTCTTCGCGAAGGCCGATGCCATTTACAACGTGATCGACTCGTCGCAGTCGGACCCGCAGAACAACGTCATCGCCGCCCTGGGGGGCATGGGTTACACCGAAGCGGCCGATCGCTACACCCACTTCTCCTACGAGAAGGTTGCGTTGACGCCTCGCTGCGCGATGGATCTCGGCTACACCATCTCCGAAGAGGATAAGGCGCGGCCATTCATCGAGGTCTCGGGCCGCAAAGGCCTCGGCGTCAAGGCAGACGACCTGATCGACAAGCTCACGGCTGCCGCGCAGGCAGAGGTCGACACCCGCCATCCGGAACTCGAGCAGCCGGAGCGCCTGAGGATTGCGCAGCAGATCGCCGTCGGCGCCCTGCGCTACTTCATGCTGCGCTTCAACCGCAACACCATCATTGCCTTCGACTTCAAGGACGCGCTGTCGTTCGAAGGCGAGACCGGACCCTACGTGCAGTACGCGATCGTGCGGGCGGCCAACATCTTCCGCAAGTCCGGAGTCTCGGAGGCTGAGGCGCTGGCTGGCTTACCCTCCGCCGAGGCGCTCACTCCGCTGCTGGCGACCGAAGACGGAACCAGCCTGTGGGAGACGTGGCTGGTCGCCTCACGGCTGACCACCGTGCTCGACCAGACCATCTCGTCCGCGGAGCCGTCCCTGCTCACCAAGTATGTTTTTCAGCTCGCGCAACAGTTCAACAACTTCTACCACCGGCACCACATCCTGAATGAACAGGATGAAACCCGGCGGGCTTTGCTGCTGGCCACCGCGGCGGTTGCCCGGCGCGAGATGGTGCGGGCGCTCGGATATCTGGGCATCGAAGCTCCCGCCGTGATGTAGCTCAGCAATCTGCCTGAACCTGGCACAAAGTTCACAGCGCTAAAGTTACTCGTCGTAGTGCAGCAGGCTGTGCACGTCGTACTGCTGGAACTTCTCGCGTCCCTTGAGGAAGTCGAGTTCGATGGCGAACCCGAGACCGGCGATCTCGCCACCCAGCTGGCGCACCAGCTTGACGGTCGCTTCCATGGTGCCACCTGTCGCCAGCAGGTCGTCGACGATGATGACACGCTGCCCGGGTGCAATGGCGTCCAGGTGAATTTCGAGCGAGTCGGTTCCGTACTCGAGGTCGTAGCTGACCTTGGCGGTCGGTGCGGGCAGCTTCTTCGGCTTGCGGACGGGCACGAAGCCGGCGTTCAAACGGTATGCCAGCGCCGGACCGAAGATGAAGCCGCGTGCCTCGATACCAAGTACCAGGTCGATCTCTTTGCCGATGTAGTAAGCGGCGAAGGCGTCGATGAGCTGCGCCATGCCGATCTTGTCTTTCAACAGGGTGGTGATGTCGTAGAACAGGATGCCGGGCTTGGGGAAGTCGGGCACGGTGCGGATCAACTCTTTCAAAGGCTCACAGTTGATCTTGGTGGGATCGTACGTGTGTTGCATCATGCTCTACCAGGCTCCCTCAATCTGAAATGCTCCAAGTTTGCGGCCTTCCGCGTCCTCAAGGATGTGCTCGATGACTGCGTCCACGCGGCTGCCGCGTGAGCCCTGCTGCAGCGCCAGGCGAAGCTCGGCGATCTGCTCGGGCGAGCCCGCAGCCACCACTTCGACATGTCCTTCATCGGTGTTTTTCACCCAGCCGCGCAGACCGATTTCGGCTGCTTCGCGATGAACAAACCAGCGAAAGCCCACGCCCTGCACCCGTCCTTTGACCAGGAAATGTTTGACGAGGATGTCGTTTGGCACGACGTATAGTGTCGCATCGGCAGGTTCATGGGCGCAATGGCGGCGCGTAGCGAGGCCGCGGCAGCCCTGCGAGAAATACAACCCCACGTTGTGGAGCAAGCGTCTTTACTGGAAATTCAAGCGAACTTCGATTCGCTGACGGTGGCACAGACGCGCAAGTGCTGCTGCAACCAAGAATCCCGAAGAGTCTTCGGGCAGCGTGAGCCGCATCGTGTGGCGCACCCGGCGCTGCCGGAAACTCTCAGCTTTAGGAGACCCAGAACATGAAGATGTCACACCGTTTGCTTGCGCCGCTTTGCGGCTTCATCCTTACTGCGGTAACGGCCCAGGCCCAGTTTTACAAGCTTCACGGCGCAGATATCGGCGGCGGAGCGATAGGCCAGATCACCACGCCTTTGCCGGCCAATAATCCCACCACCGTCAACCAGGAGTCGACCGACTCGTTTGGCGGCCAGTTCAGTTTGCGCGAGCATCCGGTACCCTGGGCGGGCATCGAATTCAACTATGCCTACACGGAATATACCCAGTACTACCAGGGATTTCCCACCACCGGCGGGGGATACACGGCAGCCGTGCACAACGATGTTCACGAGGCAACGGCGGCTTACATCTTTCACCCAAAATCGCACTTCCTGCACCCGCTGAAGGCAGAACCATTCCTCTCGCTTGGAGGTGGATATCTGGACTTCATTCCGACGAACTCCGGCTCCAATCAGTGGCGAGGTACCGGACTGGTAGAAGTTGGCTTTGACATTCCAACCAGCAACCCGCACATGGGATTTCGCGTGCAGGGGCGTGAACTGATCTATCGTCAGCCTGATTTCTACCAGTCGGACCTTGCATCGCGGACCTGGGTCGCAACCTCGGAGCCGATGTTCGGCGTCTGGTACCGCTTCTAGAGCCTGTGGCTCGTTGCCGTGCGCAACCCGAAACGCGCAGAGGGCGGTGCCGCAACCACGGCACTGCCCCTGATTGTTGATCGGCGCGCTGCAAAATGGATGGACCTTAGGCGCGGCTCATGTAAGCGCCTTCGGCCGTGTCCACGCGAATCCTCTCGCCTTCGTTGATGAAGGGTGGCACCTGCACTACAAGCCCGGTCTCGGTCTTGGCCGGCTTGGTGACGGACGAAGCGGTCGCCGACTTGATGCCGGGTTCGGTTTCAACCACAGTCATCTCCACCGCGGTCGGCAACTCGATGCCGACAGCCTTGCCGTCGTGAAAGCTGACGCTGATGGAAAGATTCGGTGTGAGGAACTCGACCGCATCGCCCAGGGTCTCGCGCTTCAGCATGGTCTGCTCGAAGTTTTCATCCATGAAGTAGTAGTCGTCCCCATCGTTGTACAGGTATTCCATCTTGACTTCGTCGACGACCACGCGGTCAATCGGGTCGGGCGAACGAAAGCGTTCGACGAACATGGATCCCGTGCGCACATTGCGCAGCTTCGCCTGGATGAAGGCGCGCAGGTTGCCGGGCGTGCGGTGCTCCACCGAGAAGACCAGGTGGAGATCGTCCTTGAACTTGATAATCATGCCGGGACGCATCTGCGTGGCAGGAATCGACATCGGAAAAACCCCTGTTTCTTGTTGCGAAGATGTGTAGCGCTGGTCGCGCTGTCTGCAACTCGCAGCGACCATACCTGCAGCCAATGCTTGCGCCTACAGCCTTTGATTGTAAACGGACCCGCGTCTGCTCTGCTTGCCGGACGCAGCGGGTTAGCGCACGAAGAGCCGTTTGAAGAAGCGTCCGATCGCCGCGAACGGACCTCCGCCAGACCTGCTGGGCGTGGCTGGTGCCGCAGGTAATACGGCGGCCGCCTGGTTCGTGTTTGCTGCAGGCGTGGGCTGCTCGGGGTTGTAGGCGAGCGTCGATGCGACCTGTACGTGGGTTTGCCCGGCGGCCAGCGGCGGCAAGGGAGATGGTTCCGCCAGGCCCTCGCTGACGGCGGCGGGGAAGGGTTGCTCCCCGGCTGTCTTCTGCTGCGCGTTCGTGGGCCGGCCACCGGCTCCGCCGGCGATCATTGCGTCGGCTACCGAGACTCCGCGTGCATCGGGCGGGCAACCGCAGGGCACTGTCTCGCGATCCACCACCTCGCGCAGGCTGCCATGCTCGAACATGACATGCTGCCCGGGCTTGACCTGATAGGTGGCTTCGCCGAAGACGTCGGAGATGCTCAGCGTCGGTGCCCGATGCCCCCGGTTGTCGACACAGGTGTCGCCACTGGGAAGCACGCGCAGATCGAGTTCGAGCGGCCCGGCCTCGGACATGGTGAAGCGCAGATCCGGCGTCACCAGCACGTCCGCGGCCGTCACGTTGGTGCGGATCTCAAGAGCTCCGCGATCCAGGCCGAGCAGCAGGGCCTGGTCGGGGGCTTGCGAGACCTGAAGGCGAGTCGTCTGGCAGACGCGAATTTCGCCGCCTCGTGCCAGCAGAACCGGAGCCGTATGGTCCTTTGCCGCGGTCACGGTGCTCCCGTTCGGGAGGTCCAGCCTGGTGCCTGCCGGCACCATCGCTGCGCCGCCGCTGCCGGTAACCGTGGCGTCCGCCGCGGCAACGCTTCCGATGGGGCCGGCTTGAGCGTGGGCACATGCATCCGGCACCGCCAGCACGACCCAAGCCGCCAGCACCATCCAGGCCGGCGTCACCATCCCAGCCGGGGCCACCATCCAAGCGCCTTGCGCACCAACCCGCATCGCTGCTCCTACATCTTGAGAAAATTCTGGATCAGCGTCTTCCCGTCGCGGGTCAGCACGCTTTCAGGATGGAACTGCACGCCTTCGATCGGCAGGCGGCGGTGCCGCAAAGCCATGATCGTGCTTGCGCCGGTGCCTGCCTCGGTGGTGCTGGCGGAGACCTCCAAGTCTTCCGGCAGACTCTCGTTGGACACGATCAACGAGTGATAGCGGGTGCAGGTCATGCCGGGAGGGATGCCGGCAAAGATGGTCCTGCCATCGTGCTCCACCTGGCTGGTCTTGCCGTGCATCAGCTTCGCGGCGCGTTCCACCCGGCCACCGAAGGCCGCCCCAATCGCCTGGTGGCCGAGGCAAACGCCCAGGATTGGAACCCGGCGGCCCCCGTTCTGCTGGCTGGCGGCAAAGTGCTTCAGGAGCGCGATCGAGATTCCTGCCTCCTGCGGCGTGCACGGCCCGGGCGAGATCAGGATCCGGTCCGGTTGCATCGCTTCGATCTGCTCGGGAGAGACTTCATCGTTGCGGCGAATCACCATCTCCGCGCCCAGTTCGCCCATGTACTGCACCAGGTTGTAGGTGAACGAGTCGTAGTTATCGAGCACGAAGACCATGGTCTGATTTTACGCTTGCGGCAACAGCCCGGGCCTGTGCGGCCTCTAACCGGATGGAGGCACGTGCATGTTCCTGGCCCCGAAACGCTGGAAACACTTTGCCGCCATGGCGCTGATCGGCGACGGCGTGATGGCACTGGTTCATCCGCAGCGCGATGCCATGGCGTGGCACGCCGGCCCGGCACCCTGGCGAGCGCTGATGAAGGAACTCCACGACCGTCCGAACCTGACCCGGATGATCGGTGCGGCGCAGATTGTCGGGGCGGTCTGGTGGGCACTGCAGCAGGAGAGCGAAGACTAAGAATCTTAGTCGCCGCAAACTTCGGCCGTGAATGCGTTTTCGGAGCTGTGCAGCTTTGCCTAGCCAGCCCGGCGCGAGGTCCCACCCAGCCCGACGCCTGCGCATGCCAGGAGAATTGGGTAAAGTTCAAGCGTGTAGCGCGGCTCCGGATTTTCCATACCTCCCAGCACCATGCAGCGTAGGATCAGGTAGGTTCCCATGAAGGCCGCCGCGGGTATCTTCCCTCGCCAGGCGCCGGCGAGAGCCGCCGCGACGTAGAAGAGGTTGAGCAGCCCTAAGCCGATCCACTCTGCCTCTTCGACCGGTTCGCCGCGCGTCTTGCTCCATGCCGCCGGGAGGTAGGTTCCGTCGACTCGTGGCCGCAGCAGCATGTCGCCGACGCGCAGCAGCGGAAGCTCAAGATAGTAGCGCAGCGGATGTGCTCGCACCCGCTGCTCGGAGAGTGCGCCAAAATCGTCATCGAGGGCCGCGTCGATGTCTCTCCGCTGGTTATAACGCTCGATGAGAGCTGTCGTCCGGGCTCGCTGGGCTGGCGAGTCGAAGGCGCGTGAGGAGAGGTCCGCCATGGAGATGGGCTCCGCGCCCACCTTCCAGTAGACGGCGCCCGTGGTTTCGAACTCGGTCGACCAGGTGCGCAGCCAGCGGTAAAACCCGAGGTTTACGCGTTCGCCGGGATCGTTCACGTGGCGCGGCGCGAGCGGCTGAAAGACGTGGAAGACCAGCGCGTTGCGGATGGTCCACGGCGCCAGGGGCAGACACGCCATGGCGGCGAACAAGGAACTCACAAGACCTGCTCGGCGCCATCCTGCGCGCTGGACACCATGCCAGGCGAGCGCGGCGACGGACGCGAAAAGCACCAGCACTCCATCCGGACGCAGCAGCATGGCAAGAGCCGCGGCGGCAGCGAGCGGGAGCAGGCGCTTAGCCGGGAGGCGCCCGGTCAACGAATCGCCTGTCGCGAGGAACTCGCCTGCGGCCCAGATGGCGGCGGCCACGGCAAAGAGCGAGAGACTTTCGGTCATCGCGGAGGCGTCGTAGATGGAAGTGAACAGGCAGGTTGTGGCCAGAGCCAGCGTCCAGAGGGCGGCTCGTTCGCCCGCGACGCGGCGAACAGCCAGCGCGAGCAGTACGCAGCCGAAGAGGTCGGCCAGCGCTTGAAACGCGAGTACCAGCGGAATCTTCTCGCCCAGCAATGCCAGCACCACCGGATAGCCGGGAAGGCGAAACAGCGAGGGTGAGACGACGCCGTCGTCCATCCATCCGTAGGTTCCGTGATGCAGCAGATTGCGCCCAAGTTCCGCGTAAACGTCGGTGTCGTCATCCACCGGACGCGGAAAGTAGATCAGCGCCGCTCGCAACAGGGCGCCCGCAGCCAGCAGGCCCCACCACCAACGTCTGCTGCGTGAAGCCATGCTGCCGCGCCCCGAAGAAAGTTGGGTCCAGTTTAGAGCACGCGCGGACCTTCCGGCCCCGCGGAAGGGGCCGGAGCCGGGTAGACCTTACCTCGGGCTAGAGGCCCCTGGCTCGTTCGATTGCCTTCACCACCGCCTGAGCCTTGTTCCCGCACTCTTCGAACTCAGACTCCGGAACGGAGTCGGCCACGATCCCCGCGCCTGCCTGGACATGGCCCATCTCACCATGCATGTAGAGCGTCCGTATGGCGATGCAGCTATCCAGATTGCCGCTGAAGTCGGCGTAGAAGACGCTTCCGCCGTACACTCCGCGTCGTGCCGGCTCGAGTTCTTCAATGATCTCCATGGCACGAATCTTGGGTGCGCCGCTCAGGGTTCCGGCGGGAAAGCAGGCCTTGAAGGCGTCGATCGGCTCCAGGTCGGGCTTCAACTGTCCTTCGATCGAGCTGACCAGGTGCATGACGTGGCTATAGCGCTCGACGAACATGAGGTCCTTGACCCTTACGCTGCCGAACTCGCTCACCCGGCCAACATCGTTGCGGCCAAGGTCGACCAGCATGATGTGTTCGGCGACTTCCTTCTCGTCGGCGCGCAGGTCGGCCTCGAGCGCACGATCCTCCACTTCATCGGCGGAACGCTTGCGGGTTCCGGCGATCGGCCGGTACTCCACCTTGCGCGCATGAACGCGCACCAGCAGCTCCGGGGATGAGCCGACGATGTGCTGCGCGCCCTCGGCGAAGCGCAGGAAAAACATGTAGGGAGACGGGTTGACGATGCGCAGCGAACGATAGATTTCAAAGGCCGGCACGCCGGGCTTGCAGTCGAAGCGCTGCGAGAGCACGCACTGGAACACGTCGCCGCTGGCGATGTATTCCTTCGCCTTCGCGACCGCCGCCAGGAACTCCGTTTTGGGAGTCCGCGGCTTCATCTTCAGCTTGCCTTTGGGTTTTGGTCCCGCGAGTGCTGATTTGGGTAGAGCCGTCGCCAGCCGCTTCTCCAGCCTGTCCAGCCGCCGCTCGCACTCGCCGTAGCTGCCGCCGCGGGTCAGGTCGGCGGTGGCGATCAGCAGGATCTCCTTCTTCACGTGGTCGAAGGCGACGACCTGGTCGAAGAACATCAGGCAGGCATCCGGCACGCCGAGTTCGTCCTCGGCGGTCGCCGGCAGGCGCTCGATCAGCCGAACCACGTCATAGGAGAAGAAGCCGACGGCGCCGGCGGTAAACGGAGGCAGTCCGGCCAACCGAGCCGGTCTGTGTCCGTTCAGCGCGCGCTTCAACTCCTCGAAGATGTCGCCCTGGAACGACTTGCGCCTGCGGCCTTCCTGAATCTGGATCTCGCGGCCCCGTGCCACCATCTTCTTATAGGGCGAGATACCGATGAACGTGTAGCGCCCGACGTGCTCGCCGCCTTCGACGCTCTCGAGCAGGAACGCCTCTGGCTCCTGGTCGGCGATGCGCAGAAAGGCCGAAACCGGCGTCTCCAGGTCGGCGGTGACACTGCGGAAGACGGGGATGAGGGTATGATCGCGGGTCAGCTTCTGGAACGCCGCGCGGTCGGGGGTGCTTTCATATCGGGACTTCATGATCGATCCTATTGTCGATCCTCATGGTACTTCCCCGAAAGTCGCAGGCCTTGGTCGCTCGCACCGGTTGCGAGGCATCTTACGCGAAGCCTATACTCCGCAGGGCTCGACCACAGACCGGCCTGGTCGGGCAACCGGACGATCTTCACGTCTAAATCACGGGACGTTGACAGGAGTAAATTCCGATGGCCGGAGAATCGCTGATACCAGTGCTAGAGAAAAGGAAGTTGAACATGGCAGTAACGACCCCCGTAGATGGCAAGCTCTTTACCCTGGAGCAGGAGTTGGCTTTCGAGCACGAAAGGAACCCCTGGGAAGCACAAGCCGCACGTTTTGACCTGGCCGCACGCAAGCTCAACCTCGATGAAGGCATCTGGAAGGTGCTTCGTTATCCCACCCGCGAGATCATCGTTCACATTCCGGTACAGATGGACAACGGCTCCATCGAAGTCTTCACCGGCTACCGGGTGCAGCACTCGCAAGCCCGGGGACCCGCCAAGGGCGGGATCCGCTACTCGCCCGACGTTTCGCTCGACGAGGTGAGGGCGCTCGCCAGCTGGATGACGTGGAAATGCGCCGTGGTCAACATTCCTTTCGGGGGCGCCAAGGGCGGCGTCATCTGCGACCCGCGCAATATGTCGCAGGGGGAACTGGAACGCATGACGCGCCGCTACACCGCCGAACTCATCGAGTTCATCGGGCCTGAGAAAGACGTACCCGCACCGGACATGAACACCAACGAGCAGACCATGGCGTGGATCATGGACACCTACTCCATGCACATGCGGCAGACCTCGACCGCCGTCGTTACCGGAAAACCGGTCAACATCGGAGGCTCCCGTGGGCGCAAGGAAGCGACCGGCCGCGGCATCTCCGTCTGCTGCGACGAGGCGCTGAAGCACCTTGGTCTGACCGTTGAAGGCTGCCGGGTCATCATCCAGGGCTTCGGCAACGTGGGTTCGAACGCTGCCAAAATCCTCTACCACAAGGGCTACACCATCATCGGCATCGCCGAATTTGACGGCGCTCTCGTCAACCTGGACGGCATCGACATCCCGGGGCTGATCGAGCATCGCGCGAAAGCCGGCACCATCAACGGTTTCGCCAAAGCCGAGGCCTGCGACCGGGCCGAATTGCTGACCCGCGAATGCGAGATCCTGATTCCGGCCGCGACCGAAAACGTCATCACCAGCCGCAACGCCGCGGACCTGCGCTGCCGCATCCTGTGCGAAGGCGCGAACGGTCCCACCACCACCCTGGCCGACGACATGCTCGAAGCCAAGGGCATCTTCGTCATCCCCGACATCCTCGCGAACGCCGGCGGCGTCACCGCCAGTTACTTCGAGTGGGTGCAGGACCGCATGGGCTATTTCTGGACCGAGCTCGAGGTGAATCAGCGACTCGACGCCATCATGTGCGATTCCTTCAAGGACGTGGTCAGCTACGGGGATACGCACAAGGTCAACAACCGCATCGCCGCCTACATGCTGGCGATCGATCGAGTTGCCTACACGACCAAGCAGCGCGGGATGTACGCATAGGCATCGCGAACGATCGACCAGGTGCTTCCATTGGCCGGCAAGCGAATGCTCGCTTGCGGCCAACGGGAGCATTCCGCGTTGCCAGCCGTCTACGGCACGGAGACCTTCAGTACTAAGTGGATGGTCTGCGGGCCGACCGGAGCGCTAGTGCTGTTGGTGCTCGTCTGACCCGGCGTTCCAGTGACACTCAGGGTGTATGTTCCGGGCAGTGTTCCCAGATCGGTACAGTTCCCGCCACATCCGGCCAGGGTGGACACTCCCGCCAAACCCGCAAACCATGCCACCACCATCCATCGAATCATCCGTGGTCTGCGTCGGCGCGGAATTGCGAGCAGCCCCAGGAACGCACCAGCGAACGCGAGGCCGGTCAGGCCGGGGTGCCGGTTCGAAGCGTACGGCTCGGATGGATTGCCGCAAGCTCCGGGGCCGCTGGTCGAGAGCTCGAGCGTGGTGATGCCGCCTCCCGTCGGGATGACCGCGCCCGCGAAGCCGCATGTCGAGTTTCGTGGCACTCCCTCACAGCTCAGCGTCACCGGCGCACTAAAGCCGGAGTTTTCGACCACCGAGATGGTCAACACGGCCGATCCGCCGGCGCTCACATAAACCGGGTTCTGCGACAGGGTCATCAGGAATCCGCTGGGTTCGGCGGCGATGGCGCCGGCAACCGTCTGCATGACGGCATTGGAGACGCCCGGCAGGATGCTGCCTGCCGCGGTCGTTGCTCCGGGGTACGTCGCCGTGATGGCGTGGGTCGTACCGGAACTCAGCGAAGCGGTGGTCAACGTGGCGATGCCGTTTGCATCGACCGTTCCCGCACCCAGCGCCGCGCCGCCATCCAGGAACGAGACTGTACCCGTCGCCTTCAGATTGGCTGTGGATGCAGCAAGCGTCACCGCGGCGGTAAATGTCACCGGCTCGGAGGGAGTCGACGGATTGATGCTGGATGTCAGGGTCAGGCGGCTTGCGACCGTCACCGGAGGCGGGTCGATCTGCTGCGGAAATGGCATGGAAGTCGACGGGAGGAAGTTCGATACGGTACTTCCCACTGGCACGCCCGGCGTATAGACGGCGGTGATCTGGTGGGTACCGACCGTGAGCGCGGAGGTGGTCAGGGCCGCAATTCCGGCTGCATTGAGCGTGGTGGCGGGCGCTAAAAGACTCGAGCCGTCGAAGAACGTCACAGTTCCGACCGGAGTCGCCGGCTGGCCGGTTACAGTGGCAGTCAGGATGATCGTGGTTCCCGCGGTCGCCGGGTTCATCGACGAACTGACGACCGTCGTTGTGGGGTCCTGCACCACCGGGAAGCTCAAGGGCGTTGACATCGGACTGGTGCCGTTGTAGTCGTCGCCATTGGCGGGCCCTCCGTTATAGACCTCGGTGAAGCTGTAGTTTCCGAGTGGAAGCCCGGTCTCGCCGTAGGGGCAGTTGGAGCCGCCGGGGACCGGAAGATCGATGCATCCAAGAACCGCCACTCCATTGACGAACTGCGTCCAGGTGCCCGTGGCCGGAAAGCCGTCGTCCTGCACATTGAAATGAACGTACGCGTTCACCGGTTCGCCGTAGGTGATGCTGGTCGGCAGGCTGGTCGCTGGCGGTATGGGGGTCAGGGTGACGTTGGTCGGGCCCAGCATGACCGTGTGGGTGCCGGACAAGGTGAGCGGAGCGTAAGTCGAGTCGCCGCTGTAGACCGCCGTGATCTGATTGTTGCCCGGTACGACAGGATGCCCGCCGGTATTGGGAGTCACCGCCGGCACCGTGTAGATGGCGACGCCGCTTTGCACCGGCGCCATAAAGGGGCCGAAGGTGAGCCCGTTGATCGACTGAATCGTGAACGTGACAGACCCGGTAGGAGCCGCTCCGCCGGCCGGAGGCATCAGCGTCGCCGAGATCGTGAAGGCCGCCTCAAAGGCGGACGCCGCCGATGAGGTCACGCTGCCGGTCAGCGCAGTCGAACCAGCGGCCGCCTTTCCGTACAGGATTTCAATTCCGCCCGGAGCATCCATCGCCACATCGAGAGCGCCATCCTGGTTGAAGTCCGCCGTCGCGTAGGTCGCGTGGGTGCCCGCTCCCGCCGAGTAGGTGCCCTGGAGGGTGAAATTGCCGCTCGCCGTGCCCAGCAGCACGGAGATGCCGAGCGGCGTCGAGGTCAGCAGATCAGGAATTCCGTCGCCGTTCAGGTCTGCGGCGGCGACCAGATAGCCGCCATCGCCCATGCTGCTGTCCACCGACACGGTCCCGCCGATGGGCGATGCAGAGAACGTTCCGTCGCCATTTCCCGCGTACACGACGATGCGCCCGGCCAGTTCTTCCAAGGCGATGTCCAGCTTCCCATCGCCATTGAAGTCCGCAAGCGTCAACGACTGAACCGGATGGATGAAGTTTTCGACCTGCCGCCCAAAGTCCGATCCGCTGGTCGAAGGTGCTCCCAGAAACGTCTGCGTGTCGAAGAGCTTTAGCCCATCGACGACGATGTCGTCGTAAGAATCCCCATTCATGTCGCCGAGCGCCAGAGGACCCGTGCCGCTCGGCAGCTGCGTGTCCGTGGCTCGCAGGCCGGTCAGCTCGATCGGGAACGCGAAGAGATAGCCGCTGGCCGTGTCTTCCGCCACAATGGACGGAACCGTATTCAGCTGACCGGATTGATTTGCAACCTTCAGAAAATCGAAGGACGGCGCAGCCGTCTGCAGCGCGGCAATTCCGCCAGCAGCGGGTGCCGCAAAAGTGCCGTCACCCACTCCGCCGGCGATGTGCCACGTCGTCCCGTAGGCTCCGCCGGCCTGTTGCGAGCTCGTCAGCCAGCCGATGTCCACATGCCCGGTTCCCAGCAGCTTCCCAACTGCAATCGACGTCCCGGCCGTGGCAATCCTGGTAGATTCGGTGAACCCGCCCTTGCCGTCTCCCAGCAGCACATGCGTGGTCGAGGCCTCCGGGGTCGCGCCGGCGTCAATATAGATCAGGTCCGGCTTGCCATCTCCGTTCACGTCCGCCGTGTATACCGCGACTGGCTGGTTTCCGCCTGGAACCGGCACCAGAACGGGAGCCTGGAACCCCTGACCGGGCAGTCTTCCTTCGCCGCAGACCGCCGCAAGAGCGCACAGCAAAGCCCATGCAAGGCGAAGTCGGAGGCGTGCTGGTAACCACATAAGGCAGGAACCGGAGGAGGCTGGCGTCGGCTGCGAACACGCAAACTTTATCACGCGGTGTGTAGGAATCACCCTGCGCGGGCGCATCGTTCTATTGATATGGCAGAATAAGCGTGTCTAATGCGCGGAGTGTCCCCACCCGCCCGAGGGCCCATGAACCTTCCCAACTCCATCACGTTGAGCCGCATCGCAAGTGTGCCGCTGCTCATCTGGTTTCTCTCCCCGCACTCGCCGTTTCATGGCGATAACGGCGAGCAGGAGTTGGCAGCTTCGGGGCTTTTCATCCTGGCCAGCATCACGGACGGGCTGGATGGCTATCTCGCGCGCAGGCGCAAGCAGATCACCACCATCGGCATGCTGCTGGACCCGCTGGCCGATAAGTTGATGGTCGCCGCCGCCTACATCATCCTGGTGGCTTACAATCCGCGCATCGTCCCAGCCTGGATCGCCGTGCTCATTATCGGACGCGAGTTCCTGGTGTCGGGGCTGCGCTCAATCGCCGCCTCCGAGGGCTTTACCATCGACGCGTCTGAGATCGGCAAGCTGAAGACCGTCATCCAGATCGTCTCCGTCGTCGCGGCCATCCTGGCGCATCGCTGGGATTACTGGCTCTGGTTTCCGCACTTTCATGGCGGCTTTGTCGTCGCCGTGCACCTGATCGCCATGACCGCCATCTACTGGATGACGATCGTCTCCATCATCTCCGCGGTGGATTACTTCGTCGGCTTCTGGAAGAAGATCGATCACGCCAGCGAGAGGGCTCGCGCCCGCACCCGCCGGCGCACGACGCTGCTCAGCCGCAACAAACCCGCGGCCGCTGAAAATCCGTCGCGCATCTCCTAAGCCTTACGGCGAAGCGGTCCAGAAATCCCAAAAGTGGCGCCTTTCCGGCGTCAGGACGTACGTTCCCTTACGTTACTGGCCCAGGATGGCAATTCCACCTAAGCTCTGGCTTGCCGCGATCCGGGCTTGCCACTCCGCCGGGCCGGTCTGATGCACGCTGGTACCGTTCGCATCGACGGCGACGGTTACCGGCATGTCAACCACTTCAAACTCGAAGATCGCCTCCATGCCGAGATCCTCGAAGGCCAGGACGCGGGAGTGCTTGATGGCCTTCGACACCAGGTAGGCGGCGCCCCCGACCGCCATCAGGTAGACCGCGCGGTAGTCGCGGATGGCGGCAATCGCGGCTGCTCCGCGTTCGGCCTTGCCGATCATGCCGAGCATCCCGGTTTCGGCGAGCATCTGGCGGGTGAACTTGTCCATACGGGTGGCGGTGGTGGGGCCGGCGGGGCCGACGGCCTCGTCGCGCACCGCGTCCACCGGGCCCACGTAGTAGATGAACTTGTTGGTGAAGTCGACCGGCAGGGACTCGCCGCGGTTGAGCATGTCGGACATCCGCTTGTGGGCAGCGTCGCGCCCGGTCAGCAGCTTGCCGGACAGCAGGATGACTTCGCCCGGCTTCCAGGTCTCGACGTCTGCCCGGGTGACCGTGTCGAGGTTGACCCGACGGGCACTGTGCACGTCGTAGGTCAGCTTCGGCCACTTGTCTTCGGAGGGGGGATCGAGATACACCGGCCCGGAGCCGTCCAGCATGAAGTGCGCGTGGCGGGTAGCGGCGCAGTTGGGAATCATGGCTACGGGGAGGTTGGCTGCGTGGGTCGGCCAGTCGAGGATCTTCACATCGAGCACGGTGGTCAGGCCGCCGAGCCCCTGGGCGCCAATCCCGAGCGCATTCACCCGGTCATAGAGGTCGATGCGAAGCTGCTCAATCTTATTCTGCGGGCCGCGGGCCTTGAGTTCCTGCATGTCGATGGGGTCCATCAGCGCCTGTTTGGCCAGCAGCATGGCCTTCTCGGCGGTGCCGCCGATGCCGATGCCGAGCATACCGGGCGGGCACCAGCCCGCGCCCATGGTGGGAACGGTCTGGATGACCCAGTCGACGACCGAATCCGAGGGATTGAGCATGACGAACTTCGACTTGGCCTCCGAGCCTCCGCCTTTCGCGGCAACGGTGACATCGATCCGGTTGCCGGGAACCAGCGAGACTTCAACCACGCAGGGTGTGTTGTCGACAGTGTTCCGGCGGGAGAATGCGGGGTCGCGCAGGATGGAGCCACGCAGCTTGTTGTCCGGGTCGAGCCATGCCTGGCGAACGCCTTCGTCGCAGATCTGCTGCAGCGAGAGGGTTGGAGAGGCGCCGGCGTCATCGACCAGGCGCACGTCGAGGCCGATCTTGAGGAAGATGGTGACGATTCCGGTGTCTTGGCAGATGGGGCGATGGCCCTCGTAACACATGCGCGAGTTGATGAGGATCTGCGCCATGGCGTCCTTTGCGGCGGGTGCTTGCTCCAGCACGTAGGCTCGCGCGAGATTGGTGATGTAGTCCTCAGGATGATAGAAGCTGATGTACTGCAGCGCCGCGCGCACGCTTTCGATAAGGTCTGCCTGCTTGATTTCCGTCATGGTCTCGCTCTTCCACCCTTCATCTTAATGCTGGTTGCGGACTGCCGCCGGCGTGACCATCCCGAAAAAATTGCATCCTATGGCAGAGTGATGAACTATGGACGGGGCCAAGCCATGCACGACCGGACGACGATGATTGCCGACGACCAGCCATGGCAGGCGCTGTTGGACTCCGCCGGGGAGGGCATCTGGGGCGTCGATCTGGACGGGAACTGCTCGTTTGTGAATCGGGCTGCGCTCTCGATGCTTGGGTACGAGGCCCACGAACTGGTGGGCAGGAACATGCATGCGATGGTGCACCACCACTATCCGGACGGGCGCGTCTATCCGAGCACCGAGTGCTGCATCTACAACGTCTTTCGCGAGGGCCGGCCATTCTCGAACCAGGTGGATCATGTGTTCCGCAAAGACGGCAGCTTCTTCTACGCGGAGATGTCGGCGCAGCCGATCCTGCAGGATGGCCGGGCGCGGGGGGCGGTGGTTACGTTCCGCGACGTGACCCAGACGCGGCTTTCGGAAGAGGCGCTGCGCCGTAGCGAGAAGCTGGCGGCGGTGGGGCAGCTGGCAAGCTCCATCGCGCACGAGATCAACAATCCGCTGGAGGCCGTGATCAACCTGCTTTACCTGGTGCGCACGGCCGAGACCACGGACGACATGCGCACCTACGCCTCGCTGGCCGAGCAGGAGATTGCGCGCATCTCCGACATCACCATGCAGACGCTGCGGTTTCACCGGCAGCAGACGGCGGCGGCGCCGGTGGACCTGCACGAGACGATTCCGGCGATCCTGCGGCTGTATACCAGCCGCTTTGCCTCGCGCAAGGTGGAGGTGAAGCTGCGCCTGCGCCAGACGCCCAGCGCGATGCTGCTGGAGGGGGACCTGCGCCAGGTGCTGAACAACCTGATCCGCAACGCTTACGATGCCATGCCCAAGGGCGGCAAGCTGCACGTGCGGCTGCGCCCGGCACGCTGCCCGATCACCGAGATCCCCGGAACGCGGATTACGGTCGCTGACACCGGAACCGGCTTTCTGCCCAAGATGAAGAAGCATCTCTTTGAGCCGTTTCACACCAGCAAGGAGATCACCGGGACCGGGCTCGGGCTCTGGATTTCGAAGGGCATCATCGACAAGCACGGCGGCCGCATCAGCATGCGGAGCCGGCTGCAGGAGTTGTCACCGCACTTTCACGGCACGCTGTTTTCGCTGTGGCTGCCGCTCGACCTGGCGACGCCGGCGGGTTCGCAGATTGCGCCTCCGCTGGCCTGAACGAGGCCTGGCCACCCCTCCCTGCGATTGTTGCCTAAGTTCTTCAAAGTAGAGGACATTGGGGTTGAACAGCAACCTGCATTGCACCAAAGAATATGCATGCCTGAGAAGCGTTTTAGGGTTGCGTCCACTTCGGATAGCGTCGCCGCGCGGGGTCCTATGAAGCGACCCTGCGATGGACGACGTTCGAATTGGCCTGGTCGATGGAGGTGAGCAGGATGGAGTGGATGTTGACGCGCGGCGGCCGCGTGGCCGCCCATACGATCGCGTCGGCAACGTCTTCCGGCTCGAGCGGGGTCAGATTCTCGTAGACCTTGGCGGCTTTGTCCTTGTTGCCGTGGAAGCGGACTTCGGAGAACGCGGTTTCGACCATGCCGGGATCGACGGTGGTGACGCGCACCGGGGTGCCCATCAGGTCGAGTTTGAGGCCTTCGCTGATGACCTTCTCGGCGGCCTTGCTGGCGCAGTAGACGGTCCCCTTGGCGTAGGTCTGGTTGCCGGCGGTCGAGCCGAGATTGATGACGTGGCCGCGGCCGCGCTCGACCATGCCGGGAACGATGGCGCGGGTGACGTAGAGCAGACCCTTCACGTTGGTGTCGAGCATCTCCTCCCAGTTCTGCGGGTCGTCTTCGTAGAGTTTGTTGAGGCCGCGGCTCAGGCCGGCGTTGTTGACGAGAATGTCCATCGCCTTCCACTCTTCGGGGAGATTGGCCAGGGTTTCTTCGACCGCGGTGCGGTCACGAACGTCGAGGCGGAAGGTGAAGACGTCTTCGGCGGCATCCAGTTCCGCGGCAAACGCAGTCAGCTTCTCCTGGCGGCGGGCGCACAGCAGCAGCCTGGCACCCTGTTGTGCAAAGGCCCGGGCGGTTGCCTGGCCAATGCCGGAACTCGCACCGGTGATGAATACGATCTTTCCACGCAGACTTTCCATGGCATCCTTTGTATCAGCGATGGTGAGATGCAGAAACGGCTGCCATGAGGGGGCAGCCGTTTCTGAACGAGCGTTGTACGTAGAACCCGCTTCGTTACTGGTTTGAGCCGGACGACGGACCCGAGGTTTCGTCGATGCCAATGGCATTGCCGGAGACTACCAGGTTGACGCGACGGTTCTGGGCGCGGCCCGCGGCGGTCGAATTGTCAGCGACCGGGTCAGCCTTGCCGAAGCCCTGGGCGGTGATGTTGGACTGCTGGACGCCCTGCGAGACCAGGAAGTTCATCACGGCGTTGGCGCGGTTCTCGCTGAGCGTCTGGTTCAACTGGTCGCTGCCCACAGAGTCGGTATAGCCCTCCACCTGAACCTTAAGGCCGGGGTAGGCTTCGAGGATGCCGGCGACCTTGGCGAGCGAGATCTGGGTGCCGGTCTTGAGCGTGTACTTGCCGGTGTCGAAGAGCACATCGGACAGGTTGACGATGAGACCGCGAGCGGATTCGCTGGTGGCGAGCACGCTGTTCAACTGCTCGCGCAGCTTCTCACGGATCTGCTCGGCGCTTTGCGCCTGCTGATTGGCGGCAGCGGCGCGAGCTTCGGCCTGGGCGGCCTGGGCCTGGGCTTCCGCGCGAGCAGCGTCGGCCTGCTGCTTAGCCAGTTCCGCCTGCTGTGCCTGCAGCTTGGCTTCATCGGCCTGCAGCTGCGCCGCCTGGGCCTGCGCCTGGGACTGAGCGGCTGCCTGCTGGGCGTCCTGTTTGGCGATTTCAGCATTGCGCTGGCGCTCCGCCGCTTTCTTTCTTAGGGTGTCGACGCGGGCGTCTTCGGCGCGTTCGACGGCTTCGCGGGCGCTGGAGATTTCGAGCTTGCGGTCAGGGTGTTTGTTCGAGTCGATGTCGGCGGCGTTCTTGAGGTCCTGATTGGCGTCGGCGAAGATTTGCGGTGAATATTGCTCGGCGCCGGCATTCTGCGCGATGCGCACAGCGTTGTAGGCTTCGTACAGTTCGAGCGGCGATTTCTCGTCGCGGGTGATGGGGTGAGAGATGGTGTGCGGACCATCCGTCTCTTCGGAGTAGACGCCGCGGGGAAGCAGGGTGGCGTGGGCGGTCACCTTCTCAAGCGTGCCGTTGGTGTCGTCGGTTGCGACGTTCTTAAGCACGATGATGTCGGAAGGGGTGGAGACGGCGTAGTAGGGCTCGGCCGTGACGATGAGGCCGAAGGACTGCAGCGGAACGGAGACGGAGATGTTGTTCTTGGTGCCGGCCGGCAGGACCTCGCCGAGGTTCACGGGGCGGCCGTCGGGCGAGATCGCCCAGAGCACATAGGTAAGGTACTCGGGACCAAAGCCGTTAGCGGGGGTGAGTCCCTTGAACTCAGCATCGACGGAGATCTTGCCACGTTCGCTCTTGACGGTGGCCTTGCCCTCGGCTCCTGGGAGCAGGTTGGTGCCGACGAAGCGCAGGTCGGTCGATCCGCTGCGGTGCAGGTAGTTAATGCAGTCGATGTCGCGCCGCACCACGTTTACTTTGTAGAAGAAGATGTCGCCGTTCTGGGTGACGACGGCCGCGGATTGAGGAGCGGGAACGCTGGTCGGGTTCGCCTCCTGGGCGAACGCTACGCCGCCGAGCAGAACGGTCGAGAAGACGCTGCCGGCGATGAGGTGGAAAGGCAGAGAGGGGAGGGCAGTGCGTTTGTTGCTGGGTTGCATCTTGATTAGTCTCCTGGGCGGAGCCGGAGCGCTTTCACGCCGCTGAGAAGGACGAATGCTGAGCGAGCGGATACGCAGACGGCTCCATAACCTGTAAATTCGGATGCCCGGCCGCGTGTAAAGGGTGTCCTTCAGGAGGCTCCAAGTTGAAGAAAAGAAAAGATAAGACGAGGCAACTTGAAGGCAATCGCGCAACAACGGAACGCGCGAAAAAGAAGCGGGCGAACCGTGAATGCAGGTTCGCCCGTGGTTTTGCAGATATAAGAATTCAGGTCCGCGAGCTACTGGAACCGAGCTACTGGAACTAAGCGTGGTGCTGCGCGTGAGCTGCAGCCTGCTTATGGACGAAGTGGTACGGGGGCCAGGGACCCGAAAGCTGCATCCGGCACTCCTTCAACTCCTGGGTGGCCGATGAGTACTTGTTCTGGTAGCGCTCGACGGTCTTGTGATCGATGAGGTGAGCGATATCGAGCAGCATTTTGCCTGAATCCATGCGCTTGCAGGTCACCTCTTCGGCGATCGGCAGAAACATGCGATGCATTTGGATGGAAAGAGCGCGCGCTTTGGACTGGCGCTCGCGTTGGCGGCTGGCGCTTTCGCGCAGACTGGTGAGGTACTGCTGACCAACCGTCATGTCGCGTGCGGCGTTGCCGGGACAGGTATCGTCGACGAGTACCTTGAGGTGCATCTCGGCCTTGCCGCGCAGTCGCTCCACATTGGCCAGAAAGTGTCTCTGGTTGGAGCGTACCGAGCGCCGGAGCGCATCGTCATCATGGAAGGTGGTGGCGAAGCGGAAGGGAAGGACGGTGGAGAGTTTGAAGCAGTCCGAGATCACCCGCGCGTGATCCTTGGCCGCCTGCTGGTCGAAGCGTTCGCTATCGGACGCGGCATGTTCAGAGACGATCACTGCGAGATCGCCTGCCGGAAAGAGAAAGGTTTGGTTCCCGAAGAGTCCGGTAACTCCGGTGAGGGGCATCGGACGACGGTGGCGGGCAAGTTCAGGAAAAGATTGACGTTCTGCAATGCAGTATGCGTACCAAGACATGTTGTTTCGCTCCAATGCACGCTGATGGGTCTCGTGCCCAATCATGCGTTGGTTCACTACCTGGACTGCTTCGGAAGAGGGCCTCACAGCCACCCGGCCAGCGCCGCCTGCGTAACAGCTCTTCTGTCGAGTGCGAAACGGATACTATGCCCATTACGGAACGATTGGCAATACATTCCTGCACGCCGGCCGACACTTTGCCGCAGGCCTCGTACGCGGCAAAGGTTGGCGGCGACGTGGCAGACGCCCAGCAGAGTCCGGACAAGCCGGCGCGGGCGGCACCTGGCCAGCGCGGGCGGAGCCTGGTCCAGCGCGAGCGGAGTCTGGTCCAGCGCGGGCGGAGTCTGGTCCAGCGCGGGCGGAGCCCTGGGGCTGCCTGCTACGGGGTGGCGGAGGTCGAGCCGGCAGGATCGCCGGTAGCCAGGATCTTCGCAACCGGATCCGGCAAGGGCTGATCGGCGTTCTTCAGCAGCAGCGCGATGTCCCACATCTGCGCGGTCGAATAAAGGTGCTGAAACTCGGGCATGCCGGTGAGGCGAATGCCGTTTTTGATCTTCCAGTAGGTCTCGCCGGGTTCGTCGTCCGAAACCCCGACGACGTTGCCACGGGTGTGCTTTTGCCAGAGCTGCGGGGCGACAGGGTACATCCACTTTGCGTAGGGGGCGTTGTGGCGTGGCGTACCGTGGCAGCTTGCGCAGCTGGTGACGTAGAGCCTGGCTCCGGCCTCGAAGGCATCCTCGCTGGCGCCGAAGGGAGGCTGTTCGATCTCGCGGGCGATACGCGCGTTGAGCGGCACGTGAACGATCTGTGCCTCCATGGGGAAGGCCTGATCGGCGACCGCGACCGGCGGGTGACCGTAGCGCAGATACACCCAGCCGGCGATTCCCACGGCGACGATGGTGAACAAAATTCCAAGCAGGAAGGCGCCGAAGCCTCCGCCGGAGCGTCGATCAGGGGTGTAGCCCCCGCGCGTGCCATTCGCCATGGTGTTTCCCTCGCTTGACTGGCTTCCCAGATGATCTTCTCTTGCGCGGTGCGCTGCCGGGAGACGTTGCGGATGTTCTAATAAAGAGTGCGGGCGGGCTCTCTTTCAGACGAAGTCTCACCGTATCAGATTGCTCAGCCATGCAGGAGTGAACACGTTGATTCTCAGGTCGGATAGTTTCAATTGCACGATTGTCGCCAACCCAGCAGATTTCGATCTTTCGAAGACTTTGATGAAAGAGCCGCAGACCAGGAAGCCTGGCCTGGCTCTCCTGGCAGCGTGTGTTCTGCTGTGCGCGCTGCCGGTCTCGGCCCAGAGCACGCGGCGTCCGCGGCGCGAGAGCACCGCGAACCGCAAGGCGCGTATTCAGCGCACCATTGACGAGACATACGGGCACCGCTGGGAGACCGGTGGCGGCGGCGGCTATCTGCGCTTTCGCACCGGGCAGTATCAGCAGCAGACCAACGAGATCACATTCTGGGCGTCGACCCTGTACGCGCTCAACCCCAAGCTGGGAGTCATCGGCGAGGTGCGTGGAGCGTACGGGAACGCCAAGGTGGGCAACATCCTGCCGTCGGGCAATGTGCTGCCTTACAATCCGCAGGTTTCGGAGTACAGCTTCATGGCTGGACCCAGCTACCGCTTTGTGCGCAAGGAGAAGTTCTCGGTAAGCGGATTTGCCGAAGGCGGGGGCGGCATCGGCAAGTTTGCGGGCGACGCTAAGGGGCTCAGTGCGCAGGATATTGGCGTGTGGACCGGTAACTACGGGGCTTCGTTCTCGGTGGGCGCAAACCTGGATTACAACCTGTATCCCAACCTGGCATTCCGAGTGACGCCAAACTATCTTGGCACCACCTACGGCGGAACCCTGCAGAACAGCAAGGGTCTGAACCTGGGGCTGGTCTACCGCTTCGGACAGATCAAGTAGGCATCGCCTCTTGCTGTGACGAGATACAGGAATGGTGAAGGCAAGACGCTTCGGCAACACGGGAGTAGAGTGAAAGCCGGATCAGGAGATCAGTTCTCTTGTACGCGGAAGACACAGGAGAACTGATCCAGACCCTGCCCAGAGGTGAACCCACTGACCACGAGCGCGCAGCAGCGAAAGATCTGGAGCATCGCCTTGGGCGCTGGATTCCTGGTTCTCTTTCTGGGCTTCGGCGCGCTTAACGCGTTCAAGGTTAACTTTTTGAACCCGGAGACCACGGAGCAGATCGTGCTCTACACCGCACTCTCCGCGCTTGCGTTCCTGTTGTTCATGGGCGTGCTGGTGATGCTGGTGCGCAACGTGTTGAAGTTGTATGCGGACCAGAAGAGCCGGGTGATGGGCAGCCGCCTGCGCACCCGGATGCTATGGGGCGCGGTGCTGGTGAGCCTGCTGCCGATCGCCTTCATGTTCCTGTTCAGCTACCTGCTGATGAATCGCGCGGTCGACCGCTGGTTTTCACAGCCGGTCACGCAGATGCGGGATGATTCGAACGCGCTGGCCCTGGCGCTCTCGCAGTACACCACGTCGAATGCCCGGGCGGAGGCGGAATCGATCAACTCCGCCCTGCCTTCGCTGGGCCTGGCCAAGGAGACGGCTGGCGGTCTGCTGAATCGGGAGACGGTGCAGCGCGTGTTGCAGCAGCATGAGATCACCCTGCAGGGTGGCTTCGTGGTGGTCTATCGCGACGCGCGCGCGGTGGCGGCGCTTAACATGCCGCAGCGTGCGGGACAGGCATCGGGGGTGAAGCGGTGGCTGCCGCCGGCGGGCTCGTCTGCCTCGAGCGAAATCGATTCACCCGCTGGCCAGGACCTGCAAAGTGAGCCCATTGCTCCGAACGATCCGGTCGATTCGGCCGTTCTCAACGCCGCGCGCCAGGCGGACAGTCCCATCTTCACCCTGGCCGGAGCCGACTATGCGCTGGGCCTGGCGACGCTCGCGAAGCCGGGTGGAGCGGTAGAGAACGTGGTCGTGGGTTTGCCGCTGCCGCATGGCATGTCCTCCACCGTGGCGCGCCTGCGCACCGCCGCGGATAACTACTGGACGCTTTACCGGGGACGGCGCGCGTATCGCAATACCTACATGATCCTGCTGCTGATGATGACCGCGCTGGCGCTGTTCGCTTCCACCTGGCTGGCGCTGCATCTCTCCAAGCAGGTGACCAAGCCGGTTGAAGCCCTGGCGGATGCCATGGCCCTGATCGCCGCCGGCAACTACAGCCAGCGCGTGCAGGAGAGCGCGACCGACGAGCTGGGCGACCTGGTGCGCAGCTTCAACCACATGGCCGAAGACCTGGAGGGCAGCCGCGCCCAGGTGGAAGCCTCCACGGCACTGCTCTCCGCGGCCAACGCGACCCTGGAAGCGCGCCGCGGCGAACTGGAGACGATGCTGGAGACGATTCCGAACGGAGTTGCCACCATTACTGTCGAAGGCAGGATCGCGCTCGCCAACCGGGCGCTTTCGGAGATGCTGGACCCGGGCGGGCAGCGTCCATTTCTCGGCCACGCGATGGCCGACGTCTTCCCGGCGGAGATGATGGAGTCGCTCGACCGCCTGATGCGCCGCAGCCACCGTATGGGCTCGGCCTCCGCCGAACTGGAGATGGGGACCAACGGCAGCACGCTGAACCTGCTGGTGACGGTGGCGCTGCTGGAGCGTGCCGCCGTCGCCGGACGCGAGCATCTCGGCTATGTGATTGTCCTCGAGAACGCCACCGAACTGCTGCGAGCGCAGAAGCAGAGCGCCTGGAAAGAAGTTGCGCGGCGCGTGGCGCACGAGATCAAGAACCCTCTGACGCCGATCTCGCTTTCGTCGGAACAGATCGCGCGGCATATTGGCCGTCTCGAAGCCACGCTCAACGCGGCCGGCCTCGAGTCGCCTTCGGTGGCGATCATCCGCCGCTGCGCCGAAGTGATCTCCGCCTCGGTCGAGAGCATGCGTGGCCTGGTCGATCAATTCGCTTCGCTGGCGCAGTTTCCCACCGCGCAGCCGCGGCCAGCCGATCTCAATACCATCGTCGAGAACTCGCTTGCGCTCTTCGCCGGACGCACTCAGGGCATCCGCATCGTACGCCGCATGGCGGCAGATCTGCCGCTGGTCCTGGCCGATCCGGAGTCGATGAAGCGCGCGCTGGGCAACCTGGTCGATAACGCGGTTGAAGCCATGCAGGGCAGCCTGCTGCGCGAGATGCGGGTGCAGACCACGCTGCTCGATTCCGGCATGATCGAACTGACTGTGGCGGACACCGGTACCGGCCTCACCGACGATATGCGCGAGCGTCTCTTCCTGCCATATTTCTCCACCAAGCAGCGCGGCACCGGACTTGGCCTGGCGATCGCCGCAAAGATCATCCAGGAGCATGGCGGCACCATCCGCGCCGAAAAGAACGAGCCGGCAGGAGCGCGGTTCATCGTCGAACTGAAAGCTGCAAGCATGGTCGACGCGGAACCGGCCGCAGCGGAGAGCGCTGCGGCCTCCGAAGTCGTGACAACCTACCACTGAGAACTGGCCACGGGGAATCAACAGCTGCAATTATGAACCATGTACTGATCGTCGACGACGAATCCGACATCCGCGAGTCGCTGCAAAGCATTCTTGAAGAAGAAGGGTACGTGGTGACGACGGCGGCGACTGCCGGCGAAGCGCTGGCGCTCCTCTCCGATGCTGCGTACGACGTGGTTCTGCTCGACATCTGGCTTCCCGACCGGGATGGGCTGGAGGCCCTGGGACAGATACGCCAGATGGACTCCGCCAATGTGCCCGAGGTCATCATCATCAGCGGCCATGGCACGATCGAGGCGGCGGTTCGGGCGACCAAGCTGGGGGCCTACGACTTCCTGGAAAAGCCGCTGTCGCTGGCGCGCACGCTGATCGTGGTGAAGAACGCGATGCACACGCGCCAGATGCGTGAGGATAACGCGGAGTTTCAGCGGCAGCTCGCCACCCGGGGCACGGTGACTGGCAACAGCGTCCCGATGAAGGCGCTGCGTCAGCAGATCAAGCTGATGGCGCCGACCAATGGACGGGTTCTGATCTTTGGCGAATCGGGCACCGGCAAGGAGTTGATCGGACGCGCGATGCATGCGCAGAGCCTGCGCAAAGACCGCGTCTTCGTGGAGTTGAACTGTGCGGCGATCCCCGAGGATTACATCGAGACCGAGCTCTTTGGCTATCGCCATGGCGCGGCACCGGGCGGCGGGGGAACCGGGGTTCCGGCGGAGAAGCGCGGCACCTTCGAACGCGCCGATGGCGGCACGCTGTTCCTGGATGAAGTCGGGGATATGAGCCTGAAGACCCAGGCGAAGGTGCTGCGGGCGCTGGACGAGCAGCGGTTCCTGCCGGTCGGCGCCTCGCATGCGGTTCATGTGGATGTGCGGGTGATCGCGGCGACCAACAAGGATCTTGAAGAAGAGATCGCCCGGGGAAATTTTCGCGAAGACCTGTTCTATCGCCTGAACGTCATTCCGTTTTACGTGCCGCCCCTGCGCGATCGCAAGGAAGACATTCCCCTGCTGGTCAAGGAGTTTCTAAGCGAGTTCGGGGCGCAGTATGGCCGTCCCCGTGTCGAGATGGCCGAAGACGCACTGGCGGCACTGCGCCAGTATCACTGGCCTGGCAACGTCCGCGAGCTGCGCAACCTGATTGAACGCGTGTTGATTCTGAACCCCAAAGCCCAGCGGCTGGAACGCAAACATCTGCCGATGCTGGTGTACCGCGACTCGCGCGATCCGCGGGAAGCGCGTGACGGAGGGCGTAACTCTGCCCGCGGCGAGGAGTTTGCCACGCTGCTGGAAGCGCGCGAGGCCTACGAGCGCGACTATATTCTGAAGAAGATCGACGAGTGCCACGGCAACATCAGCCGGGCCGCCGAAGGACTTGGCCTGGAACGCAGCCACCTGTATCGAAAGATGAAGGCGCTGGGCGTGAGCGTCAAGGAGTAGCCTGCTTTCGACGCTCGCGCCGGTAGAGGATCGTGCCTTCTTCGTAACCCGGGCCCACGAACGTCATGCCCAGCTTCTCCATCACCCGGATCGATGCGGGAAGGCTGGAAAAGGTCTGCGCCACGACTGTCTCCATGCTGCGATCCTCGAAGACAAAGCCGAGAAAGGCCAGCATTCCTTCGGTCGCATAGCCCTGCCGCTGAAAGTCCGGCAGGACGGAGTAGCCAACCTCGCATTCGCCGGGCTTCTCCAGCCGGCGGAAGCCGCCAAGGGTTCCGATCAGGGTACGTGCGCCATCCGGGTTGCGCACGGCGATATAGCGATTCCAACCGACGTCGGCGGGGTCAGCCCCATACCTCGTCAGAAGCAGATCGAAGACATGCGGCTCCCAGTGTTCGGGTGGCCATGCCGCCGTCACCTGGGCATCGGCAAGCCTCCCGAGCTGCCCGTCGTTTGTCTGTTCGGAACGCACGCAGGCCGGGGTAATCGCAATCAACGCCAGCCGGGGCGTGAGAATGTCTGGAATTTTCTGAGCTTTCACCTGAGTTCTCCTGATCCAGTTCAAAGACGCAGTTCACCCATTCGGCAGCGAGGCCGCGGGCACAGACTCCGATGGTCAGGTCAGGCAGTCATAGGCAGGGCCCGAGTGTACCGGAAGCGGCGTGTTGTATGCTCGGGAAAAATCCAACCCACATGCTTCGAGGATCGTGAATGCTGATAGCCCGCCTTGCCTTGAGCTGCCTCTGCGCTGCGCCGGTGGTCTGCGCCCAGAACTTGCCCCAGAATATCGCCAGGTCGGAATCGGCCCAGCTTCCCGGCCTGCTCGCCACCTACAAGCAGATTCACGCGCACCCCGAACTCTCTCATTTCGAGGCCAACACCTCGGCGCTGCTGGCCGAGGAACTCCGCCAGGCAGGCTATACGGTCACCGATCACGTCGGCGTTTACCCGGACGGAACGCATGCCTACGGCGTCGTCGGCATCCTGAAGAACGGCGCCGGCCCGACCCTGCTCATTCGCGGCGACATGGACGCGCTGCCCATCGTCGAAGAGACCGGCGTCGCCTATGCCTCGCACGTAATGAGCAAAAACAAGGCCGGACAGGAGGTGGGCGTCATGCATGCCTGCGGCCACGACGTTCACACCACGGTGCTGATCGGCACCGCGCGCACGCTGGCCGCGAACCGCTCCGCGTGGTATGGCACGGCGATGATCGTCGGGCAGCCCTCCGAGGAGACCATCGACGGCGCCAAGGCCATGCTCGCCGATCACCTGTACGAGCGCTTCGGCAAGCCGGACATGGTGATCGGGCTGCACGACACCAATGCCCATGCCGCTGGAACCGTCGGCATCACCGCCGGCCCGGCCATGGCCAGCAGCACCTCAGTCGACGTCACCATCCGGGGCATCGGCGGCCACGGTGCCTACCCCTACGCCGGCCGCGACCCCATCGTGCTCGCCGCTGAATACATCCTGCAGATCCAGACCATCGTCAGCCGCGAGGAAGATCCGCGCGATCCCGCCGTAGTCACCGTGGGCGACATCCACGGCGGCACCAAGCGCAACATCATCCCGGACGAGGTGAAGCTCGAACTCACCACGCGCGCATTCTCCGACAAGGGGCGCCAGGTGATCCTTGACGGGCTGCGCCAGATGGCCGCCGGCGTTGCCACCAGCGCCAGTCTCCCTGCCGACAAATTTCCCACGGTAACCGTCGACGAAGCCGAGTCCACCCCGGTGACCTTCAACGACCCCGCCCTGACCGCACGAGTGCGCACAACGCTAGAGGGAACGTTGGGCGCAGCCAACGTCTATACGGATCCTCCGGCGATGGGGTCTGAAGACGTCGGTGTCTTCGGTCTTGAGGCGCACGTGCCGTCGGTCTACTTCTGGCTGGGCGCCATGTATCCGGACCGCTTTGCCGCCGCCACCGCGCAGGGCAAACTGCTGCCCGGCCCGCACACCAGCCACTTTGAGCCCGATCCGGAGCCGACGCTCGCTACCGGGGTCCAAGCGCTTAGTGCAGTGGCGATCTCGCTGTTGCAGTAGCCGTCTGGACCCTGGCCTGATTCTCTGCTTGTCCTTCGTGCGTGCTAATTTGTGTAAATCCTACCGGTGAGTCGCGTCCGCGCTCGCAGCCAGATTCGCCCCAAGGAGGTCCATGTGAAAAGAGAACGACTTACACAGATCGTCCTGGTGATCGTGGGGGTGATCAATCTGTCGCTGATCTATTTTCTATTCAAGGATCTGTGGCATTCCAACTGGCTCTTGGTGAAGAAGGACGAGACCGACCCGATGTTTCTGAGCTTTTTCATTCCGGCCGGGGCCTTTCTCCTGATCGCAGCAAACAGGCCATCTGAGCATCGCTCGATGATTGCTCTGGTGGCGTGGTGGAACATCTCCCACGCCACGGTCATGGCGATTCAAACCGTGGAAGCGTGGACTCACAACGTTCACCGGAACTTTGCCGATGTGATCCTGTTCCTTGCGATCGGATTTATCCTGTTGGCGCTTCTGCCAGCAAGACGAGAGGCCTTCGCGTGAGCGAGTTTAGAAGTTGCCGTCAGGCGGATGTCCGTTCTGCTGGTCTTCGTCAATGATTTGCCTCAACGTGCAAGTCCTGCCGGCGAGGCTGCCACTCAGTGGCGAACGAGCCCCGTTCGTCTCGATCCGAGCTTCGTATGGAGGTTTTTGGGACGATGTGTCGCAACATCAAGCTGCTCTACAACTTCGATCCACCCGTAACGCCGGACGAGATTCAGGCTGCGTCGCTTCAGTTCGTGAGGAAGATCAGCGGCTTTAACAAGCCGTCCAAGGCCAACGAAGAAGCGTTCTTCGCTGCGGTCCAAGCCATCGCGGAAGTCTCGGCAAACCTCCTGAACTCCCTCGAGACGAACTCTCCTCCTAAGGACCGGGACGAAGAGGCGGCGCGGCTGAAAGCTCGCAGCGCCAAGAGGTTCGGCGACTCGAAGAGTCCGGCGTAACCCTGCCGACGCGGGTACTGTCGGCGGATCGCTGCTTTCCAAGGCAAGTCTGCCTGGCACCATCGCTTGTCAATCCTGCCGGATGTCCATGCTGCCCATGGCATGTTGACCTGCAGGTCGCCGCGTCCCCGGTTAATCTCGTTAACGGCCGGATTGCATCAAAAGTGGTGCTATGCCAAGGAAGCCCTCCGACTCCGCCGAACCCGCGACCAGGTTGATCCTGTCGCATCGCATTCACGCCCTGCTTCATTCCGTCCGCTCCATTTCCAACTTTGAGGACGAACTGTGCACGCTGCTTCACGCCACCGAGCACGCAGAGACGCTTTCGCCCGATCTCTTGCAGGACCTGCAGGCCCTGCTTACTCGAATGCCTGCGCACGACTATCTCGACGACCTCGATGCGGTCCGTTCGGCCGTCGAAGTTCCCAGTCCCCGCCGCCCGGCCGTGGCAAAGCAGCTATCATCGAAGGCGCGCAAGGCGGTTCGTGCGCAGGCAAGCTCCGCCAGATCGAAGGCCGCAGCCAGGCCGAGAGCGAGGAAAGCAAAATCGTAATCGCAAGCTGGAACGTCAACTCCATTCGCGCGCGCATCGACCACGTCACCACCTGGCTGCAGGCGCACACGCCCGACATCCTGCTGCTGCAGGAACTCAAGACGCCCGAGTTCCCGGACGCCATCTTCAAAGACCTCGGCTACCACGTCGCCGCCGTCACCCAGAAGGCGTACAACGGGGTCGCCATCCTCTCGCGCACGCCCATCGAGGTCGTCTCCACCACCCTCGCCGGCGACGAAGCCGACAGCCACGCGCGCTTTCTCGAAGTGCTGATCGACGGCATGCGCATCGTCAACATCTACCTGCCCAACGGCAACCCCATCGGCACGGAGAAGTTCGACTACAAGCTGGCCTGGATGGATCGCCTGACCGTCCAGATGGCGGCGTGGCTGCGCTCCGACATCCCCACGATCATCGGCGGCGACTTCAACGTCATCCCCGAAGAGATCGACTGCCACAAGCCGGCATCCTGGATGAAAGATGCGCTCTTCCAGCCCGAAACACGCTCGCGCTACCGGGATTACCTCGAAATCGGCTACACCGACGCCTTCCGCACGCTGCATCCCGGTGAGCCCGGCCAGTTCACCTTCTGGGACTACTTCCGCGACGCCTTCGCGCATAACCGCGGCATCCGCATCGACCACTTCCTGCTTTCGCCGGCAGTCGCCGAGCGGCTGAAGTCATGCACCATCGACAAAGCCCCACGCGCCCAGGCAAAACCATCCGACCACACACCCATCCTGATCGAACTAAGCTGAAGACTACTTTTGCCGGACGGGCACCCTCACGCCCGGCGGCGGGTACCGCGTACGCCACAAGCTTCGCGGGGTACTTCCTCAGGATTTCAGAAGCTCGGCCTCGATCCGCTTACCGGACGAGCTCTCGTTGCGTGGTTCCTTCGCAATCAACATCCAAATATTGACGATGGGCGAGAAGAAGCTTACAGCCGCATGAGTAGCAGCGGCGATTGTCAGATCCCGGAACTTCGGTCCCGCCTTCACGGTCTTCATAGTTTCCTCGCTGTTCTGTAGGCCGTCTTGATCAGGAAAACAAAGATCAAAAAGATATCCGTGGCAAAGATCGCAAGTGAAGTCCATCTTAGACTCTGCAATATCTCGCCAGAAACGGCATGTCTTGTCTCAAGCCATCGCACCAGAAGGTCGATAAGCACCGCGAAACCGGCGATGATCAAGAAGATAGCCGTTCCAACAACGCCGTGGACGACAAATTCCCAGACAGGTTCCCAAGATTGTGGCGCGGACTCACGGATATCGGGGCCAGGCTCTCGCCCGGGCAGCATCTTGCGGCTCTGGCATCGTGGCTCCTCATCTGCTGCTCTGCGTTGGAGCCTTCGAGCCATTCTACGCTGCTAATCTCCCTTGTCGACCTTCGCGGTCACCTCGTTCTCGGACTCAAACGCCTGCTTCTCCGCCATCTGCTCCAGCTGCCGCCGCCAGTCAAGGTCCTCGATAAATCCAGGCTTCGACCTCCACTCCTCCTGCACCTTCACGAAGAGTTCCAGAAACACCCGCGTGCCCAGCAGACTCTCGATGTCCTTGCGCGCCGCCGAGCCGATCTCCTTCAACATGCCGCCCTGCTTGCCGATCAGGATCGCCTTCTGCCCAGTGCGCTCGCAGAAGATCGCCGCCGCGATCTTGGTCACCGGCAGCCGCCCATCCTTCAGCTTCTTCAGCGACGCCGGCTCCTCATACTTCTCGATCACGACCGCGGTCGCATACGGAACCTCTTCTCCCGTGAGCAGCAGAATCTTCTCGCGAATCAGTTCCGCGACCAGAAAACGCTCCGGCTGGTCGGTCAACTGATGCCTGGGGAAGTAACGCTGGCCTTCGGGCAGATGCGCGACCACCTTCTCCAGCAGCAGATCCAGATTGATCTTCTTGCGCGCGGAGATCGGGAGGATCTCTGCAAACTGGTAGAGCGAGGACCAGTGCGCGATCAACGGCATGATCTCCGCCGGCGAGATCTGGTCGATCTTGTTCAGCAGCAGAATCACCGGGCAATCGAGCTTCCGGATCAACTGCAGCGAGAAATCATCCTCCGCAGCCGAAAGCTGCATGCGTCCGGTGATCTTCGCCGCATCGCCTTCCGACTTCGGAAGCTTGTGAGTGACGTCGACGATAAACAGCACGGCGTTCCGGCTCTCCAGCGCTTCGTGAACCTCCTGCATCATCCGCTTGTCGAGCTGCGTATCCGGCTTATGAATTCCCGGCGTATCCACCAGCACAAGCTGCGCCGCCGGATGCCCCGGCGCCTCCGCTGTCTTCTTCTTGGCCGGAATCTCCAAAACGCCGTGAATGCGGTTGCGCGTGGTCTGCGGTTTGTGGGTGACGATGGCCAGCTTCTGCCCCAGCAGAGCGTTCAACAGCGTCGATTTACCCGCGTTCGGGCGACCGATGATACTTACGAATCCAGAACGAAATGCCATCGCTTGATTATGCGCCGGAACGCGGCGAACCCGCCCGAGCCCAGGGAGGCGGCTGCTCCTGGCGAGTTCCGGACGTCCTCGGCGACGGCCGGCAATGCTCCTATGCTCCGTCCCCGGTCGCCAGCCGCACCCGGATGCGGTCAATCCGCCGATCCGTGCTTGCCAGCACCTCCAGCCGCAGCCCATCTTCTTCCACCACCTCGCCCGGCAGCGGAATATGACCGGCGATCTCGCTGACCAGCCCGCCTACGGTGGTGGATTCGTAATGCTCCGGTAGCCGCAACGCGGTCGCCTCGTCGGCGGCATCATCGTCGCCTGCATGGGCGGCCTGCCCGTCTTTGTCGACGAACTGGTCCGCGAACAGCTCGCGCAGCCGCGACAGTTCAAACGTTCCCGAGACCACGTACGCGCCCGACTCTTCGCGCACCGGCGCATCGTCCTCCTCGGCCTCGTCATGCTCGTCGGAGATGCTGCCGACAATGGCTTCGAGCAGGTCCTCGATGGTGACGATGCCGGCCACGCCGCCGTACTCGTCGATGACGATGCGCATGTGCTGCTTTTCGCTCTGCATCTCGCGCAGCAGCTCCGCCACCATCTTGGTCTCAGGCACAAACTCGGCTGGCCGCTGGATCTGCGCGATGGTGAGGGTTTCGGCGTCCTCGTCGGAGACCTGCAGCAGATCGTGCGCGAAGGCGATGCCGGTGACGTTGTCGAGCGAATCGCGGTAAACCGGCACCCGCGAAAAAACATGCTCCTGAATCTCAGCCGTGAATTGTTTCAGCGTGAGTGACGACGGAACGGCGAAGATCTCCGGCCGCGGGGTCATCACCTCGCGCACCACCTTATCGCCAAACTCCACGACCGACCGCACCAACTCGCGGTCCGACTCCTCGAGAATTCCTTCCTCTTCGCCGGCTTCGAGCAGCGCATCCATCGCCTCGGACGGATGCTCCTCTTCCTTGGCGTCTTCAGGCTCCGCCAGCGCGACAATTGAGAGCAGCAGTCCAAGCAGCAGAGTGATCGGAAGGATGAGAAAGAACAGTGCCTGCAGCACAAAGCGGATACGCACCACCCAGCGCCCGCGCGTCCGCGAAAAGAGCACCTGCGGCACCAGCCGGTCGAATACCAGGATGACGAAGACCAGCTCGCAGAAGGTGACGCCGAACTCCTCCCACAACCCGCGTGAACCGAACGCCGCCCGGGCAAACAGTTCCATGCCGAAGAGCAGGGCGATGCCCGCGAGGGAGAGCTGCCGCAGCACCGAGGCCGATTGTGCGATCGACTCGCGCCCCAGCTTCAGCCGCGGCTCAACCCGCTCTTCCCAGGAATCGATGTTGTCCTGGTACTCGCGCGCCAGGAACTTGCCCATCTCCGAGTACACCCGGTCCACATAGGCCGCGAGCGCCAGGACGACCAGCAGGACCGCCGTTACCAGCAGAGCCCAGGCGCTCATCGCCGCGGCCCCGGCCCGCTGCTGCGCTCGATCAAGCCGTTCGGCAGCCGCAGTTCGCGGCGCAGCGCAGCCTCGCGACGCGCCATCTCTCCGGAGTCAGTCTCGTGGTCCTCGCCCGCCAGGTGCAGCAGACCATGCAGCAGCAGGATACGAACTTCATCGCGCAAGCCGTGGCCGTGTTCCGCCGCCTGGCGGGCCGCCGTATCGAGCGACACCGCCAGATCGCCCGCCAGCCCGTCGATTTCTGCCGGCGCGGGAAAGCTCAGCACGTCGGTTGCCTTGTTCTTGCCACGAAACGATCGGTTCAGCCGCTTGATCTCGGCGTCCGAGGTCAGCAGCACCTGCACGTCGCCCGCGAGCCGCACCGCCGCCCGCGCGCGATTCAGGAAGCGCGCAAGTCCGGACTTGCTGATGGTTGGGAGGGCGTCGAGCGCGAGTGCACTACTTGGAGGTTCGATGTTGATCATCGTGGGTTACGACGGCGGAGCGAAGCAGCATCACCCCCTCATCTTACCCGAGCCCCAGGATATGGACGGAGCCCCGCCCATGCCTGCGTTGCTGGCGTGCCGCGTCTGCCGTGATCGAGTCCTACCGCATGGCTCCATCCACTTCCTTATAGAAGTCGGGCGACTTCAGCAGCTCGCGCGGCTTGGATCCATCGGCCGGACCCACCAGACCATCGTTGTACATCATGTCGATCAGGGCTGCCGCGCGTCCGTAGCCGATTCGCAGCCGGCGCTGCAGCAGGGAAGTGCTCGCTTTGCCGAACTCGAAGACCAGCCGTACCGCATCGTCGAACAGCTCATCGTTGGCCTCCGCACCCGGTTCGCCACCCACATCCGGGTCGCCCTTTTCGTCCTTGGGCCCTTCAAGGAAGCCCTGCACATACTCCGCCTCGCCCTGCGCACGCCAGAACTCGGTGACCGCGGCGATCTCTTTCTCCGTGACGAACGGCGCATGGACGCGCTGCAGGCGGCTCGTGCCCGGCGGCAGATACAGCATGTCGCCGCGCCCCAGCAGGCTCTCCGCACCATTGCTGTCGATGATCGTGCGCGAGTCCACCTTGGTCGCCAGCCGGAAGCTCATCCGCGTCGGCACATTCGCCTTGATCAACCCCGTAATGACATCGACGCTCGGACGCTGTGTCGCCAGGATCAGGTGGATACCGACCGCGCGTGCCATCTGCGCCAGCCGCGTGATCGACTCCTCCACATTCGAGCGGTCGAGCATCATCAGATCGGCCAGCTCGTCAATGATGATGATGATGTAGGGGAGGGGTTCCTGGTTGACGTCCTCGAACAGATACTCCGAACCGTGGTCGAACAGCTTGTTGAACTGATCGATGTTGCGGACGTGGTTCGCCGCCAGCAGCTTCAGACGGCGCTCCATCTCGCGGACCGCGTTGCGCAGCGCATTCGCAGCCAGCTTGGCCTCGGTGATGATGGGCGTGAACAGGTGCGGAATGCCCTCGTACATGCCGAGCTCGACCCGCTTCGGATCGACCAGGATCATGCGCACCTGCTCTGGCGTGCTCTTGAACAGCACACTCATAATCATCGCGTTGATGGCCACCGACTTACCCGATCCAGTGGAACCGGCGATCAGCACATGCGGCATGCTCGCCAGGTCGGCGGTCACGATACGTCCGTTGATGTCCTTTCCCAGGGCGATCGCCAGCCGCGACTTCGACTGCGCAAAGCTCTCGCACTCCACCACATCGCGCAGCCAGATGGTCTCACGATCGCTGTTCGGCACCTGGATGCCGACCGTCGATTTGCCCGGCATGCGCTCAATCAGGATGCTCTCAGCCGCCATGGCCAGGCACAGATCATCCGCCAGGCCGGTGACCCGCGAATACTTTACTCCGGCGTCCGGCCGGAACTCGAACGTGGTCACGACTGGCCCGGGGTTGATCTGCGTCACCTGGCCGTCGACCCCGAACTCGCCGCACTTCTGCACCAGCACCCGCGCCTCTTCGCGCAGCGCCTCCTCGCGGACCACCGCCTGCTCTTCGCTCCGGTACAGCAGCGAAGACGATGGCAGCTTGTAGCCGCGCACGGACTTGGCCGTGATCGCCACCGCCTTCTGGTCCACATCAGCGCGTCTGCCGAAGGAGATTCCGCCGGAGTTCAGCGGCGCACTCGCCGGCGAGGCCGGAACGGAAGCGGCAGCGGCCGGCCGTGTCCTCGACGGGACAGGATTGTCCGGCACCCGCGCCGGCTGGCTCAGGAAGGAAAACGGCTCTTCCTCTTCGGCTGCGTGGAGCTCGCCCTGCCTCGGCAGGAAGGGAGCGGCAACCGAATCGTCCAGCTCGTCCAGTTCATCCGGCTGCAACGGCAGCGGGGCCGCAGCCGCGGCCAGTGCCTCCGCGTACGGAGCCGCCGCGGCCGCAGCCACGCCGAGCGGCGACGACGGCGCGTCCACATTCGTACGCGGCATCGCGCCCCACAGTGACTTCGCTGGCTGCTCCGCGAGTTCCTGCTCCGCCGCTATCTCAAGCTCTTTGTTGCGGCGTCGATTCCACCACCCGAACAAGCCGCCCAGCAGGGTATTGGTATCGCCGGCTCGCGCAGCCCTGGCCGCCTCTCGCTCCAGCCGTTCCCGCTCGCGGCGTGCTTCTTCCTCCAGCTTTGCCCGCCGCGCTCCGAAGACCCCGCCTTCGGCATCGTCGCCCTTGCCCTCGCCGCGCCGCCACGCCATCCAGCGCTGCCGCGCGGAAGCCAGGAAGCCAAACCGGGCGTCCGTCCACTCGCGCGCCGAGTCGAACGTAAACGTTGTCGCCAGGTAGAGCGACAGCACCACCATCAGCGCAACCACGATCGATGCGCCGGGTAGATTCAGCACCCCCACCAGTTCGTCACTTACCAGCTCGCCAGCCAGTCCCGCGATGGGAAGCGCCCCGCGCCAGAGAAGATGCCCAGGCAGAAGCGCGATCGCCGCCGGCGCGAAAACCACCCACAGCCCGACCCCGGCCAGCTTTGCCCAGGGCGAGCCGGCCGCCCGCGAACGCATCCAGCAGACCCCCAGGCGCACCAGCAGCAGCGGAACGAAAAACGCCGCCACGCCCAGCAGCTGCAGGTTGACATCCGCGAAGTAGGCGCCTGCCAGCCCGGCCCAGTTGTGCGCCGGCCGCGCGATGCCCGCCACCCGCGCGCCCATGCCGCCCACCGTGTCGAAGGACGGATCGCTCGGCGTATACGAGGCCAGCGCCAGCAGCATCAGCGCCGCACCCACCAGCAGGATCAGGCCCAGGATCTCGTTTAAACGCCGGTTGCGCGTAGGGCTCGAAACCAGCCGAAGTGTCTTCATCAGGGGATTCCTCGTCCGGATCGCGCCGCGCGCAGACTGCACGCCCATTCAAATCCATCCAAGGTTCATTACAACAGCTTCGCCGCTGCTGAAATCGCGTCCTGAGCAGGCGGAATCAGAATGCAAACCCTCAGCGCTGCCCGGCATCTACCCCTGCATACACGCCATCCGGCAGCTCGCCGGAGGGCATGGTGGGTGCTGGCAGGGGAGTGGGATTTTCGCGATTTCTCCTGCTTGTCCTCGGTGAATGAGAATCGCGGGTAGCCGAGGAACCCTGCGCCAGTCCCACCCGATCCGCTTCAAGGCAAGGCAGCGAAGCGCACTTCTTCTGACTTCGCTGCTCTCGCCGTGTCGCATCCGCTCTCAACCATTCCAGACCTACGAAGGAACGCTTATGTCGATCGACTCGAACAAGAACGCGGAACTCGAAAAGACTGTCAAGAACGTCATCAACATCCTGCAGGACGGCCAGAAAGGATTTGCCGATATCGGCGAGCACCTGAAGGACGAAACCCTGAAGCGCTACTTCCTCGCGGAGTCGTTGAAGCGCGCGAACTTCCGCGCCGAGCTCGAGAATGAGCTGCACCGCCATGGCGTCAAGGACGTTCACGAGGAAGGCACCGTATCCGGTGCGCTGCACCGCACCTGGGGCGACATCAAGGGCAAGATCTTCGGTGCCGATGACCACGAGCTTCTCGCCACCGCCGAGCAGGGCGAAGACGAGGCCAAGAAGGTCTACAAGGATGCTCTCGCGCAGGAACTTCCGCTGCCGTTGCACCAGCTCCTTTCGGAACAGAACGCGCACATCATGAACTCGCACGACTACGTGAAATCGCACCGCGATGCGCTCGCCACCAAGTAGCCTGCGCGTCTAACCCCTAGAACGCAGCGAACATCAGGCGGCTTGGAGATTCTCCGGCCGCCTCTTTTTGCGCCGCCGTTTCCTAGGTTCGCACGGCTCCGCCTGCAATCCTGTAACCTCACTGGATGTCCGGCCGCATCCTTCTCGCGATCCTCTTCCTCGTAGCCGGAATCCTTCACTTCGTCATCACACCGGTTTACGTCAGAATCATGCCGGCGTATCTTCCGGCGCCCCGGCTGCTGGTGCAGATCAGCGGCGTCTGCGAGGTTCTGGGTGGCATCGGGCTGCTGGTTCCCATCACCCGCGCCGCAGCCGCCTGGGGCCTCGTTGCCTTGCTGATCTGCGTGATGCCCGCCAACCTGAACATGGCGCTGCACCCCGGGAAGTGGCCGCAGATTCCGGTCTGGCTGCTGTGGCTGCGTCTGCCCCTGCAGCTTCCGCTTCTCTACTGGTCCTGGCTCTACACCCGCTAGAAGTCACCATGGAGTGGCGGTCTAATACCCCGCTGTATGCAGGTAGTACACCACCGCGCTGGCCACAATGCAGTAGATTCCGAACAGGTACCACTTGCCTGACTCAAGCCACGCCGACAGCCACTTGAGCGCTGCGAGGCCGGCGATAAACGAAAACAGCAGTCCGACCAGGCTTCCCACCACGGCGCCATGCAGGTCGATCGGAGCGCCGGCCGCGGTCGCCTCGTGCGACGCCTTCAGCAGGCGCAGCACCTCGCGTCCCAGCACGGCCGGCGTCAGGACGACCGCCAGCGCGAAGCTGAACGTCTCAGCGGCTTCGCGTCCCACGCCCGCCAGCATGCCGGCCGAGATCGTCGAGCCTGACCGCGAAAAGCCGCGAAACGGCAGCGCCAGCCCCTGCACGGCTCCAATGGTTCCTGCCTGGCCCATGGTCATCCCGTCATCATCGTGCGCCCGCTCATACACACCGGTCAGGCTGCGCCGCCGGGCAAGACCCGCAAACAGGATCAGCAGGCCCACGCAGAACAGCGCAACCGCGATCAGGTCCAGACGCCCGAAGAGCTGTTCGATCTCCGCCTTCGGGGCCCCCTTGAACATGGTCTTCTCGATCACCTTCTGGATCGGATAGCCGACCACCCCGGTCAGCACCGTTGCCAGCACAACCCGCATCAGCGCCTCCTGGAACGCCTGCGCGGAGCGAAAATACGCGGCCGCCCAGCGCTTCCAGAAGTAGACAATCACGGCAAACATGGTGCCCGTGTGCAGCATCACCAGCACCAGTGTCATCTGCGGCGACGTAGGATCAAGCCCCATCAGCTTCTCTGCAACAACAACGTGGGCCGAGCTCGAAACCGGGAGAAGTTCAGCAAGTCCCTGCACGATGGCAAGGATGAGGACCTTGAGGATGGGCATAGCCTCATTCTAACCAACCCCACCCGGATCATTGACTCGCCGACTGCGCAACCGGTTTGAGCCTGGCCATCCCACAAGAAAGACTTGAGCGGCCTTTACTCGCGGTCCGTCCCGTACACCGGGATCCCCTGCTTGACCCGGAAGGCGATGCTCTCCGCGCGTGCCGTCCACTCGTTCTCGCCGAAGCGCGTCTTCATCTCCGCCGCCATGTCCTGGGTCTTCTGGGATGCCGCATCAGCGCGCTTCTGCTGCCCATCCACCTGGTACATCGTCACCAGCACGCCTTCACGATAGACCGCGTTGTAGAACGCCTCCGGCGCCTTGGGCGACTCCTGGTACTGCGACGCGTACCGCAGATACAGGTTGATCTCCATCTCCGGACACTTCGGCAGCCCCTGCCAGTCGCCGCAGAGCTTGTTGTCCAGCAGATCGTACGCCGCCAGAAAAGCATACTTCGTGCCCGGATAGGACTTCATCACCCGCTTCATCTCGCCTTCATACAGCTGCGGCCGCAAGAACGCCTCCTGCTCCTTGGCGCTCGGCAGCGTCGAGATATCCGCCTTCTCCAATTGCCAGCGGATGTCTGCAGAACGCCACGCCGCCTGCGCGGCCAGCGGGGAATCGGGCGCATACTCATACACTCGCCGGTAGAGCAGCTTCGCCTCGATCGCCGCGTCCTTGGGCGCATGGGGCTGCGCCGCCTGGTCCTCGAAGCCCGCCGCCGTGCCGAAAAGAATGGCATCCCCGCCCGCCATCCCCGGCGTCACGATGCCCTTATCCTTGATCCATCCCGATTCAGGCGTCGGCTGATCGTCACCGAACTCCGGCTCCTTATCCTCGTCGACACGCTCCGGAGCGTCCGTGTGGGCGAAAACCTTCACCCATGGGCCGTTGTGCTGGATGACCACCAGTTCGTGACCTGGCAGCAGCTCGGTCACCTTCTGCGACGTGTCGTCCGGATCCACATAAACCACGGTATCGTGAACCACTGTCGCTTTAGCCGAGCGGTCATACCCGCTCAACTGGTCCTTGCCCTTCTTCTGCGCCAGCAAAGAGCAGGGAAGCGCAACGATCATCACACAAGCAAGAAAGCGCATATCTATCCTTAAGACACATGAACCAAGACCCATCAACCGGATTCGCCCTCTTGCGGAGGGGCCTGACCTCAGGACGCCGTTGCTTTTAGACGCAGATCCTGGGCCAGCGCCAACTTCAGCGCTGGGTCGATGTTCCGCCCGCTCAACAGGATCACCACTTTCTCCGCCCGCGGCAGCTCCATGGCATGGAACAAGACCGCCGCCAGCGTCACCGCTCCGCTCGGCTCCGGCACCAGGTCCGAGTAGGTCATCATCATCCGCATCGCCTCCAGGATCTCCTCCTCTGAAACGGTGACAATGCCATCGACAAACCGCAGCACATGCTCGAAGTTCAGCACGCCCAGCGCCTGTGTGCGCAGTCCATCGCCAATCGTTCGCGAGGTCTTCGCGGCTGGCCACTCCACCAGCGTCCGCGCGTAGAACGATTCCTTCGCATCCGCCGCCAGCTCCGGCTCTGCTCCCCACACCAGCACGTTCCGGTTGCAGCCTCCGGCGGCGGCCGCAAGCTTCAGCGCCGCCGCCGTTCCGCTCAGCAGACCGCCGCCGCTCACCGGCGAAAGGACCAGGTCCACATCCGGCATGGCTTCGGCAATCTCCAGTCCGCAGGTGGCCTGTCCCGCGATGATGTGCGGATGATCGTACGGTGGGATGATCGTGTAGCCAAACTCCGCCGCCATCTGCTCCGCCGTCTCCCTGCGCGCCGAAGACGCCGGCCCCACGAAGACGATCTCCGCCCCCAACTCGCGCGTCGCCTCGATCTTTACCGCCGGCGCGTTGTCCGGCATCACGATGACCGCCTTCGCCCCCAGCGCGCGCGCTCCATACGCCACTCCCTGAGCATGGTTTCCGCTCGAGTATGTGATAACTCCCTTGGCCAGAGCTGCTGGAGCAAGCTGCGCGATCATGTTGAACGCTCCACGCAGCTTGAACGATCCAATCGGCTGCGCCGACTCGCACTTCACCCAAACCTCGAACGGCAACCCGGGCACGTGCAGCTGCACCAGCGGCGTCTTGACGGCGGTTCCGGTGATCCGCGCCGCCGCCGCCCGAATCTCATCCAACGTCACAAAGGTGCTCATCGTATCTCCATTTTGTCAGGAATCGAGTCGTTCTGGATCTCACGGAGCGTCGGCACCGAAGAGCGCACCGTTCGAGGATCGGAGGGATGCATCCTATGGAGGGAACGGGTGCGCACCACGATCAACCTCGACGGCCAACTCCTTGCCAGAGCGCACGCCTCCATGGGCCTGCGCGAGAGATCAGAGGGAGAGATCAGAGCGAGAGATCAGCGCCAGAGATCAGCAATTGTTCGAGAGGCTCTCAGGGCGCTCATCGAACGCGAAGCATCTCGCAGACTTGCGGAAGTCCTGGGTCTCGCCCTCCCCGCAATCACGGTACAAACTGGCAATTCACTCCTAGAGATGAACCGTCCAGCCCAGTTCGGAGAGCTTCTCCTCGATCTCGAGCAGAGCCGCTGCCAGTGCGCTGCGCCGGTGTGGGCTTGAGGTCCGCTCAGACAGAATCCGCTCGCGCTGCAACTCAAGGGCCTGCCGCTGGCGCTTCAACTCGGCGTCAGCCGCGAGGTTTCCGCGAAGCTCCGTGATCGAGCCTCTCGCGGTGGGGGTCGCTGCCGGTTCGGCTGTCGCCGGCACTTGCTGTGGCGTCTCCTGCGATTCCGTGTCCAAGGCTTTCGTCTCCCGTACCGGTCTGCTCTCATTCTAGACCTTGGAGTGAAAGGGAAGCATTTCACGCATTCCCGTGAACTGAATCCCTCCGAGACATTTGTAAGCCGAGTGGCGGGACGCACGGACGGAAGTTCCGCGCCAATCCCTATAATGTGACAGGACCTGAGGAGCTTGCCGAAGTGATTGTCGAAGTTGAGGGTTTGCGGAAGCTTTATCCGGGCAAGCAAAGCGTTACCGCGGTCGATGGCATCGATTTGCAGGTCGAGGCGGGAGAACTCTTCGGCCTGCTGGGTCCGAACGGCGCCGGCAAGACCACCACCATCAGCATCTGCACCACGCGCGCGCTGCCCACCGG
>CAJCHN010000099.1 GCA_903970285.1 Rhodanobacteraceae bacterium | reverse complement strand
GGTTCATGTCGAAGCCGAACTTGATGGTGTGCGCACCTTTGGTCCAGGTGCCGTCGTAGCGGAACTGCTTATCGGTCTGGAAGGTTTGCTGCGGGGCAAGGAAGTTTGGCCCGGCGTAGAAGTTGGTGCCAAAGTTCAGATCGCCGTTGATGGTGACCTGGTCGTTCGGCCCCATGGACGGGTTATAGATGGAGCTTCCGAGCGCCGCGGTTCCGTCACCGAGGATGTTGTGGAACTTTTCGTAGCCGCCACGGAAGGAGTGCGTGAAGTGACCTGTAACGAAGTCCAGGCCGCCGACGAAACCGGGAACGTTGTCACGGTTCTGGTAGATCTGATAGGGCGTAAAGCCGAAGGTCGCGAAGTCGGAGTTGACGCTGTAGACGCCGCGGACGAAGGCATGGATGGCGTGCGGACCGTTGTAGTCGAGCCTGCCCATGGAGAAGGTGTCGCGGAACGGTGCGGGCACTTCGGGATACTGGGTGAGGATGGATTGGAAGAGCGAGTCTCCAATAGCGGCGTCTTCCTCAGACTGCTTGATGCGTTCGATGCCCCCGAAGAAGAAGAGCTTGTCCTTGATGACAGGGCCGCCAGCATAGCCACCAAACTGATTGCGCTGAAAAGGGGGCGCGGAGTTTTCCACGGTTGCGGCGCCGGCCCGGGCGTCCTGGAAGTTGTAGAAGGCGTTGCCGTGGATGGAGTTGGTGCCGGACTGGGTGGAGACGAGGACCTGGCCGGTGGAGGTGACTTCGCCGGAGACGTCCTGGGTGGAGCGGTTGATCTGGAACTCCTGGATGGCGCCAGCGGGGACGTTAAAGATGGTGGTGCCGACGGTTTCGTCGGTGATGTCCTGGCCGTCGAGGAGGATGCGGGTGGTGCGTCCGCCAACGCCCGAGACTGAGATCGCCGAGTAGCCGGCCTTGGTGGGGTCGAAGGACTCGCCGGGCTGCAGGATGACGCCGGGCTGAAGCTGGGCGTAGTCGAGGATGTTGCGTCCGTTGACCGGGAGGGTTTCGATCTGCTGGCGGTCGACCACGCCGGAGACACTGATCTGGTCGGTGTTGACCTGGAGCTCACCTGCGGTGACTTCGACGCTTTCCCCGGAATTTCCAACGGTGAGCTTGAAGTTGCCGCTGGTGGCGGTTCCGGTGCGGACGACGGTGCTGACGGTAAGGGTCTCGAAGCCGGACTGGGTGACGGTGACGGTGTAGGCGCCGGGGTTCAGGGGGCCGATGCTGTAGAAGCCGGCGGAGTCGGTGGTCAGGGTCTTGGAGACGCCGGTATCGGTCGCTTTCACGACGACGGTGGCGTTGGGCACCACGGCGCCGGTGGGGTCAGTGATGGATCCCTGGAGGGAACCTCCATTCACTGAGACTGCCTGTCCATAGCTCATAGCGGCGGATGCGACAGCCAGCGCCGAAATTGCCTTGAGTCTCATCATTCAGGTGTTCTCCTTGCATCTGTGAGGCGCGGTGCGCGCCTGGTGTGAGGTGACGGAAACGATCGTCGGGGTGATTTGGTCGAAGACGGAGGAGGCTAACCGTCCTCAGCACATCACGGGCCAATGCGCGGGTCGGCAGTAGACTACATTGCAAAGGGGTTATCGGGAGATGATTGTGCGGCGAATATGAATTCCCATAGCGGAACTATTGGAAATTCAATGAGGTCCGCTGCAGGTGCGCGAGCCGCTTTGACCGGAACCACCTACTTCTGCAAAGCCGGACGGCTGAAGGATGAAGCTGGTGAAGTATGAAGCTGAAGTACGAAGGAGAAAGGAGAGAAGGCTCCCGCGGAGATTCTGGGAGCCTTCTCTGGATACGGTTGTCGACGGCGCGGAGGCCGGCTGCATCCTGCCCGGGGATTCTGGGGTGAGCCAGGGAGCTACGGAGCCAGGGTGTTGATGAGGCCGGCCCTGGGGGTGCCCCAGCCTGTGACCAGGTCGTATCCGGTGACGGCGGAGTAGCTTCCGGACTTGCCGCTGGTGATGTCGTGGAAGTCGGTGGCGTACTCGGAGGTGACGTTCTCCGCGTAGATGGTGGGGTTGAGGAAGCCGATGGACGTCTTGCCCTCTTCCGCCAGCTGCTGGTTGACCAGCGCGATGTAGCCGGCCCACATGGGCGCGGCAAAGCTGGTTCCACCGTATTCATTGGCCAGGCAGGCGGTCTGGTCGGCGCAGGTGTAGAAGCTGAAGTTGGCGTTGGCGGAGACGTCCGGCCCGTTGCGATAGGTGGTTGAGCCCTTGTTGGTCGCGTTGATCACGCCCTTCAACTTCTGCCAGGAGGGAATTGCGATCTTGTCGGGCGAGATGCCGCCGCCGCTGTCCACCCAGGCGGTCTCCGACTTCCACGCGCCGCCGGCGCCGGTGGTCACCAGGTCGGTGCCTCCAACGGAGACGACGTAGGCATCGTCGGCAGGCCAGGCCTCGTTGCGTCGCGACCAGGTGGAACTGTCGCCGGAGGCGGCAAAGAAATTCTGGCCCTGGGCCGCCATTTTTTCGAAGTAGGGGTCGAGGGTGGAGGGATCGGCCGGCGTCCAGCCCCAGGAGCAGCCGATGGTCGTCGGCAGCGGGCTGTGCGTAGTCATGGCGCTGATGATCGCCGTATCCACTGAGCCGATGTACATGACGAGGCTCGAAAGTCCGGGCGCCATGCCCAGCGCCTGGGTCATGTCCAGGGTCTGCTCGGTGTCGTCACAATCCCCACCGGCCTGCGAATCGACGCAGGAGGTGCTGGTGCCATCGGTCGAGAGCAGCGTGATCGGCACCTTGTTGGTCTGGCCGACGTTCTTATAGTAGGTGTTGAGGTCGGCGAGGTCGGTGCCCACGTATTCAAAGAGGCCCAGGTTCTGCCCGGCGCCGGTCAATGCGGTTCCGCCATAGTAGGCCGCGCGCATGTCGCTGCCCAGGAACGAGGCCGAGGGTCCGGAGCCGGTGGTGGCGTGGGTCACCACGTCTTCCTCGGCCAGGCCGTGCGCCCTGGCGTAGTCGCTCTTCCTGACCAGCAGCGGATGCGGCAGCGACTCGTTGTCCAGGCCGGAGATGCGCCACAGGCTGAACGGAAGGTCGGTGGACGGTTCGCGGTCGGGCGCGTAGAACGTGCGGTTCTCGGTCGGATGCTGATAGGTCCGCATGCTGACGTGGAAGGCGGTCTCGACTGCCAGGACGCTGCCCTTCACCTGCACTTCCATGCCATCGCGGCTGCCGCCGGTCACAGCCAGGCCATGCGCCCGGGCGAACTGCACCACGGTATCGTAATCCTGCTGGGTGGGACCGAACCTGGAAGTAAACTCAGGAACGGTCAGAAATTGGTGGAAGAGGGCGCTCTGCGGGTCGTAGAGCTCGGTGAGCAGCGCCTCCAGACCGGCTGGATCGCGCAGCGGAAGCACCAGGTCGAGGCTCATCATCTGCTGCGGCGGCATGCGGCCGATCAGCCGCGCTTCGCCGGTCTGGGTGACTTCGCGCACGTGGTGGGTCAGCACATCCTGGGCGACGGCTGCAGGCGTGGACAGAAGAGCGACCGGCAGCGTAGCAGCGGCTGCAAGCAAGAGCGAGCGCGAACCTGAATGCATGGTGTTCCCCTTTTGCATGGAAGAGACTCTGGAACCGGACGGATGCCAGATTTTCTCGTCAGCCTCTCCGACTGTCAATCTGTCTTTGCAGAGGCGGATACGGCTGGCGGCCGATTGTGGAAGCATGATTCCCGGAGCGGAACCGGATTCCCCACGTCCGCGGTCCGGCAGCGCTTGCCCAACCTCAAGCCGCCAAGGCACAATCAGCCATGCCGCAATCGAAAGCCGCCATCGCCACGCCGGATGCACCCGCCGCGATTGGACCTTACTCCCAGGCCATTCGCGCCGGCGACATGCTCTTCACCTCGGGGCAGATTCCCATCGATCCCGCGACCGGTGAGTTCGTCGCCGGCGGAATCGTTGAGCAGACGACCCAGGTGCTGAAGAACCTGCAGGCGGTTCTGGCCCACGCCGGCCTCGATCTGTCTCACGTGGTGAAGACCACCGTCTTCCTCCGGTCGATGGCGGACTTCGCCGCCATGAACGTGGTCTACGCGGAGTTCCTTGCGCCGGCCGGCTCGATTCCGCCCGCACGCTCGACCGTGCAGGTCGCCGCCCTGCCGAAGGATGCGCTGGTCGAAATCGAGTTCATTGCCAAAGATCCCGCATAGGTTTCCGTTCAGCGATCTCGCGACTTCTACAATAAGGACCAGCATGAAGCCGTCTACCCGCCTGGTCATCCCTGCCCTGCTCTTCCTTGCCATCGCCGTCATCGTGATGAATACGTGGCTGGCGGTGCGTTCGCTCGACACCCTCGACTCCAATCAGTACTGGGTGGAGCACACCTGGCAGGTGATCAACCAGGTGGAACGCATCATGGGCTCGGCCAAGGACGCCGAGACCGGGGCGCGCGGCTTCCTGATCACCAACGATGCACTTTACCTGGCGCCCTACAAGTCCGGCATCGCTGAACTGCCCGGGGAACTCGACAACTTTGGCCGCCTCACGGCCGACAATCCCACGCAGGTGCGGGCGTTGTCGGAGCTGCGAGCGGTGGTGGCGGAGCGTCTGAGCCTGCTGAAAGAGGGTCTCGACCTGCGGACCATGAACGAAAATGACAGCCTGCACGCGCTGGTCCTGAGCGGCACGGGCAAGGCGCAGATGGACCACATGCGCGCGATCGCCGACGGCATGGAAGCCGAAGAACATCGCCTGCTGATCCAGCGGACGGCGCGGGAGCGTCAGGCGGCGCTGCGCGCCCGCATCACTCTCTTCCTGGCGAGCGGGCTCGACCTGCTGCTGATTATCCTGATGTTCCGTTATTTCGCGCGGGAGCGCACGCTGCGCCTTCAGACCGAGCAGACGGCCGCTTCGCTGGCCATCGCCCGCGTCGAGGTGGAGCGCAAAGCCAACGAGGTGCACCAGCTCAACATCACGCTGGAAGAGCGGGTTCGGCAGCGCACCGCGGAGCTGGAGGCGACCAACCGGGAACTGGAGGCCTTCTCGTATTCCGTCTCGCACGATCTGCGCGCTCCGCTGCGCACCATCGATGGCTTTTCCCTGGCGCTCGAAGAGGACTACACGGACGCCGTGGACGCGACCGGACGCGACTACATCAAGCGCGTCCGTACCGGCGTGCAGCGTATGGGGCAGTTGATCGACTCGCTGCTGCAGCTCTCGCGGATTACGCGGGCGGAGCTAGTGCGGGGCGAGGCGGATCTGAGCCAGATCGCGGAGACGATCGCCGCCAACCTGAAGGAGGAGAATCCGGAGCGGGACCTGGAGTTCCGGATCGAGCCGGGGATGCGGGCGGCGGCGGACCCGAAGCTGCTGCAGGTGGCGCTTGAAAACCTGCTGGGCAACGCGGTGAAGTTCTCGGCCAAGGTGCCGCACGCGGTGGTCGAGTTTGGCTGGGATAAGGAGCAGGAGGCGTGGTTCGTCCGGGACAACGGCGCTGGGTTCGACATGTTTTATAAGGACAAGCTGTTCAATGCGTTCAACCGGTTGCATGGCGACAAGGACTTCAAGGGGTCGGGCATTGGCCTGGCCACGGTAGCGCGTGTGGTGCGGAGACACCATGGCCGGATCTGGGCCGATGCGGTGGTCGACCATGGCGCGACGTTCTGGTTTACGCTAGGATAGGCGTTTTAGGCGCAAGATAGCAGGCTGGTTCCAGGTTAGGAAAACTCCCATGGCAGATGCAGGACGTCTCATCCTTCTGGTCGAAGATGACCCCGATCATGAACTTCTTACGATTCGCGCGCTGAAGAAGTCGAATATCGCGAACGACATCCACGTGGCACGGGACGGCGCGGAGGCGATCGAGATTCTGTTCGGCGACAGCCCGATCAAGCCGCAGGTGGTGCTGCTGGACCTGAAGCTGCCCAAGGTGGAAGGGCTCGAGGTGCTGCGGCGGATCCGCGAGACGAAAGAGACACGGATGCTGCCGGTGGTGGTGTTGACGTCTTCGGACGAAGAGCGCGACGTGGTACGGAGCTACCAGCTTGGAGTGAACAGCTACATTCGCAAGCCGGTGAACTTCAACGACTTCGCGGAAGCAACCAGGCAACTGGGGATGTACTGGCTGGTGTTGAACGAATGTCCTCCGAGCTAGCAACGCGCGCCTTGCATGTTCTCCTGGTCGAGGACAATCCGGACGACGCCTTCCTGCTGGAACGGCACCTTCGGCGTAATGGCTTTTCGCTCAAAATCGACCGTGTGGAGACGGCCTCGGAGATGGTGCGGGCGCTGGAGGTGAGCGACCGCTCCGAGCTGCCGGATATTGTGCTGGCGGACTATAACCTGCCCAACTTCAGCGGTCCGGCGGCGCTGCAACTGGTGAAGGCGGCCGGGCTGGATATCCCGTTCATCATGATGTCGGGGGCGATCTCGGAGGAGACGGCGGTCGAGTCGATGCGCGCGGGGGCGCAGGACTATGTGACGAAGCAGAATCTGGTGCGGCTGGTGCCGGCCCTGGAACGGGAGCTGCGCGAGGCCAGCGCGAGACGGAACAAGCTGGCCGCGGAGCTGGCGCTGAAGGAGAGCGAGGCGAGGTTTCACCGGCTGGTGGAGGCGATGCCGCTGGGTCTGCTGATCAGCGACTCGACCGGGCGGATTGTGTATGCGAACAGCTCGGTGGAACGGCTGCTGGGGTATGCGCGGGGCTCGATGCTGGCGGGCGAGGTGACGCTGGGGGCGCTGTGTCCTGCGCTGGGACCGGAGGTGGACCTGGAGGCGGCGAACCAGACGGACCAGATGGGCGGGTCGTTCGACCGGCTGAGGCTGAAGGGTGAGCCCTTCGAGACGGTGTGCCGGGCGGCGGATGGGACGACGATCGAGACGCTGATCGGGGTGGCGGTGCTGAACCCGGAGTCGGCCAATGAAGAGAGGCAGATGGCGGCGTTCATCGCGGACCTGACGCTGCAGAAGAAGAGCGAAGAGGTGCTGCGGAGGACCGAGAAGCTGGCGGTCGCGGGACGTCTGGCGGCTTCGATCGCGCATGAGATCAACAATCCGCTGGAGGCGATTACGAACTGCCTCTATCTGATCGCGAATACGAATCTGCCGGACGATGCACGGAACTTCCTGGAGCTGGCGCAGAAGGAGCTGGACCGGGTGGCGCAGATTACGGTGCAGACGCTGCGGTTCTACCGGCGCTCGACGCAGACGGCGCGGGCCGATATCCATGAGCTGCTGGAGACGGTGCTGGCGTTGCTGGAGTCGCGGGTGCGGAGGATGCAGGTGGAGGTGATCCGCGAGTTGCATCCGATTCCGCTGATGCTGGTGCATGATGGTGAGATCCGGCAGGTGCTGGTGAACCTGATTGGGAATGCGATCGACGCGCTGCACGATGGGGGGCAGCTCCGGCTACGGACCAGGCCGTCGCGGGACTGGAGCGATGGGCGAGTGGGGGTGAGGATCAGCGTCGCGGACAATGGGACCGGGATGAGCGCGGCGACGCTGGCTAGGATCTTCGAGCCGTTTTATTCGACCAAGGGGATTACTGGGACGGGGCTGGGGCTCTGGGTGTCGAAGGAGATCGTCGATAAACACCAGGGGACGCTGCGGGTGAAGAGCAAGGAGCGGAAGGACGGGCAGCCGGGTGGGACGGTGTTCAGCCTGTTTATTCCGGAAGAGAACGGGCTGCAGTTGACGGCGCCTACCGCTTAGTCCTGCCGGACGGG
>CAJCHN010000098.1 GCA_903970285.1 Rhodanobacteraceae bacterium | reverse complement strand
CGGCGACGGCGGCCGCCACCCTGAACTCGCCCCAGTTGATGTCCAGGTCGCGCGCCATCACCCGGGTCTTCAGCACCTGGTAGCTGCGCAGCGCGGCAACTTTGCTTTCCATCGCCTGGCCCTCCGCCCGCACAACTCCGGCGCAAACCAGCGCACAGCAGAGTAGGTAGAACTTTCCCATCGTCCTAAATGCAGGTTTCCGCACAGGGCACTCTCCGACGTGCAAATTGACAAAGCTTTAGCAATAGCCTAACCCAAAACCCGCCCCGAGTGGGATTAAGCGGCATCTGCCAAAGCCTATAATCGAACTGATGCGGTTCCACTCGAACTCTCTCGCCCTCATCTTCGCTCTTTCGGGCCTCTTCGCCTGGTCCTTCCCCCTTTCTCGGCCCGCGCTCTCCCAAACCGGCTCGGTACCCGTATCTGTTGCACCTGCTGGACGTGTCGTCCTCGTCCTGCCCTTCAACAACCGCTCCGGCGACTCCACCCTGGGCTGGATCGGCGACTCCTTCCCCGACACCCTCAATCAGCGCCTCAGCTCCGCGGGCTTCCTCACCATCACTCGTGACGACCGTATCTACGCGCTGGACCACCTCGGCTTGCCCGCCGACTTCCGCCCCACCCGTGCCACCACCATTCGCATCGCCCAAACCCTCGACGCCGACTATGTCATCGTCGGCAGCTACAACCTGCAGGGCGCCGACCAGAACAGCCGCATCTCGGTCCAGGCCCAGATCCTCGAAGTGAACAAGCTGCGCCTCTCGCAGCCGCTGCAGGACTCGAGCGAACTCGCCCGCCTCTTCGATGTCGAAAACGCCATCGCCTGGAAGATCGCCCGCCAGATTGAACCCCACTTCGCCGTCGCGGAGCAGACGTTTCTTTCCGCTTCAGCCGGCATCCGCCTCAGCGCCTTCGAAAACTACATCCGCGGCACCGACGCACTCACGCCCGCGGAGCGCGTCAAGCGCCTCGAAGCGGCGGTCGCCGATGCTCCCAGCTACTCCGCGGCCGAGCTCGCCCTCGGCAAGGAGCTCTACGCCGGCCGCGACTACGACCAGGCGGCCGCCACCCTGGCCAAGGTTCCGCTCACCGATCGTCAGGCGCTTGAAGCCAACTTCTATCTTGGCCTGGCTCGATTCAACTCCGCCAAGTACGCCGAAGCCGAGCGGGCGTTCGCCTTCGTCGCCGCCCGGCTGCCGCTCCCCGAGGTGGTCAACGATCAGGGCGTCGCGCTCTCCCGCCAGGGCAAGGACGCCGCGCCGCTATTCGAACGCGCCGTGGCAGCCGACCCCAACGATCCCGACTACCACTACAACCTGGCCGTCGCCGATCTGCGCAAAGGGGACTTCGCCGGCGCCCTGAGGAGCGTCGACGAGACGCTCAAGCTTCATGCCACGGACAACGAAGCCGTCCAACTGCGCGCCATCATCTCCGCCGGACGCGCCGCTCCGGCCCGGCCCGCCAATGGCTTCGAGCCCACCACCCGGCTGCGCCGTACCTATTCCGAAGCGAGCTACCGGCAAGCCACGTTCCAGATGGACCAACTCCGCGCGATGCGTATCGCCGCACTGCCGCCGGCGCAGCAGGCAAGTGAGAACACCCAGATCGGCCGCGAACTCCTGGCCCAGGGTTTGCTGCCGGACGCCGAGCAGCGCTTCAACGCGGCGCTGGCCGCCGATCCAAACAGCGCCGCCGCTCACCTGGGGCTGGCGCAGGTCCGCGAGCAGAGCGGGAACCCCGAGGACGCCCGCACCGAGGCACTTGCCGCGTTGAAGGGAGGCCAGAACGTCGACGCCTATCTAATCCTGGCGAGAATCGATCTTGACAAAAACGATCTCGCGGCCGCCGCCGCTGAGCTGCAGAAGGCGCTCGCGATGGAGCCGAGCAATGCCGCCGCCCTCAACATCCGCCATGCACTTGAAGCGCGCGGCCAGAGTCTCCAGTGAACGCATATTTGGCCAATCCCGACGTCGCGGTGCTCTCGCTCCTGGCAGCGATTCTGCTGATCTACTACGAGTGCAACCGGCCCGGTTCCGTGGTTCCCGGGTGTGCCGGAGCGCTGCTCGGCCTGCTCTCCATCCACAGCCTGAGCCAGATGCCGATTCGGCCGGGCGCAATGCTCTTGCTCGCCTGCGGCGCCGGTCTTGTAGCCGCCCAGGTCTTCGTCGCCTGGCGCGGCTCTCCCGGCTTGGCAGGAGCCGCCCTGCTGATCGCTGGATGGTCAACTCTGCTCCAACCTTTCGCGTCTGGACGCGTCCATCCTGCAACTGCCATCGTCGCTGGAGCGGGACTCAGTGGATGCACAGTTTGGCTGGGCCGCATTGCTCTGCGGGCGCGACGGAACAAGCAAACCCGCAGCGCCGAGCCGCACCCGGTGGCGACACAGGAGAAGAGCTTTTCGTCTATGGGTGTATCCTGAGCTTCCGGCGCTAATGCCGTTTTTTCTCAACGACAACGGTACTCGCAGAGCCTCCAAAGCACGATTACGGGAAATCTGCTCTAGACTGAACGAATCACGTTGTACGAGGTAGAGGGAGTCCGTTTCGCATGATGATTGCACTTCGCCGCCTTTCCACCTGGGGCGCACTTCTGTCGTTCGCTGGTATCGTCGCCGTCGCCTCGGCGCAGGCTCCCGTCACCGAATTGGATCGGCAACTCGACCGTGTCACCCTGGGCATTAATGGCATGGGAGTCTTCACCAAGAGCACCAGCGGCCCGGACCATACGTTCAACCAGAACGTGACCGATACACCCGGCAACACGGCTGGAGCGCTGATCGAGTTGAGATACATTAAGTCGCCGCTAGTCGGTCTCGAGTTCAACTTCACCTACGCGCGCTACCTGCAGACCTACACCGGGCCGCACATTCAGACGTTCGCGGAGTATCCGCTGGGTATTCAGGCGAACGCGTCCGAATACAGCCTGGGCTGGGTGTTTCATACGCCGAAAGTCCTCGGCATCGGCACCTTTGTCTCCGCCGGCGGCGGCAGCACCGCCTTCAAGCCTACGAAGGGCGGAGGCCAGAATGTGACGGAGCAAGCGCGCGCCACCTTCTATTACAATGCAGGCTTCGAACAACAGGTGATCAGCCCGCACTTCGGTCTACGCGCTTCCATCCGACAAGCCTTCTATCTCGCTCCGGACTTTCAACAGAATTACCTCACGAACCTGCAGCGAACCTACACCGTGGAGCCCACTGCCGGCTTCTACTTACACTTTTAGTTACACTGCAAGACCGGTGTATGACTCTGCTTTCGCTGTTCTCTCCGCACCGACGACATACCCTCAGGACGGGCGCACGTGAACACTCTTCTGCACCGCGAAGGAAACGACGATCTGGACGACAGAAGCAGCGGCAAAGACCGCGAAATCACCCTCGGCACAACCTTGATCCTCGGCATCTTCTTCGCCTTGGCGGTGCTGTGCGCGGTGTTCTTCGGGTTCGGCTACTCCATGGGGCGGAAGTCGCTGGTCACGCCTGCTCCGATCGTCGCGGAGGCACCATCCGGCGGCAGTTTTGGCGGGCTGAAGCCGTCTCCCGGAAGCCCCCTCTCGGGGTCGCCCGATAAACCATCCGGTCAGACGGTGACCGTTCCCGATGCTTCCCAAATCGTGGTCCCGGGAAACATTCCGGCGGTCAAGCCGCGACCTGTAGCGGCAGCGGAACTGCCCAGCGATCCCGACGGCGCGGTCGTGGGGGATCCCGCGCCGATATCCTCATCGCACCCTGACCAGACTCAGCCTTCCGCCATTGCTACACCTGCGCCGGGTGGCGGCGGTTCCATGGTTCAGATTGCGGCGGTCTCCCACCAGGAAGACGCAGACCTGCTGGTCAACACTCTCAAGCGGCGTGGCTATAACGTGGCTGTGCACACGGAGCCGCAGGACAAGCTGCTGCACGTTCAGATCGGTCCGTTTCCCTCCCACAAGGATGCCGACGCGATGCGGCAGCGTCTGCTCAATGATGGATTCAACGCCATCGTGAAAGACACCCACTAAAGGTACTGAGTCTCTACTTCTGAGCTGCAGTTCCCGAAGAAGACGCAATTTTGAGGCAAGCAGTGGCTTGCCCTAAACCAGAACCTTTCCCTGCTCGCCGACATCAACGCCGCCACCCGTGATCGCCCTCGCCAGGTATTTGATTCCAAACACCAGCTTGCTGGAAGACGCCTCCCAGTAGTTCGCCTCTTCCACCTCCACCTTGATGACGGCGATGCTCGGATCGTCTTCTCCGTCCGGGAACCAGGCCTTGAACATGGGGTTCCACAGCTCGTGAATCTTCGCCTTGTCATGCGAGATCTGAGCCCGTCCCTTCGCCGTTACGTAATTGTGGTTCGAAGGATCGGCGTAGATCAGGCTGACGTGGGTGTCGTCCTCCATCTCCTGCACCTTGCCCGACTCCTGCCGGGTGAGGAAGTAGACCGTTCCGTCGAAGTCCGTCTCCTGCGTCGCCATGGGCCGGCTGTCGAATGATCCGTCGGGTCCAGCGGTGGTCAGCATGCAGATGCGCACGTCCTTGATCAGCTCACCGATCTTTTTCCTGCCTTCATCGCCGCTCAGGACCTTGAAGTCGCTCATAAACTCCTCCTGCCGGGTTGGATGCGGCTTGCGTGGGTGATGATTTTCGGCGCGGATAAAATGAAGGAAGGCGCAAAGAGAAAGAGAGATCGTGACCCCAGCCACGCTGAATGCAAGCCTGCCCGCCATCCTGACCGCCGACCAGTTCGAAGCTGCCGTTCACGCCCTTCAGCCGCGCATCGCTGTTTTCGACTGCGACGGCACGCTGTGGGCTGACGATTCAGGCTCCGATTTCATGCGCTGGAGCATTGCCTCCGGGCTGCTTGCGGACGATGCGATTGCGTGGCTCAACCAGCGCTACGCCCGCTACCAGCGCGGCGAGGTCAACGAACTCGCCATCTGCGGCGAGATGGTCCAGGTCTACCAGGGGATGCGCGAAGCGGACGTGCGAGCCGCCGCCGCCGAGTTCTTCCCGACCCACATTGAACCGGGCATCTTCGCGGAGATGGAGCGCGTGGTGGCTCGCCTGCAGAGTCAGGACGTGGAAATCTGGGCGGTTTCCTCGACCAACAACTGGGTGGTCGAAGAGGGTGTGAAGCGCTTCCAGATTCCACCCGGGCGGGTCCTCGCCGCAAAGGTTGAGGTGATCGACGGCGTGGTGACCGACCGCATTCTGGACGTGCCGACCGATGAAGGCAAGGTCGCGGCTCTGGCTCACAATGGCGTCAGCCGGCCCGATGCCGTCTTCGGGAATTCCATCCACGACGCTGCCATGCTGGAAATCGCGCGGCGCGCCTTCCCCGTAAATCCCTCGCCCGCCCTGGTTGAGCGCAGCATCCTGCAGGGGTGGCCGGTCTTCCACCCCGTGGTACGCGGCGCGAGGTAAGGGTCGCCGCTGCCGGCAGCGACGGAGGTACGGCCCCGCTCAGTTGCGCGCATGAGCGCCCACAGTAGCGTATAACGGAGACGAGTGCGGCTGGACCGGACTCGCTGTTGCAACTCCCTAACGAACCAAACCTGCCTGCCTGCCGTCTATATAGAGTTGATGAAAGACCCGATACGAAAGCTCGATGGCCGCGGTGATCCTGCCTCAGCGAAGCCTGCCCGGCTGGTCGTCGCTGCCCTGATCCTGCGCCCGGCCGAGACCGGAACCGGCGCCCCCGGAGCCCGGGAAGTGCTGATCTGTCAACGCAAGCCGGACCAGCCAATGAGCCTGAAGTGGGAATTTCCCGGTGGAAAGGTCGAAGACGGCGAGACCTCGGAGCAGGCGCTCGCGCGTGAGCTGGACGAAGAGCTTGGCATCGTGGCGCGCATTGGACGGCAGGTCGCCCGAGTGCGGCACAAATACCGCAACGGCGGAGCCATCGACCTGCAGTTTTTTCTGGTAGACGAGTTCCAGGGCCCGATCGAGAACCGGATCTTCAACGACATGCGGTGGTCCTCGCTGCGACAGCTCGTCGAGTATGACTTTCTGGCTGCCGACCTGGGCCTCATCCGCGACCTGTCCGAAGGCAAGCTCCTGTAGCGCAGAAATCCCCGACGACCGACAGGAGGATGGCCGAAGCGCAAAAGGGGCGTGGGACCCGCGCCGCCCCGCGCGGAGCGCCCGTGCGGAAGGACAGCCTTCATCCACCGCGCAGCGTGTTCCAGACCAGGAACAACGAGAGCCCGGTCACGATCACAACGGTGATCCACGCAATGGTGTCGAACCAAAGCTTGTTGGTGTAGCGGCCCATCAACTCCTTGCGGTTGATCAGCAGCAGCATGAACACGAGTACCACCGGCAGCAGAACGCCATTGAGCACCTGCGAAAGGATCGCCACCTTGTACATGGGGAAGTGTGGGATCAGCACGGTGGCTGCGCCCAGCGCGATCAGCAGCGTGTAGAACCAGTAGAAGAAGGGCGCTTCGCGGAAGTTCTTGTCCAGCCCGCTTTCAAAGCCCAGGCCTTCGCACACGGTATAGGCCGTCGAGAGCGGCAAAATCGACGCGGCGAACAGTGACGCATTGAACAGTCCCGCCGCGAAGAGGATGTAGGCGTAGTTGCCCGCCAGCGGACGCATGGCCTGTGCCGCCACCGAAGCATCGGGGATGTCCTTGATTCCGTGCGCGAACAGCGTGGCCGCGCATGCCACGATAATGAACCACGCGACGACATCGGTAAAGATCGATCCGACAATGACATCGAGGCGGGACGCCTTGAACTGCCGCACTGTGATCCCCTTGTCCACCACCGAAGACTGCAGGTAGAACTGCATCCAGGGCGCAATCGTCGTGCCGATCACGGCGACTGTCATGTAGACGTAGGGCTTGTCGCTCCACACGCTGCGTGCCGGCAGCTTGATGGTCTCGATCAGTGCGGTGTGCCACTTCGGCCCGCTCAGAACGCCCGCGATGATGTAGGCGATGTAAAACACACTTGCCGCCAGGAACACCTTTTCAACCTTCTTGTAGTTTCCTTTCACCACCAGGAACCACACCAGCACCGCGCACACCGGCACGCTGATGTACTTGCTGACGCCGAACAGCCCGATGCTTCCGGCGATCCCGGTAAACTCCGTGATCACATTCGAGAAGTTCACGACCACCAGCGCGATCATGGTGAAGAAGGTCATCCGCAGGCCGAACTCCTCGCGGATGAGATCGCTCAACCCCTTGCCGGTCACCGCGCCCATGCGCGCGCACATCTCCTGCACCACGATCAGCGAGATCGTGATCGGCAGCATCGTCCACAACAGGGTGTAGCCGTACTGTGCGCCGGCCTGCGAGTAGGTAAGGATGCCGCCGGCATCGTTATCCACGTTGGCGGTAATGAAGCCTGGCCCCAGCACCGCCAGAAACAGCAGCAGGCGCAGCCGCCACAGCTTCCAGAACGAGCGAGGCGTCTGCCGCTCAGCCGCCATGCCGCCCGCCTTCCCGCGCCGCGTTTGGCTCAGGAATCTCTGCAGCCGTCTGTGCGATATCCCGGGCGCGCTCGACGATCCGGCTTACCTGCACATCGTTGTAGTAGCCGTCGCGCAGGGCGCGCTCGCGTCCCGCCGCGGCAATCCTTGTCCGCGCCGCCTCGTCGGGGAGATACCTGCGAATCTTGGCGATCAATTCGTCCTTGCCCGAAAAGAACACCGCCTCTTCGTCCTCTTTGAACTTTGCCGCGTGCCCGGCACTCCGCTCCGCCAGCAGAAAACCTCCGCATCCGGCGATCTCGAAGCTCTTGTGCGTGTACTCGTCCTGGTTGGACCGGGTGAGGAAACTCAGGTTGATCTTCGACCTCCAGATGGCCTCGCGATACTGCTGCTCGTACAGCTCTCCAAAGCGAAAAATCTTCTTGTAGGCGTCCTCCGTGAGCGCTCGCCTCCACTGCCGCGGATTGCCCGACACGACCACCTGCACTCCGGCCTGGGCGACCCCGGTCAGCACCTGTGCCCGGTCGTCGTACGGTGTGCCGATAAATGAGACCTCGCGGTCTCTGTCCGCATCGCTGATCCGCGCAGGAGAAGGGAAGTGGATGGTCGGCTCATACGCCGTCTGCACCTTCATCACGTTCCGGGCGCCGCGTTCGAGATAGTGGCCGAGGCTCACCTCCCGCTGCGTCACGTGCAGGTCAAACCAGGGAATATCCTTCACGTACATGCGCCAGCCCGGATCGCGCCGGGGTCCGAAGGCATTGTCGATCATGTAGCTTACGGTGGTGATCCCCATCGCCCGCATGCGCTTCAGGGTCGCCGGCGTCAGCAGCAGCAGCTTGTCCGCCCATAGCAGATCGGGCCGCTCGCGCTCTGCGGCGGCCAGCAGGTCACGATTCAGCCGGATCGCATGCGGTCCCATGGCCAGGCGAAAGGCGATCGGCCCCAGCAGCCGGTTCTCCATACGGTAGCCGGTGGGATCGAAGCCCACCACCTGGTGTCCAAGCCGCTCCAGCGCCCACTTGCGGAAGAGGCACGAAGTTCCCGGCCGCAGTTCGCCCGCGTACAGAATCTTCATCGCTTCTCCCGCAGCCATGCGATTACATGCTCGGCCCGGATCACCCCGGCCAACCGCTTCTGCTCGTCGAGCACCGGCAGCGAACGCAGGTTGTACTTGTCGAACAGCTCCGCGGCCTTGGCCCCGCTTGCCTTCAGTCCAATACACACCAGGTGGCCGTCGTGCAGCTCCGCCAGTCGACGCTCCGGCAGCGCAGTCACCAGCCGGGAGAGCGGCACCACCGCCTTCAACTCACCCTCCTCCGCCACCAGGAACAGCTCGGTCACCGACTCCAGATCGCCCTCGAACTCGGCCAGCGCGCGGAGCCCATCGGTCACCGTAAGCTGCTCCGCGACGCCTACATACTCGGTGGTCATGAGCCCGGCAGCGGAATCCGGCTCGTACTCCAGCAGCTCCTCCACCTCGTGGCGGTCCTGCTCGTTCATCTCTTCGAGAATCGCGTCCGAACGTTCGGTCGAGAGTTCCGACAGCAGATCCGCCGCCGCGCCCGGGTCCATCTCCTCGATGATGCCGGCGATGCGCTCCGAGTCGAGCGATTCCAGCAGCGTCTTCTGGGTGCGCGGCTCAACCTCTTCGAGCGCCTCTGCCGCTACCTCCTCATCCAGGCTAGAAAAGAGTGCCTCCCGCTCCGCCGGAGCCAGTTCCTCCAGAATGTCAGCCAGGTCCGAGGGATGCATGCTGGCCAGGCGATCCTGTTCGATCTTCAGCCGCACCCGCCGCGAGGGATCGCGATCGATCAGGTCGACAAACTCCCACGGAATTACCACCGCGCGCAGCCGCGATGCCACCCCATCCACCATCTTGAGCGGCAATCCCTTCAGCAGCCGCCGCACCGCTCCGCGCGTGCCCACCTCGACCTCGGCGATGCGCAGCGTGAGGCCCGCACCAGGATCAGAACCGGGCTCCCACACCAGGTCCACATCGTTGACGCGAACCACCTTGTGGCCATGCACATCAATGATCTGCTGGTCCAGCAGATCCCGCTCCAGCAGAAGAAAGTCCGCGGCCGCGGCAAGCAGTTCAATCTTGACGCCTGGAATCAGCTCCATGCGAGCGTTCTCGCCGAGGCGCAGGCTCTTGATGGGGACAAACGCCCGCCGCTGGCGCCGCTTCGCCCCTGCCGCGCGCACCACCAGGCCCTCCACTCTGGAGGCATCCACCATCGGTGCCACAGCGAACTCCCGCACTCGCCCGAACTCCACGCCATCGGCGCGAAAGATGGGCGCGTTCAGCAGCGTGGCGACGCTGGTCCGCTGATTGTGCACTCGATTCATCGGGGTCACTGGGCAAGCCTGCGCCTCGCATTCCGGGGCAGCCTGCTCCCTTATCGTCGCATGGCGCCGTGACGGAAAAGCCGTCGCACCCGGCGACGGCTCTCCCGCATCTGGATGGTCACCTCGTCTCCTTCCGCCTATTTGCTGAAGTCCACCCGCGGCGCGGCGCCATTCTCCGGATTGCCCTTGTAGTACTCGTCCCGATAGTGAAATCCGGCCATCCCCGCCCAGATGCTGTTGGGGAACTGCTGCACGTACACGTCGTAGTCCTTCAGGGCGATGTTGTAGCGCTGGCGTGCCACCGCGATCCGGTTTTCGGTGCCCGCAAGCTCATCCGTCAACCGGATAAACTGCTCACTCGACTTCAGATTCGGATACGCCTCCTGCAGCCGCAGCAGCGGGCTTACCGCCACGTCCAGCTGCGACTGCGCCTTGATGCTGCTCGCCCGGTCGCTGGCGCCCATCACCGCGGCGCGCGCGTTGGCGATGTTGGTCAGTACCGTCGACTCCTCTCCCACATAGCCCTTCACCGAGGCCACCAGGTTGGGGATCAGGTCCATGCGGCGCTGCTGCTGTACGTTCACCTCTGAGTAAGCGCTGTCCACGTCTTCGTTCTTCTGCACCAGCGTGTTCTTGGCGCTCACATAGCTGCCCCCCACAAACAGCAGCACCAGCACGATCACGCCCACCACACCTAACCCTACCCACAAACCCTTCATGCCGTTCCTCCGAAATCGTCCACCGGCTAAACTCTACCATCCGGCCAAGAGTGCCTGCCGAGTCCGTCACCAGCATCCGCTCTATCCAGCGGACGGGCCATGATGTGGCAGGCTGGTGTGTGTCCGCGCATAGACTGGGACAAGCGATGAACCCAGGAAAGACAGCAAGGCTGCGGCTGGACAAGCTGCTTGTCGATCGCCAGCTCGTGCCGTCGCGCGAACGGGCGCAGGCGTTGATTCTTGCCGGCCGGGTGCTGGTGGAAGAACAGAAGATCGAAAAACCGGGAACGTCCGTGGCGGCAGATGCCCTGGTCCGGCTGCTGGGGGACGATCTGAAGTTTGTGGGGCGGGGTGGCCTGAAGCTGGAGCGGGCGCTCGATCATTGGGCAATCGACCTTGCAGGCAAGCCTTGCCTCGATGTCGGTGCTTCGACCGGCGGCTTTACCGACTGCATGCTGCAGCGCGGAGCGAAGTCGGTGCTGGCGATCGATACCGGGTACGGGCAGATCGCCGAGAAGCTGAGGTCGGATGCGCGGGTGATGCTGATGGAGCGTACCAATGCGCGGCTGCTCGAGCCCGGTGCGCTGGCCGCGCACGAGATTGGGTTCTTTGCGGTGGACGTTTCCTTCATCTCCGCGACGCTGGTGCTGCCGGCGATCCTGGCGGCGCTGGCTCCAGCTGGAGAACGCTGGCGCGGCGAGGCGGTGGTGCTGATCAAGCCGCAGTTTGAAGCCGGACGCGAGCACGTGGGCAAGGGCGGCATCGTCCGCACGCCGGCCGCGCGGCAGCTTTCCATCAATCGCGTGGCGCAGGCGGCGGACGCGCTCGGCGGACGCGGGATGCAGGTGATCGAGTCGCCCATCAAGGGCATGGAAGGCAACCACGAGTATCTGCTGCATGCGTGCTTCGGCGCGGCTGAACTGGACCGATGAATGCTCACCAACCAAGTACACTACCTCTAATGTTCAAGGCTGCCATCATCTCCAAGCCGCAAAAGCCGGAGGTCGCCCGGCTTCTGCCGCAGCTGATCTCCTGGCTGGGGAAGCATCAGTACGAAGCTCTGCTGGATACGGATTCAGCGGCGTATGTGGGGCAGCAGGGAATCGACCGCACCAGGCTGCCTGAGGCGAACCCGAAGTTGGTGATCGTGCTGGGCGGAGATGGCACGCTGCTCTCGGCGGCGCGTGCTTTTGCCCGGACCGAGATCCCCATTCTCTCGGTGAACCTGGGCTCGCTCGGCTTTCTCACCGAGATTCCGCTCTCCGACCTGTACATGACGCTGGAGAACTGGATCAACGGCGTCGCCGACCTGGATGTGCGGGTGATGATGCATGCGCAGTTGATTCGCGACGGACAGGTGCTGCGGCAGTGGGACGCGCTGAACGATGTGGTGGTCGCCAAAGGCACAATCGCGCGCATGGCGGACTACACCGTGCGCATCGATGAGCAGCTGGTGGCCACATTTCGGGCTGACGGCGTCATCGTCTCCACGCCGACCGGCTCGACTGCGTACAACCTTGCCGCGAACGGTCCGATCGTGATGCCGAGCGTCAACTGCATGCTGGTGACGCCCATCTGCCCCCACCTGCTCACGATTCGGCCGATGGTGATGCCGGGCGATTCAAGTATCACGATTACGGTCGAAGGAGTTCCGAACCAGATCGTGTTAACCGTCGATGGACAGGAGGCGGTCGACCTGATCCTGGGCGACGAGGTGCGCTGCTGCCGGTCAGCGAGCTCGGTGCGGCTGCTGCGCCTGCGTCCGAACGGACTGTTCAACGTGCTCCGATCGAAGCTGAAGTGGGGCGTGCGCTAGGCTTTCAGCGGCGAGCTCCGTGGGTGGGACGTCCAGGTCTTGTCGGCGGAATTGCAGAGGGTTTCGAGCGAGCAGTCGGCGCAGCGCGGGTTGCGTGCGATGCAGACCTGCCGGCCGTGATGGATCAGTTCGTGCGAGAAGGCGATCCAGCGATCCTGCGGGATGATCTTCATCAGATCTTGTTCAACTTTTTCAGGGGTGGTGTTCTTCGTCAGTTCCAGCCTGCGTGAAAGCCGGAGGACATGGGTGTCGACGACCACGCCGACCGCGATCTCGTACCAGCTTCCGAGCACGACGTTGGCGGTCTTGCGGGCGACGCCGGGGAGCTGGAGCAGCTCGTCCATGGTTTGAGGAACCTGGTTGCCGAAGTGTTCGACGACTGCCCTGGCCGCGCCCTGGATGGATTTCGCCTTGTTGCGGAAGAAGCCCGTAGTGCGGATGAGCTCTTCAAGCTCGGGCAGGGAGGCTTCGGCCATCGCTTTTGGGGTGGGGTAGGTCTTGAAGAGAGTCGGCGTGACCAGGTTGACGCGGGCGTCGGTGCACTGCGCGGAGAGGATGGTGGCGACGGTGAGCTCCCACGCGCTGCGGTGGTTCAGCGCGCAGACCACGTTGGGGTAGGTCTTGGCAAGGGCGTCGAGAATGGCGGCAATACGTTCGGGGGCGAGCGGCTTTTTTGTTTTGCCGGGCTTCTTTTTGGGGGAGGCCTTCAATGTCTGAGTGTTCATCCGATCCGCATTTCAGGGCGTGCGTTCCGCAAGGAGGGTCTTAATGTTGGTTTCGACGTCTTTCTTGCTGACGACACCAACATAGGTTGCAGCGATATGGCCCGACCGGTCGATCAGGTACGTGGCCGGGTAAGACTGAAAGCCGTAAGCGTCGATGGTAGCGTCATCGCCCATGAGGATCGGATAGTTAATCCCATGACTCGCTATAAAAGGTCGAACCAACTGCCATGCTTCACCTGGACTCTTGAGCCCCAGGTATGGGATGTCGGCGGAGATGCCGACGGCGGTGAAACCCTGTTTTTCGTATGTTTGCTGCATCTCGATGAAAGACGGAATCTCGAGGATGCATCCGCCACATTTGGTAGCCCAGAAATTGAGCAGCAGTATCTTTCCATGGTAATCGGATACTTGGACGGTCCTCCCGTTTGAGCCTACAAGGTGGAAGGGCGGCGCAATCTTCCGGCGGGCTTTGGGGACAAGGGCAGCATGAACGTGTTGCTGGGCAGAGGCAATAGGCAGGATTGCAAGACCCAAGGGGAGTAGGGCCAGAATGGCGACGCGTGCCGCTTTCATGACGCCTTGGATTCTTCGTTTTTGGGCTTCAAACGTCACGGTGTTCTCTTGCGAACAGAACAAACGCAGATCCCCTGCGGGGATGACAAACCGAGTGGAATCATGGCCGACGATGCGGTGGTTACCCCAAGCGGTCGAGCATCTCTTTCGCCGGCAGGCGGACGCAGCTGAAGATCGGCGTGTCCTGCAAGGTATACAAGCTGATCTCGGTTTCGCGGAGCTGCTGGACGAGGTCCAGGAAGTCTTCGGGGAAGTTGGTTTCGAAGGCGACCACGAACTCCTGGTCGTCTATGCCGAAGCTGTACGTGGTATTGAGCTTGACGCGGGGGTACATCAGCCCGATGCGGATGTGCTCGTCCATCAGGCGCTTGCGTTCGGCTGCCGACAGCAGGTACCAGGGGCGCGTCTTCCAGAAGGGATAGATGAAGATGTACTTTTGCCCTCCTGGCCGAATCGCTCCGCGGCCTTCGCCTTCCGATTCGTCGGGGCGGTCGATCTGGTACTGCGAGCGCTTGGTCATGGCCAGGAAGTTGTGCGGCGTGCTGAGATAGCCGCCGAGCGGCGTAGCCATCAATTCGCTGCGCATCCTGTTAAGCTCGTCGACCGCATAGCCGATCGACCAGAGGCACATGTCGACATCGCCGCGGGTTCCGATGGTGGAATAGGTGAGCGAAAGGAACTCGCCGGGCTTGTTCCAGCGCGCGAGCACGTCGGCGAAGGCGGCTTTGTGCGCGGTTTTTTCTTCGGTGGGAAGCCGGCGCCACTCCGGCATCACCTTGTAAAAGCTGAAACAGACGATCTGGCGCTTGACCGGTGTGGTGGGACGATGGCTTGGCCGGGGAGCTTCGGCGGTCTGGGGCGGTTCCTCCACCGCGACGGCAGCGGAACCATGGGTGGGGACTTCGTTGCGCGGAGCGATGGAATCGGCCATGGACGGGGATTCTCCTCAACTCCTGATCCTAGCAAAGGCGGGAGCCGGATGCCCGCCCGCTATACTCGATTTGCAGCCTGCGCATGCCGCTGCCCTGAAAAATCCTATGTCCGCAAAGATCTTTGCCGCGCTCGTCGGCTTCATCGTCTCGACCGGTTATGCCGGGGTTCTGATCCTGATGGCCATCCAGTCGGCGTGCGTTCCGCTTCCGTCGGAGATCATTATGCCGGTCGCCGGGTATGCCCTGGCACATGGCCGGATGCAGCTCATCCTGCTGGCGACCATCGGGTCGATCGGCGCCAACCTGGGCTCGATCCCGGCGTACTGGGTGGGCGCGAAGGGCGGGCGGCGGATGATCGAGCACTACGGCCAGTACCTCCTGCTGAGCGGGCACGACCTCGATCGGGCTGACCGGTTCTTCGCGCGCTATGGCTCGATTGCGGTGCTGATCGGACGCCTGCTGCCGATCGTGAGGACGTTCATCGCGCTGCCGGCGGGGATCGCCAAAATGAACCAGGTGCGCTTTCACGTCTACACGTTCATCGGTTCCTGGCCGTGGTGCTATGCGCTGGCGTGGATCGGCATGAAGCTGGGCGACACCTTCAACACCGACCCTCGATTCAAGCAGTTCTTCGATCGCTTCCATCACGTGGTGGAGGCGGTGATCGTCGTGGGGATTGTGTGGTTTGTGGTCTCGCACTGGAAGAACCGGATTCGCGCAGCGGCGTGAACGGGATCGCCCGCGGGTTCGGCTGCAGCGGTTGTGCTGCAACGGTTTAACGTGGCAGACTAAAGAGTCCGCAACACGGAAGAGTCCGCAACACGGAACAGAACGTACCAGCGAAGGGTCGAAAAACGAATGTCCACACCCGCAGCCGCAGCCAATCAGGCGGCCAGCATCAAGCCACACACTGGAAAACTCGGCATCATGATTCCCGGCATGGGAGCCGTCGCAACCACCCTGATTGCAGGCGTCGAAGCCATTCGGCGCGGCATCGCCAAGCCCATCGGATCGGTCTCGCAGATGGGGCATATCCGCCTCGGCAAGCGTACGGAAAATAACAGCCCGCTGATCAAGGAGTTTGTCGATCTCGCGCCGCTCGAGGACCTGGTTTTTACCGGCTGGGATATCTTCGGCGGCAACCTCTACGACGCGGCGAAAACTGCTGAAGTTCTGGACCGCGAGACGCTGGAGGCGATTCGCCCGTTTCTTGAGTCGATCGAACCCATGCCCGCTGTCTTCGACCAGCACTATGTAAAGCGGCTTACGCCGAAGAAGACCAAGACCGGCAAGAACAAGTGCGATCTGGCCAACCAGATTCGCAACGATATCGCCGAGTTCAAGACCAAGACCGACCGCCAGGTGATGATCTGGTGCGGCTCGACCGAGATCTTCATGGAGCGAAGCGCGGTGCATGAGAGCCTGACCGCCTTTGAAAAGGGCCTGGTCGACGATGATCCGGGCATTACGCCTTCGATGATGTACGCGTGGGCCGCGTTGAAGGAAGGAATTCCGTTTGCGAATGGTGCGCCCAACCTGACCGTGGACATTCCGGCGCTGAACGAGCTTTCGAAGCAGATGAACGCTCCGATCTGCGGCAAGGACTTCAAGACCGGCCAGACGTTCATTAAGACCGTCCTTGCTCCGGCATTCAAGACGCGCATGCTGGGCGTGGCGGGGTGGTACTCGACCAACATCCTCGGCAACCGCGATGGCGAGGTGCTGGACGATCCGGAGAGCTTCAAGACCAAGGAAGAGTCGAAGCTGGGCGTGCTGGATATCATCCTTCAGCCGGAGCTTTACCCCGAGCTTTACAAGGACCTGTATCACAAGGTGCGGATTAACTACTACCCGCCGCGCGGCGATAATAAAGAGGGTTGGGATAACATCGACATCTTTGGCTGGCTCGGCTACCCGATGCAGCTGAAGGTGGACTTCCTATGCCGCGACAGCATTCTGGCGGCGCCACTGGCGCTCGACCTGGTCTTGTTCATGGACCTGGCGGCGCGTACGGACCAGTTGAAGGGGCTGGGCATTCAGGAGTGGCTGAGCTTCTACTTCAAGGCACCCGATAGCGCCAAGGGTGTGTACCCGGAGCACGATCTGTTCATTCAAAGCATGAAGCTGAAAAATACTCTGCGCCACATCATGGGTGAGGATTTGATCACTCACCTTGGGCTGGAGTATTACGAAGGGTAAGCCGCTTTCAAGGATGTATTTGAGGCCCCGGGTGATCGCCGCCTGGGGATCTTTTTTCTGGCGCTCAACCGGCTGCTGCCTCTGCCGCCTGCTTGATGGTGGTGTTCCGCCGGTGCAGCGTGGCACGAAGCCGTCGCGTTACGTACATTGCTTCACTGATGCGGCCGCCCAGCAACCAGGGCATCGCAAGTTGCAGCACGTCGATCATCTGCGTCTGTCCGTCTGGCAACGTTCGGAAGAAGTGATCGTGCGTAAACGACTTGAAGACCCCGCCAACCATCCTGTCCTGAAAGTACGACGGTTCGGTGAGCTCGCTGATCAACGTGGTGTGGGTGAGCCAGATGCCGAACTCGCGCAGCCGCCAGGTGACGGTCTGACCGAGCGCTATCCTACCCGAGATTACTCCGGAAACCGCGCGCATCTGCTCGGAGCGCGCTTCAAGATCGATGTCCAGTGAAAGCGCAAAGCAGAGCGCAATCGGAGCCCGGATGATCGTGATTTCGCGAAGACTGCTCATGATTCCGAAACCGAGGTGAGCCGGGCCCAGAGTTCCTTGATCCCTGTGCCTTTCTCGGCTGAGACCGCGAGGATTCCGTCCACTTCGTGCGCTTGCTTTAGCGCGGCGAGCGACTGGTTGAGCTGGTTGCGCGAGATGCGGTCCGCCTTGGTGCCTACGACGAGGTAAGGCCGCTGCATCTGCTGGAAGAAGCGGATCAAGGTGGTGTCGGACTGCTGCGGCGGGATATTGGTATCGACCAGGCAGACACCAAGGGCAAGCGTCTCGCGTTCGGCAAGGTAAGGTTCGATGAACTTCGGCCACTCACTCGAGATGGACTTCGATATCTTGGCGTAACCGTAGCCGGGCAGGTCGGCGAAGATCAGGCTCGGCCGCTGCTTGCCCGGCTCATGCAACGCAAAGAAGTTGATGGCGCGGGTGCGCCCCGGCGTGGATGAGGTGTGCGCCTGCTTTGAGCCGAGCAGCGCGTTGATGAGCGAACTTTTCCCCACATTCGAGCGGCCGAGGAAGGCGATCTCCGGGGCGTTATAGGTCCTGGCCTCGGAGGGGAAGTGAGCCGGGTCGGTCGCCGACAAGAGGAATTGCGGGGTGAGGCGCATCCTTTGAGGATAGAGGCAAGATCGTCCTTACGCCGGAAGGGGCGGCACTTCGCACCGCTTTCGACCGCTGCGCGGTGGCTGCGCTCAGTGGCTGACCGGCTCGGTGAGACGGAAGGTGATGACGGATTCCGGTCGGATTACAACGTCCTTGCTGCCGCTGGTGCTGGCCGCGGTGCCCGCGCCGGCCCCGGCGAGGCCGCCGATCAGCGCGCCTTTGCCACCGCCGGCCAGACC
>CAJCHN010000097.1 GCA_903970285.1 Rhodanobacteraceae bacterium | reverse complement strand
TGAGGGATTCATCCGTTGCAAGGCAGAGCAGGCTTCGGAGGAGCCTGCTCTGCATGCTTTCTTGAAGAGAATGATTGCCTGATCTTTGTCCGGCTTCGTGCCCAGACCCTTCTGGTACGCGACTCCGAGCTTGAAACAGCCCGCCGCGTTGCCTCCGTCGCAGCTTTGGCGGTACAGTGCGGTGGCCTTCTGATCGTCCTGACTCATGCCATTGCCCTTGTGATACAGGTCGCCCAGGTCGGTGCAAGCACCTGCGTCTCCCAGGTCGCAGGACTTGCGATAAAAGATGGCAGCTCTTGAAAAATCCTGGGTGCCCCCGTTGCCTTTTGCATACATCCCGGCGAGCCGGTAACAGTCAACAGCGTTGCCGGCGTTGCAGGAGACTTCGTACTGCGCAGTAGGTAGCACTTTTGGCGGAGCGGGGGAGGAAGCCGGGTTGAGGGCTAAAGGCGCGGGGTATTCAGGAGCGCTTCCGGCCAGGTAAACTTCCGAGGCGGTGGTCGCCTGGGTGGGCTTTGCCGCGGAAGCCGTTGATCTACCGGTCGTTGATGGACCGGTCGTTGATTTAGCAATCGTTGATTTAGCAATCGTTGATCTACCAATCACGGTCGTTTGCTGCTGGCTCTCAAAAGGCTTTGGGGGACTTGACGGAGCGGGGGAGGAAATCGGGCTGGGGACAGCAGTGGCGGCCTGTTTTGGGGAGATGTCTGACGGTTGTTGCCTGGATGTTACAAGAGAGAGGGTGATCAGGAGTCCGATGGCGATCACTGCAGCGCCGCCGACACCCACCATCAGCACGACCTTGCGCTTGAAGCTGCCGGGAGTATCCGTCAGCCCGGCTGTTGGTACGAGCGGCAAGAGCTGGTTGTGAGTTTGAAAGTGCGTCCGAGGCAAGGGTGCCGCCGGTCCTGAGGACGCGTGCTGAATTGTTGGAAAGACGGCTGCAGCAGCTAGATCGGGATCCTGCATCGGGTTGGCGCTCAGGAAGTTCAGCAGGGATTGCAGGCCCGCGTCATAGCCTGGAGTGAAGTCGATGCGCTGCTTGCGCTGCAGGCGGAGCGGGATGTTGCAGGCTTCGATGAGGATGGGGACGATGGGCTTGCCCTGCTCGAGGGCGTAGGCGATCTCGTCGCGGACGTTGTCGGAGGCGACGGAGGGGGGCGAGAGCAGGATAAGCATCTGCGGGGTGGTGCGAAGGGCAGCTTCGACGGCGTCGTCCCAGGGCTGACCGGGGCGGATATCGAGCTGGTCGAGCCAGACGGCGGCTCCGGCGGCCTTGAGGTCGCTGGCGAGGCGCAGGGCGAAGACGGAGTCTGCGCGTGCGTAGCTGATGAAGGCGGCCGAGGCAGTGGAGGGCACGGGGTCACTCCTGGAGGTGCCGATTGAGAGCCCGATTTGCCGGTTGAGACATGGTACGCGAGTCAGCGTTGACGCCCCGGCGCGCAGTCGGAGAAAAGCCTGCGTGGCGATCGATCGATCGACCGGGCCTGGATGCTGAGGGAAATGCTTATGCGGATGGCGGCTGGCTCGACCGGGGAGTCTGGCGGCGGCCTTTGGAGGCGCGGCGGGTGGAGGCGCGGCGGAACGTCTTGCGAGGAGGTGAATCTGGCGCGGGATCGAGCAAGGCGTGGAGGGCAGCCGCCGCGGGATTGGAGCCGGCGCCGGTTTCGGCGACGGCCCCGGATGGCACGAGGTCCAGTGGGATGGTGTCCGGGAGCGGCTGAATTCCGAGCATGACCGCCTGGTTGCTGGACTTGTCGACCACGATAGCGACCGGGACGGAATCGAGCATGTCGCGCATGCGTGCCTTGGCTTTGCGCATCTCTTCTTCCTGGGATTTGCGCTCATGGACATCCTCGACGCTGCCGTACCAGCGCAGGATGGAGCCGTCCGAAGCAAAGCGTGGTGAGCCGCGCAGGCGGACCCATCTCCAGTCGCCGTCCGGATGTTCGACGCGGTATTCGATGTCGATGGGGCTGCCGGAGTTGAGGGCGCTCTTGAACTTGTGGATCACGATCTTCAGGTCTTCATGGTGCGCTGCCTCAAGCCAGCCGAGGTTGGGCAGTTTGTCGAGCGGGATCTGGCGTGCCCATACGGAGCTGGCCTGGAGTTCCATGCCGCCGCAGTCCATGTCGCCGGATTCCATCGTCCAGGGCACCTGGCGACTGAGTTCGGCGATGTGCTGGAGCGTGTATTCGCTTTCGCTCCGGGCAGCTTCGGCGAGCTTGTTGGGGGTGTTATCGATGACCGAGATGGAGACGCCGATGACCTCGTCGGCTTCGTCGAAGGCGGGCTGGTAGGAGCAGAGCATCCAGCGGCTGGGGCCACCCTCGGGGTCCGGACGCTCGACCTCGACGCTGGAGATGGCCTCCCCGCGGAGCGCCCGCCGGAGCAGGGGTTCGATGTGGGGGTAGAAGTCTGGATTGACCTCTTCGACGGTGTGACCCAGATGGCTGGCGATCGAGATTCCGTTCATCTCGGCGAGCTTGCGATTGAGGCTGACGTAACGCAGCTGGGTGTCGAGGAAGCAGAGGCCGACGGGCGCTCCATCGTAGATGGCCTGGAGCTGGGCAAGGCGATGGGTGGGGAAGGCTTCGAGGCTGGAGACAGCCCAGTCGTCTCCGGGGTGGGGGATTTTGGCTGGGACAATGCGGCGGGCGGCGGCGGTGACCTGACGTGCGACATCGAGGGAGGCAGGCCGGCCGTAGTGCCAGCCCTGGCCGAACTCACCGCCCAGCCAGAGGATCATATCGGCCTGCTCTTCGTTTTCAATGCCTTCGGCGACGGAGTGGAGGCCGAGGCTGTGGGCGAGGCCGATGATGGCGGCAACGATCTTGCGGCTCTCGCGCTTGCGAGTCATTTGATGAACAAACGATCGATCGATCTTGAGTTCGTCGAAAGGGAGCGCATGCAAGTGCGCGAGGCTGGAGTAGCCGGTGCCGAAATCGTCGAGTGAAAGCCGGCAGCCGAGCTGCTTGAGATCGCGGGCGATGCCTTTGGCGTTTTCAAGGTCTTTCAGCAGGGCGCTCTCGGTGATCTCGATGGTGAGGCGGTCGAGCGGAAAGCCAGTGTCTTCGGCGAGGTTGCCGATCTGCATCACGAGGGAGGAATGCCCGAGCTGAATGGGCGAGAGATTGATGGAGAGGCGGAGGTTTCCCTCGGCGCGGGCGAGGGCGGAGAATGCCTTGCCGAAGACCTGCTGGGAGAGGACTCCGATGAAGCCGTTCTTTTCTGCGAGTTCAATCAGGTTCTGCGGCAGCACGGCGCCGTGAATGGGATGATCCCAGCGGGCGAGAACCTCGAAGCCGCAGACCTGGGCGGTGCGCAGATCGACGATCGGTTGGAAGTGGGGGATGAGCTCATCCCGGGTGAGCGCCCCATGCAGCTCCTCCAGAGTCGTTCGCATTGCTGCCCTCCGAGAAAGATCAGGGCCCCTCAAGTCGATCTACATAAGTTCCATTATGGGACCATCTGTAACCTCGAGATGAATAAACGAACGAAAGTGTCGTCTCTGCATCGGTCCAAGAAACAAACGCGGGCTTCGCCGGGTTTCTAGAATTACGTTCGATGGCTGGAGGCGCTGCCTTGTTCCTGGAAACCTAAGTTCAATCCTATGAAAGATATAGGCAGCAGTCGCCGGGGGTATGGGAAGGCTGCCAACGAGGCCATAAACCTGCTAAAATCCGAGAGTCGCGCCGGGCAAGACCAGCGCCAGACTTCACTTGGGGAAAATAAATGTCCGGCCACAGTAAATGGGCAACGATCAAACATAAGAAGGGCGCCGCCGACGCCAAGCGCGGCAAAGTCTTCACCCGCCTGATCAAGGAGATCACCATTGCCGCCAAGTCCGGCGGCGGCGATCCCGACGGGAATCCCCGCCTGCGCACAGCCATCCTAGCCGCCAAGGCCGAGAATATGCCCGCCGACAACATCAAGCGCGCTATCCAGCGCGGCACCGGCGAGCTCGAAGGCCTCTCCTACGACGAGATCACTTACGAGGGCTATGGCCCGGGTGGCGTCGCCATTATCGTCGACGTGCTGACCGATAACAAGAATCGAGCGGTGAGCGAAATTCGCCACGCCTTCTCGAAGAACGGCGGAAACCTTGGAGCGGAGGGAGCGGTTTCCTGGATGTTCTCGAAGAAAGGCGTCATCTCGATCGCCAAGGACGCCGCGTCCGAAGAGAAGCTGATGGAGATTGTGCTCGAATCCGGCGCCGAAGACCTGAACGACGAAGGCGAGCACTGGGAGATTCTCTGCGCTCCCGCCGACTTCGAAGCGGTTGTGGACGCTTTGAAGGCGGCCAAAATTCCCACCGAGACCGCCGAGATCACCAAGATCGCCAGCACCTATACCCGGCTTGAAGGCTCCCAGGCCAGCGCCATGATGCGTCTGCTCGAGACCATCGAAGACCTTGACGACACCCAGAACGTCTACTCCAACTTCGATTTCGACGAAGCCGCGATGTCCTAAGTCGCGGTGTACGAGCCGCAGACCTCTTGCGCTCGCCACCGCCAGCGGGACAGAAGACGCCCTGGTGTGCCCTTGTGCGTTTTGTCCCGTCCCCCTGCGTTCCATTCACCAGCGAGAAACGTTGAACCTATGACTTTGCGCCTTGGCCACATCCTTCTCGCTGCAACTCTTGCCGCGCCTGCCTTTGGCCAGGCTGCTCCGGCCAGCAAGAGTCTGCTGGAGTCAGCCTCAACCCACCAGCCGTTCGAGTTCGGCGTCCTGTTCGAAGGCGGCAACGGACTCACCGATCAGCGTGGCGGCTATCACTTTCTCTGGGCCGGCGGCCAGGCGGGACGCGTGCTCACCAACAACCTCGGCCACGGCATCTTCCGCGGCAACTTCGAATACGGCGTGCAGGTCCTGCCGTACTTTCAGGCGTTTACACCCACGTCCCAGCGGATCAAGTGCGAGCCTACCTCGAACCCACAGGTCATCGCCTGTTCTCAGCCTTACACGATTGGCGGAACCTACACCGGCGCCAGCATTACACCTATCATCCTGCGCTGGAACTTCGTCCGGAGCGGCAGGTTTTCACCCTGGGCCCAGGCTGCGGGAGGCCTGCTCTGGACCAACCACAAATTTCCCCCGTACGGCAGCACCCAGCCCAGTCTGACAGTCAACGGCCCCAACGGGGAGACCAGCGTCTTCAACTTCACGCCGCAGGGCGGAGTCGGATTCCATTACTTTACGCGGCCTAACCGCTCGCTCGACTTCAGCGCCAACGGAACGCACATCTCCTCCGCCTCTCTCGGCGACCGCAATCCTGGAGTGAATGCCAGCGTGCAGTTCACCATCGGTTACAGTTGGTGGAAGTAGCGCGATGAGTGGCGGCGCCATCCTCGAGTGTGTACCTAACTTCTCTGAAGGTGTACGCCCCGAAATTGTGCGCCAGATTGTCGCCGCGATGCGCGTCGAGGGCGTGCATTTGCTGGACTACTCGCTCGATGCCGACCACAACCGATCCGTCGTCACCATCGCCGGCACGCCCGCCGGGGTGATGGAGGCGGCCATCCAGGCAGCCGGACGCGCCGCCCACCTGATCGATCTCACCACCCAGACCGGCGTGCACCCGCGCATCGGCGCAGCCGACGTAATTCCGTTCGTGCCCGTAGCCGGCATCTCGATCGCAGAGGCCGCTCTGATCGCGCGCCAGGCTGGATTGCAGATCTGGCGCCGGTTCGGCGTCCCGGTCTACTTCTACGGAGCGGCTGCGGCGCGCCCGGATCGCGTGCAGTTGGAAGACGTCCGCCGCGGCCAGTTCGAAGGGCTGCGCGAAGCCGCCATCAAGGATGCCGCGCGGCGCCCGGATGTGGGCGGGCCGGAACTCCACGCGAGTGCCGGCGCCAGCGTCGTCGGTGCGCGCAGCTTCCTGATCGCGTACAACGTCTTTCTCGGCCCGCGCGCCGAGATCACCCATGCTCGCGCCATCGCACGCGACATCCGGGCGTCGTCCGGCGGCATGCAGGGTGTCAAGGCGCTGGGTGTGCTGGTCAACGGACGCGCGCAGGTGACCATGAACATCACCGACTTTCGCCTGACTCCGATGCCCCAGGTATACGCCACGGTCGCGCGCCTTGCCCGCGAGCACGGCACCGCGATCGCCGAGGGCGAACTGATTGGCCTGGTGCCGGAGGCGGCCTGTGATGCCGGTGCCGCGTGGACGAAATGCATTCCCGACTTCGACCCGAATCAGAAGATCTTAGAGCGGCGGCTGAGCCACCCGCTCGATTGGCCCGAGGCCTAGCCCCGCGTGTCCAACCGCTTCGTCGAACTGGAACACGTCAACGTCGTCCGCGGCCAAAGCCGGGTGCTGCACGACATCTCCCTGACCATGGAAGAAGGCGAGCAGATCGCGCTGCTGGGGCCGAACGGCTGCGGCAAGTCGACGCTGCTGAAGACACTCACCTGCGAGCTCTATCCGCTGGCGGAACCTCAAACGCGCGTCAGCCTGTTCGGCCGCGAGCGCTGGGATGTGACGGAGTTGAAGAAGCGGCTTGGGGTGGTGCAGAACGAGCTACCCGGCAAACCCATCTTGAAGACGACCGGCATCGATGCGGTGCTGACCGGCTTCTTCTCCAGCTCTACGCTATGGCCGAACCTCGTCATCACCCCCGAGATGCGCGAACAGGCGGAGGCCATGATGCAGCGCGTCGGAGCTGCGGCGCTCGAGCAGCGCAGCTTCGGCGAGCTATCGTCCGGACAGCAGCGGCGGATCCTGATTGCGCGCGCGCTGGTCGCCTCCGCCGGGTGCCTGCTGCTCGATGAGCCTTCAAACACGCTCGACCTGTACGCCCAGCGAGAACTGCGTGACCTGATGCGGACGCTGGCGCGGCAGGGAACGACCATCATCCTGATCACCCACCAGGTGGCGGACATCATCCCTGAGATGCGGCGCGTGGTGATGATGCGTGAAGGCCGGATTGCTGCAGACGGTTCGCGCGAGGAGTTATTGACGGAGGCTCGGCTGAGCAAGCTCTTCGCGACGGACGTCCGATTGATGGAACGCGGCGGTTTTTTTCACGCGTGGTGAAGGCGACGACCCGCTACCAACGGAGCCGGTGGCTCTCCGGGGCCTCTTCGCTTCCGACGACAAACACCCTTCGCGATACGATCCATCGCCCAAATGCATTATCGTTCTATAACGAGCAGACTCTCAAACCCGAGGACGGACGTGGCCTTCGCTGCATCATCGAGTACCGCCGCATCCCCGGCCTCGCCCGGAGACGCCACCAGGCGCATCTTCGGCAGCGGCCAGATGGCCGATCTCGTTCGCGCCTTTGACTGGTCCGCCACTTCGCTGGGCCCGGTGGATTCCTGGCCGGAAGCCCTGCTCACAAGCGTCAATATTCTGCTTGGCTCTCGTCATCCGCTCTTCCTGTGGTGGGGTGACGATCTCATCCAGTTTTATAACGACGCCTATCGCCCCAGCCTTGGCGGGAAACATCCGGCGGCTCTTGGGCAGCGCGGCGAGGACTGCTGGCACGAGATATGGGCAAGCATCGGACCCCAGGTCCGCTCCGTTCTGCACGGCGGCGAATCGACCTGGAACGTCGATCAGTATCTGCCCATCTACCGCAATGGTGAACACTTCGAAGATGCCTGGTGGACGTTCAGTTTCAGCCCCGTCCGTGAGGGCTCGGGCGCCATCGGCGGGGTCTTCGTGGTTGTCTCCGAAACCACGGATCGCGTTCTTGCCGAACGCGAACTCAATCGCAATCGCGAACGGCTTCAGCTTGCGCTCGAAGCCGCCGATCTCGGCACCTGGTCCTACAACCCCCATGACGAGACCTTCACCGCGGACGCCGACATGCAGCGCATCTTCGGCGCACCCGAACCCACCGGCGACCACGAGTTCTGGCAGAATCTGCTCCATCCTGACGATCGTCGCGCGGCACGCGAAGAGTTCGCCGCCGCCCTGGCCGGCCAGCGCTCTTATAACCTCGAGTACCGCATCCTTCATCCCGACGGTGTCCGTTGGATTCGGTCCAAGGGTAAGGTTCTCGCGGTCGAAGACGAGACCAGAGGCATGTTCGCCATCGTTGAGGACGTCACGGACAGGAAGCTCGCGGAGATCGACCGGCAGGCCATCACGCGCGAGCTGCTTGAATCGCAGCGCATCGGCAGGATGGGCTCCTGGCGTCTGGTGCTCGCCACCGGCGAGGTGACCTGGAGCGAAGAGGTGTACCGCCTGATGGAGCATGACCCCGCGCTGCCAGTCATCAACTACGCCACGCAGCCGGAGGTTATGGAGCCTGAAAGCCTGCGCCGGCTGCAGGCCGCCGTGACGCAGTGCATCGCCACGGGACAGGCGTACGAGCTCGACACCAAGATGTACCTTCCAGGCAGCGGCAAGGTGGCATGGTTCTGGACCCGCGGGGAGCCCGTCTTTGATCCGGACGGGGATCCCCAGGGCAAGGTTGTCGAACTGCGCGGCACCGTGCGCGACATCACGGACCGGAAGCTCGCTGAGGAAGCTCTACGTGACAGCGAAGAACGGCTGCGCCTTGCGCTTGCCGCCGCACGCGATATGGGCAGCTTCGACTGGGACATCCAGGCCGACCGCTGCATCGCCGATCAATGTTTCTGCGCCATCTTCGGCATCGATTCTGAACTGGGCAGACGCGGCCTTCCCATGGCCGCCGCTCTCGTCAATATCCACCCCGAGGACTGGCCGGAGGTCGAACGGCGCGCCCGCCATTCGCTCGACACGGGCGGAGACTTCATCATGGACTACCGGGTCCAGTCCACTCCCGGAACGCTTCGATGGGTGACCGCCCGCGGAAACTGTCTCCGGACCGATGCTGGCGCACCCCTTCGCTTCACCGGCGTGGTCCTCGATATCACGGAGCGCAAGCTGGCCGAGCAGGCTCTGCTTCGCACCGAAAAGCTTGCGGCCGTGGGCCGGCTGGCCTCCTCTATCGCGCATGAGATCAACAATCCCTTGGAGGCGGTCACCAATCTGCTCTACCTTGCCCGCTCCAGCGAGGACCCTGGCAAGAGCAGTGAGTATCTGGCACTTGCAGACGCTGAACTCCGGTGCGCCTGCGCCATCACCAGCCAGACACTGCGCTTTCACAAACAATCCACCCGCCCCACGGAAGTCACCTGTGACGACCTCATGGGCTCCGTGCTTGAAATCCTGCGCAGCCGCATCCTCAACGCCAACGTCATCGTGAAGAGACGCAAGCGCATCAACCGGCCGGTCCTTTGCTTCGAAGGTGAGATTCGACAGGTCATCTCCAACCTGCTGATCAACGCCCTCGATGCCATGCCCCCAGCCGGCGGTACTCTCTTTCTGCGCAGCCGCGAAGGCCATGACCACGCTACTGGCCGTCCCGGCCTGATCCTCACGATCGCCGATACCGGCACCGGCATGTCCCCCGAAATTCTCGTCAGAATCTTCGAGCCCTTCTACACAACCAAAGGGATCGCCGGCACCGGTCTAGGCCTTTGGATCAGCAAAGAAATCCTCGACCGGCATCATGGCTGGCTGCACGTTCGCAGCTCGCAGCGACCCGGCCACACGGGCACCGTCATCACGCTCTTTCTTCCCTTTGAAGCTGCCACCAGATAGCCGTCTCCCTGCCCAGGCTGCACCAGGAGCATTCGGCACAGCGCCGTTGCGAGAAGATGCAGCTCGTCTGAAGGAATCTGCATGAACGGCCGCGCAGCGTTGTCGGCTGCTACTTAGGGGGGATGACGGAGGTCTGCAGCTTCACCAGCTCCTGCTGTGGGAAGCGTGTGGGTCCGAGTACCGCAATCTTCGGCAACGGGCCACGCACCATCGCGACTTCGTCGCAGGCGTAGAGCCGCGGGCAGGTCTGGCAGTCCTTGTAGATCTTGTCCGGCAGGGCGGTGCGATCCGCAACCCGAAAGCCGAAGCGAAAGAAGAAGTCGGGGATGCGCGTGAACAGGCAGACAGCTACGACTCCCTGGTCTTCGGCCTCTGCCAGCAGCGCGTGCAGCAGCTTGCCGCCCGCGCCCTGACCCTTGGCCTCGGGCTTGACGACGATGGAGCGGACCTCGGCAAGGTGCGGACCGTAGAGATGCAGCGCGCCGCAGCCGAGAAAGACTCCGGACTCGCTTTCGGCGATCTGGAAGTCGCGCACGTTCTCGCAGATCTCCGCGTAGTTGCGGCGCAACAGGGTGCCGTCGCCTGAGAGCGAGTTGACCAGCTCGAAGATGTGCACCGCGTCCTGCAGCTTCGCCGGACGCACGGTCGCTCCGATGACGCGCGGACGCGACGACGTTGTGGACGTCGAGTCACTGATCTGGTCTGCCGCGTTCACCGTGGTGAGTGTTCCCAAATTTATCCCCTTAGAGCATGTCTCCTGTTGCTGTGTTCCTGATCACGCTTGCAAGTGCCGTTTCTTTGCTGGAAAACGGTGTTGATTTGCGCGGATGCGGGTTACACCCACAGGAGAAATGCTCTAACCATGAGACGTCAATCTTACCTTGGCCGATGCGAGCGCCTCCGCGACGCGGCGACGTGCCGTACCGCCGAGCACATCATGGCAGTCGAGCGTGGCCTCGACGGTAATGGAGGCGTAGAAGTCTTCCGCGAATGCAGGGCTCAGCGGCTGCAGCTCGGTGAGCGGGATGTCATTGAGTTCGCGGCCGGATTCAAGCCCCAGGCGCACTGCGTTGCCGATGATCTCATGCGCCTTGCGGAAGGGAACACCCTTGTTCGAGAGGTAGGTCGCGGCGGCCATGGCGTTGAGATAGCCGGTCGTCGCGGCGATGCGCATGCGATCTTCGCGGAACTTAAGTGCGCGGGTGAATTGGGGGAGAACGGAGAGCATGCCGGCGATGGTATCGGCCGCGTCGAAGACCGGTTCCTGGCCCTCCTGCAGGTCCTTGTTGTAGGCGAGCGGCAGGCCTTTGATGAGCACGGAGAGCGTGGTGGCCGCGCCGAGCAGGCGTGCGGATTTGCCGCGGATGAGCTCGGTGAGGTCGGGGTTTTTCTTCTGCGGCATGGCGCTTGATCCGGTGGAGAATGCCTCCGGCAAATCGAGGAAGCCGAACTCGGCGGTGGCGTGGAGGGTGATCTCCTCGGCGAAGCGCGAGATGTGCAGGCCGAGGGTCGAAAGGGCCTGGGTGAAGTCGAGCATGAAGTCGCGGTCGCTGGTTGCGTCCATGGAGTTGGGCGTGGGGGCGATGAAGCCGAGGGTGTGGGCTGCGATGTTGCGGTCGAGCGCGAGGGTCGCGCCGGCGATGGCTCCGGAGCCGAGCGGGCAGAAGTTTCCCCGTCTGCGAGCGTCCTCGAGCCGCGAACAGTCGCGTTCGATCATGCTGACGTAGGCGAGGAGCCAGTGTGCGATGAGGACCGGTTCGGCGCGCTGGAGGTGGGTGTAGCTGGGCATGACGGCTTCGCCCGCAGCGGTGGCGAGGTCGATGAGGGCTTGGGCCCATTGGCGGAGGCCGGCGATGGTGGTGTCGATCGAGTCGCGGACGAAGAGCCGCATGTCGGTGGCGATCTGTTCGTTGCGGCTGCGGCCGGTGTGGAGCTTGAGGGCGAGGTCGCCGATCTGCTGCGTGAGGAGGAGCTCGGTGAAGTGGTGGATGTCTTCGGCATTTGGGTTTTCAGTGGCCAAGGACGGGTGCAGGGTTGTTTCGGCGAGGACCCGGTCGAGGCCGGCCAGCATGGTGGTGAGCTCTTGGGGTGTGAGGATGCCGGCGGCGGCGATGGCGCGGGCGTGGGCCCTCGAGGCGGCTACCTCCTGGGGGAGAAGGCGGTAGTCGAAGGGGAAGGATCGCTGCCAGGATTCGAATTGTTGGTTGAGGGGCTCGCGGAAGCGGCCGGACCACATTTTGGTGGGTTGCTCGTTGGACATGTTTTGCTGATCCTAAGGTGCTGCAGCTTCTAAACGGCTAAGAGTGCGTGGTCGAACCAGACGTCTTCATAGTCTCTGTCGATGAGGAAGCGGTAGCCTGGTGGAAGCGCTAAGAACGGCGTGATCTCAGGCAGGGCCTGAGCGACGTGGGTCGTATGCGTTGGCTGGAAGAAGTCTCCTGCATCCGACCAATCTCCGCACCAGATAAACCAGCCTGTTGTGTCGTTCGTCATTGCATGCCGCAGGCCGTGAATCGGTCGCAGGTTGGCGGTTCGCGCGGCGAAGCCAGTGTTGACCCAGTCTCCTGCGGGAAGCGGCGTGGCAGCATAGCGGTCACACAGTTTCTGTTGCGATTGCTCGACGTCCATCTGATGGAGCCTATGTGTCGGGCTTGCAGCCCTCGGGTTCTTT
>CAJCHN010000096.1 GCA_903970285.1 Rhodanobacteraceae bacterium | reverse complement strand
CTGCCGGGAAGATCGTCGTCACTACGTCATCGAGGAGTTGGGCCGGACTTCGAAGCACGCGGACTACCGCCCGCCAGCACGCCAGGCGGCCGCCGCCCATTTGGCCAGGCGGACCCGCCGCATCCATCCCGAGCGTCTGTCGATTCAGCGCTGCACTGAAGACACACCTACCCGCCGGCGCCTCCAGGTTGTCTCCCAACCGGCACCGATGCGAAGAGTATAAGCCTGAACCGCAAATTCACGTCAAGACTCCAGCTCGGCACCCGCGAGATTTTCCTGGGTTCGTCCGCGTCTCTTAGCGCCCCACCAGCTGCTGATGAGACTTCGGATAACGCGCTCCATGAATCTCGACCATGGAGGAAGCTTCTTCGAGTGCCCGCACCTCTTCGGACGTGAGTTCAACGTCTGCCGCTCCGAGATTTTCTTCCAGCCGGGCCAGCTTCGTGGTTCCCGGGATCGGCACGATCCAGGACTTCTTCGCCAGCAGCCACGCCAGAGCGATCTGCGCCGGCGTCACCTTCTTCCTCTCCGCAAAGCTCGTGACCACCTGGACCAGCGCCTGATTCGCCTTGCGATTCTCCGGGCTGAAGCGCGGAACGCTGCTGCGAAAATCCGTGCTGTCGAAGGAAGTTTTTTCGTCGATCTTGCCTGTGAGAAAGCCTTTGCCAAGCGGACTGAACGGCACAAAGCCGATCCCCAGCTCCTCGATAGCCGGCATGACGGTCGCCTCCGGCTCGCGCCAGAACAGCGAATACTCGCTCTGCAACGCCGCCACAGGTTGCACCGCGTGTGCGCGCCGGATGGTCTGGGCACTCGCCTCGGACAGGCCGAAGTGCTTCACCTTGCCTTCTTGAATCAGCTCCTTGACGGCGCCTGCGACATCCTCGATCGGCACCTCCAGGTCCACCCGATGCTGGTAGAACAAGTCGATCGCATCCACCTGGAGCCGCTTCAACGATGCTTCGGCAACCTGCTTGATGTGCTCCGGCCGGCTGTCGAGCGCGTTCCACTTTCCGCCGTCGGCGGGATTGGCCTTCCAACCGAACTTCGTCGCGATGACGACCTGTCCGCGAAAGGGCGACAGCCCCTCACCGACAAGCTCCTCGTTCAGGAACGGCCCGTACACCTCGGCGGTATCAAAGAACGTGACGCCCCGCTCCACCGCCTGGTGCAGAAGAGTAGTCATGGCCTGCTTGTCCTTCGGCGGTCCGTACGACCAGCTCATTCCCATGCAGCCAAACCCTATCGCCGAAACCTCCAGGCCCCCACTTCCAAGCGTGCGTTTCTGCATACGATTTCTCCTCGTCGAGCAATCATGGGCCGTTCGCCAAGATCCGACTTCGATCCATTTTCCTGATCAGGGGACCTTAGATCAGACGTCCCTGCCTGACCGGCATGATACGCCGCTTCATCGAGACGCTGCCCTACCGTGGCCCGCTGATACACTCCGATTCACAGTCCAGCCCACGCGTGAGGAACTCCCGAAACGACATGGCATCCCCTATCCAAAGCAAGAGCCAGTTCCAGCCCTTCGTTCCCGCGTCCGAGACTCGCCCCGAGATCACCTTACGCGCGCTCGCGCTAGGCGCCGTCTTCGCCGTGCTCTTCGGAGCCGTGACCGTCTACGTGGGTCTGCGCGCCGGCCTCACCGTAGCCGCCTCCATTCCCATTTCGGTCCTCTCGATCTCCATCCTGCGGGCCTTCGGCAAGGCCTCGATCCTCGAAAACAACATCGTCCAGACCGTCGGCAACGCTGGCCAGTCGATCGCCTCGGGCGTCATCTTCACTCTGCCCGCGCTCATCTTTTTGGGTTTTGACCTGGAATCGACCCGCATCTTTGCGCTCGCGCTCTTTGGCGGCTGGCTCGGCGTCCTCTTCATGATCCCGCTGCGCCGCCAGTTGATCGTCGAAGAACACGGCACCCTGGTCTACCCGGAGGGCACCGCCTGCGCCGACGTCCTGATGGCCGGCGAACGCGGCGGCAGCTTTGCCTCTCGCGTCTTTCTCGGCCTCGGCTTCGGAGCACTCTATACCCTCTTCCAAAACGACAATCTGTTCTCGCTCTGGCCCTCCGAACCCGACTTTCAGCCCGACTTCAACGGCCCGCAGCACCTGCTGAAAGGCGCTGCAATCCGCGCCGATTGCACCCCCGAGTATCTCGGCGTCGGCTACATCATCGGCGTCCGCGTCGCCGCCATCATGCTCGCCGGCGGCGTCTTCTCCTGGCTGGTGTTGATGCCCGCCATCTATTTCTTCGGCCATGGCCTCACCATCTACCCCGGGACCGCGCCCATCTCCAGCATGGACCCCAGCACGCTGTGGAAGACTTACGTTCGCCCCATGGGCGCCGGAGCCGTCGCCACCGCCGGCCTTATCACCCTGCTGCGCACCGCGCCCACCATCATCAGCGCCCTCGCCGAAGGGGTTCGTTCCATCCGCGCATCGCGCGCCACCCATCTGGGTGGAACCGGAACCGCTCCCGTGCGCACCTCGCACGATCTCCCGATGTCTGCCGTCCTCGGCGGCTCGACGATCCTTGTCGTCCTGATCGTCGCCTTTCTCCAGTTCAAACCCGTCCCCAGCGCGCAGGTCGGCCTGCTTGCGAATATCGCCGCCGCGCTTCTGGTGGTTATCTTCGGCTTCCTCTTCGTCACCGTCTCCGCCCGCATCGTCGGCATCGTCGGCAGTTCGGCTTCTCCCGTCTCCGGCATGACCATCGCCACGCTCATGGCCACCTGTGCGATCTTCCTCGTGAAGGGCTGGACAGCTCCGGCTTTTGGAGCTTTGGCGATCACGATCGGCGGCATCGTCTGCATCGCCGCCTCCAACGCGGGCGACACCTCGCAGGACCTCAAGACCGGTTTCCTCATCGGCGCCACTCCCTGGAAGCAGCAGGCAGCCCTGATGTTCGGCGTCATCATCTGCGTCTTCTCGATCGGCGCCACCCTCAACGCCATGAATAACGGCCTTGAATCCTTTCAGCGCCTGGCCACGCCCATTGCCTTCAGCGACAAGCTCCTTCAAGACGGCGTCCAGGAGAAAGGACAGTTCTCGCGCGACCACTTCGCCCTCACCAGCAAGTCCGGCGCCAAGGAACTTGTGGATAACGGCCACTCCTACATTCTCCTGAACGCCATCGGCTCGGCCACCCTGCCCGACGGCAAATATCTCCTCAATCCCGCCACCAGCCAGATCGTCATTCAATGGACGCAGGGAATTGGCAGCGAAAAGGCCGCCGCCCCGCAGGGCAAGCTGATGGCCACGGTCATCAACGGCATCCTTTCGCGCAAGCTGCCCTGGGGATTGGTGCTGCTGGGCGTCGCCCTGGTCATCGTGGTCGAACTCCTTGGAGTTCGCTCGCTCACCTTCGCCGTCGGCGCCTATCTCTCGATCGCCACGACCCTCGCCATCTTCGTCGGCGGCGTGATGCGCTGGATGGTCGATCGCGCCATGCTCCACCACCACGCCCGAACCTCCGCCCAGCTCTACCAGACCTCGCTCAACCTCTGGCACACCGACCGCGAAGCCTTCCACCGGCGCCATCCAGACTTCGACGGGACCAACCCCGACCACCTCGATCCCGCGAATGGCTTACCGGTTCCCACCGCCGTTACCCCCAGCCTGGACACCGAATCCGAGATTTCGCCCGGCTCACTCTACGCCTCCGGCCTGATCGCCGCCGGCGGCATCGTCGGCCTGCTGGGCGTCTGCGTCAAGCTCTACGAGGCCGCCACGGACAAGTCCATCCCGCGCTTCACCCCGCACAACCCGCTCTATCACGACTGGGTCAGCATCCTCATGTTCGCCGCCCTCGCCTTCAGCCTGTACTACTTCGCCCGCAAGCCCCTCGAACCGAGCAACTAACAGCGATAGAGTTTACAGGAAAGAGAGAACGAGGCATGTCGTCGAGCATCGCAGAGCGTACCGCTCCTATCAACCGTCCTGCGTTTGGACGTAAGTCTTTTAGGCGACGATCAGTCTTTTGCCATGGCCGTCGAGTTGCTAAGGGAGTGGGTACAAAGCAAGCTTCGAGGCAGCAACGTCGCTCCAGATTGGGGGCGGCATGCAGACAGCATTAACGCCAGACTCAAGTCACTTGAGTTCGCCCAGAACGAGGAATCCTTCACCTTTAACCTCTCCGAACGTGGCGACAACGGAGGTGAATGGATCACTGAAGTGGCGATTCGGGTTGCCGATGGAGCAACAAGGCTGGCATCCAGATTAAGCGTGAAGCAGCCACGAAGCTCTTCGCAGCCGCTGCCTCGCGCCCCCCGTTTCATCGGGGACATAGCTAGAAATATAGGAATTATTGATGTCGAAGTATTGGAATCATCTCCAAAGTTAGTTACTACAGGAAATGTCGACTCCCTAGTTCGCTTGCTCTCGTCTCCTAAGCGCAGTCTACCTGTCCTAGCCATCAGCGAAGATGCGCAGACAGGAACCTCGGTTGACGTAGCGGACCCTAGCAAGTTCGCGCGCTACTTCAACGGCATTGCGCACGTCGTTGTCTTAGACCCAGGCGCATCATGGGCTGTTACGCAAAAATTAGGAAAGGAACGCTCAACCTTCCAAGGAGCCGTACGGTGTTACAGCACCGGGTTCAGCCCATCCGGCGACCCTTACAAAGAGAAGCTCTGGCTGCGTGAGAGCATTCGCCGATCAGAGGCGTTTGAGAAAGACGGATTCTTGAACTCATGCCTCAGGCATGTATTCGCAGAAATAACGGCTCAATTCGCCCCATACCCTTTGCTCACGCCTTCCGCTGTCAAGCGCACGGTCGTCGTTGCCTCGCCTGAGGCAGTGCAAACTGTCATCGACTTAGCTTTGGATGAGGCTCCCGTCACGATAATAGACCTCCCGCACGACGAGATTAGTAGCGGAACGGGCAAGCCAGAACAAGGGACCGAGACGATTGCAATCACATCCGAGATCGAAGTGGCGATGGTAGAACGCGCACTTCGCTCAGAGATTGCTCGTCTTGAAGAGCAGCTAGTGCAAGCACAAGACGAAACTGCTCAAAAAAACAAAGAATTGAACCGCGTTCTCCCATTCGAGCAGCAAGTCAGTGAACTTCAAACAGACCTAAAGATTCTCCGCGGAGAATACGAAGATAAGTCGTTGCCCGTGATCGGAGACTTCTTTGCCGGATTCAACATGTTCTTCGAAAGCGCCCAAAACCTAGCACACCAACTGCAGAGGACAAGGAAGGAGGTTGAAGAACTTGGAAGCCTCCGCGCGACGCTTGAAGAGGCTGAACAAGACTTAAATGATGCGAAGTTCAGGCTGCAAGGCAAGGAACGTCAGATCGCTTCTTTGCTGGATGCTAGCAGCGAAAGGCCTCATGCAGCTATTGTTCTTTACCCGGACTCATGGCAGGTTCTCGTGTCTTCCTTGACGGCGACCTATGGTCACCTCACCTTTTCGAACAAAATCATTGACCAACTGATGCCGACCCCGTTTCACGAGAGCCTGGCGAGAGGCGTTTGTGACCTACTGACCGTATTGGACAAACTTGCAGCCGCCACTCTAGGTGACGGATCGCTAGATGCAGACGGCATGGAGATACATAGGCTGCACTTCGCCGGTGGGAACACGGCGTTTTCCGATGAATCTTCCACTAACAAGCGAGATTTTGAAAAGCAACTCACGTTTCCGGATCCGGACGACCAGGACCGTTCACTCTTTTGCCCGTGGCATGGGAAATTGAGCAATAAGCAGTTTCGCGTACACTTCGAGTGGCCAAGCCCCGAAGGACAGAAAAGAATCAAGGTCGTTTATATCGGCCCCAAGATCACCAAACATTAGCAGACCAGCTGACCCTAGGAGCTTGTTGAAATACTCGCCGTGCATCGCGATTAGTGTTCAAAACTGGTATGCTGAAGGCTCATGAAACGGCGACGAATCGCTTCTGGGGCATCCTCGCGCGTCTGTTTTTGAGCGGTCGTTAGGCTGTTGCCTTTTCAACAAGCTCCTCGGGAGACACCCGCCCCTTTACGACTGAAGCACCATTCAGTTATCCTCCACCCGTACTCAATCGATCCAGAGAGACCCCACTCCACGACTTCTTCCACCCCGCTCACGCGCCGCTCCCAAACCGTGATTTAATGGGGCTCAAGAGCATCGAACCAGCAGGAGACGACAAACGCCATGGCGAATACCCTGATCCCCATCGAGGAACGCATCCTCACCCCGAACGAAGTCGCTCGGCTCGATCGCCGCCGGCGCCGCGGACAGCTCTTCCTGGTCATCTGCTTCCAGACCCTCATCATCTCCTGTCTGCTGCTGCTCTGGTCGGGCCAGGATGCCACCTATTCGCCCGGCTGGCACCGGCCCATGGTCTTCTGGAATGCGATCACCTTCACGCTCTCCGCCTTCTTCGGAATCACGGGAATCAGCCTGCGCCGCGGGAGCAACGAGTTCTTCAGCTATTGAGAAGGTAGCGAAGTCTCGTCGCAAGGACTCCCCGCCGTCGCCGTATCGGGAACGAACGATCGCTCCAGTCAACCGTCGTTCGCGGATAGGTTCAGATTCCCATGCCCGTCGCCCCACTCGCTGTGCTGGTCCTGCTTCGAGCGCCAACCCTCAGTGAACCGCTCTCGTTCTCCGCCGTCGAGATCGCCCTGCTGCTGCTCGCGGTGGCCATCTCCGGCGGATTGTTCTGCTTCCGCCTCCTGCCCATCGTGCGCACCATCCTCCGCTCGAAGAAGGATGACGATTTCTCCCTGCATCCGCTCGGCCGCCGGGTGTGGATCTTCTTCTGGGAGGTGCTTTGCCAAGCCAAGGTGATCCGCCAGCGGCCAGCGCCGGGCATCGCCCACGCCTTCGTCTTCTGGGGCTTCCTCGCCTTCGCGCTGGTTTCGCTCAATCACTTCTTCACCGGGGTTCGCCTCGGCTTCCTTCCGCCCGAAAGCCTCGTCGGCCGCTTCTACTTCCTCTTCGCCGCAGCCTGGGCTGCGCTGGTCGCCGTGTCGATCGCCGGCTTGTTCATCCGGCGGTTTGTCGCCCGTCCCATCTGGCTCGGCAAGAAGGTGTCGTACGAATCCGGCTTCATCGCCTTCCTCATCTTCGCGCTGATGGTCACCTACCTTGGCGCCTTCTTCGTGCCGGCGACCAGTCCCGCGCTCAAAGCGCTGTGGTGGGCCCACACCGCCGCGCTGCTGATCTTCCTTCCGCTCATTCCGCATACCAAGCACCTGCACCTGGTGCTGTCTCCCCTGACCGTCTTCCTCAAGCGCGACCGATTCTCAAAGATTCCACCGCTTTCGACCGCTGAAGACGTGGAAGACTTCGGCCTGGTCACCGGTAAAGACGTCACCCAGTTGATCGCGCTGCAGGCCTACAGTTGTGTCGAGTGCGGGCGTTGCACCGAGCACTGTCCCGCCTCGACCACGGGCAAGGTCCTGAATCCGAAGGAGATCATTCTCGGCGCGCGCTCCTACCTGAAAACCTTCGGCCCGGGCTCCGAGACGCCGCTCCTGAACGAGTTCAGAGACGCTGCAACGGACAACCGGGAACAAGCCCCGGTCAATCTTTCTCCCGACAATCCGCCCGCCAACTACTTCTCCATGGAAGCCGCCTTCGAGTGCACCACCTGCGGCGCCTGCGAGTTCCAGTGTCCGGTCGGCATTCAGCATCTGCCCATCATCGTCGGGCTTCGCCGCGGCGCCACCAACACCGGCGGCTGGGAGGACTCCTACGGCACCAAGCTCTTTCTCGCGCTTGAAAAGAACGGCAACGCCCTCGGCCTGCCCGCTGGCGATCGCGACAAGTTCATCAAGGCCCAGCAGGCGCTCCAGCCGTTCCCCGTCTTCGACGGCACCCAGGAGTACTGTCTCTGGCTCGGCTGCATGGGCGGCTACGACCCCAAGGGACGCGAGATCATCGCCGACTTCGCCCGCGTGATGAACTATCTCGGCACGACCTTCGGCGTCCTCAAGAAGGAAAAGTGTACCGGCGATCCCGCGCGGCGCCTGGGTAACGATCTCGTCTTCTCGAACCTGGCTGAATTCGGCCTGAAGACCCTTGAAAGCGCAAAGGTCCGGAAGATCGTCGCCATCTGCCCTCACTGTGTGCGCACCATCTCCACCGACTGGCGCGACTACGGCATCGCCCCCGAGATCGAGCACCACAGCGAATTCATGGCGCGTTTCGCCGACAAGCTGCCCAAACAAGCCGTCGAATCCATCGTCTACCACGACCCCTGCTATCTCGGCCGCTACCAGGACGTCTACGACG
>CAJCHN010000095.1 GCA_903970285.1 Rhodanobacteraceae bacterium | reverse complement strand
AGCGATGGAAAGACGACCCATCGCTGCTCGCTTTCCTCCGCTCACTCTAAATAGTTATGTTGTGTACGCAGGGCTCGAACCCGCATGTTCAGCGGCAACGAGCCCGCTACGCAACATAACTGCGAACACAACATAAGTGCGCTTATGTTGAGCACTACATAAGCGCACGAGATGTTGCACAAGGCCGAGCGACGCACCGCAACCACCAAGACCGTGCGCGAGACAGAAGCCGAGGCCATCGCCTTTGTGGTGAGCCAGACCATCGGCCTAGACGCTGGAAATTCTTCAGCCGACTATATTCACCTCTACCACGGCAACGCCGCACTCCTCACTGAGAGCCTTGAAGTCATCCAGAAGACCTCCGCCCTCATCCTCTCCGCTATCGAAACGAAGCCGGAAGAGGCCGAGCAGACCGAGGCACACCCCAACCAGAACGCCACCGATGCAACACTCGCGGAGGTGGCGTAATGCGGACCATCCTCGACATCCTCAACAAGGCCGGCGGTTGGCACCCCGGCCTGTACCTCAAGATCGAAAACCTTCCCTACATGGAGCTCGTCATCGAGGCCGTCGACGAGTCAGGCCCTACGGGACTTCCCGCCATCTCCGTCGCTCACTACGGCGAACAGAATGGCGACCTCATGCGCGACCCCGAGATGTGTTTCGAGCTAGGTTTCCACGACGGCCCGGAGCTAAACCCCTTCTATTACCGCAACGATTACGTTGGCGTGGAGCAGTGGAGCCGCAACATCATTCGCGGTCATTACGTGAGCCTTGAGATGTTGCACAAACAGCACGAACGCTTCGCCAGGACGTGGGACAACAACCTTCGCCTGCAAGGATTCGCCGAAGCGTTCGACCCCAACAAGTATGTACGCGGATAGTCCGACCTCCCGACCACGGAGCGGACAGAAGATCCGCGTTCGCTCCAAACCTTCAGCCCCAACCCAAGCTCAAGGAGCCATCATGCAAAACAGCAGTGAATTCCAGTACGTTGCGATTGATACCATTCACGAGTCCACCACCAACCCCCGCCGCACCTTCGATGAGACCAAGCTGCAGGAGCTTGCCGAAAGCATCCGCACCAATGGACTCATTCAACCGATCACCGTGCGCTCCAACTCGCAAGGCTTCGAGATTGTGGCAGGGGCACGACGCTTCCGCGCCGCACTGCTTGCGGAAGTCTTCTCTCTTCCCGCCCGCATCGTCGATATCACCGACGCCCAGGCTCTTGAATGGCAGCTAGTCGAAAACGCACTTCGCGAGGACGTTCACCCATACGAAGAAGCGCAAGGCTTTCAAGGCCTCCTCGACATGCCCGGTTATGATGTCGCCGCGCTTGTCGAGAAGACAGGCAAGAGCGCAAGCCACGTCTACGCCCGCCTTGCACTCTTGCAACTTATTCCTTCGATCGCCGAGGCATTCAGCGCCGACCGTATCACTGCCAGCCACGCCAATCTGCTTGCTCGACTGCCGCAGGACGTTCAAGCCGAAGCCTATGAGCAGTGCTGGCGGAAAGACTGGCAGGACAAAGAGCCTCACCTGCTACCCGCCAAGCAGCTTTCGTCATGGATACAGAACAACCTTTATCTTGCGCTTGCCGATGCGCCGTTTGACCGCGAAGACCCAACCCTCAACCCCGTGGCTGGCGCGTGCGTCACTTGCTCGCGCCGCAGCGGTTACAACACTTCTCTCTTCACCGACGTTCAGGGTGACCAGTGCCTTGACGGACCTTGCTACCAAATCAAAGTCAAAGGCCACATCGACCGCGAGATTGCCGCCCGACCCGAGCTTGTCCAAATCGAGAACGGTTACCGCAACCCCAGGGAGAAGCGCCCCGGAGCCGTGCAGCGCGGACACTTCCGTGAAATTGAGCACACCGACAACCCCGACGCAGAGCCGGTAAAACCTTGCGAAGCAGCGAAACCAGCCATTATCGTTTACGGCAAGCGGGTAGGAACCACCCTCACCGTTTGCACTGACAACAACTGCCCCATCCACGACCCACGCGCAGTAGCGCGGAGTGCCGAACATCCTGAACCAGTCATGCCGCCACCACCGCCAGCTGAGACGGAGGAAGAGGCCGAGTCGCGGAGACAGCAGCACGAACAACAAAGAAAGGAGTATGAAGCCGAGCAGGAGCGCAGGGCCGAGGAGTTCCGCCAGCAGCAGGAACGCGAAGAGCAGGAGTACGAGGCGGAGCAAGACCGCAGAGAGGAGCAGCGCAAAGCCCGCGCCGCAACTTTCGAGCGCATTCTCGAAAATGCGCCCGAAACCCTGAACGCCGCGCAGTTGCGAGTATTGCTTCGAGCCATCGTGAACCTTGACCCGTACATGTTCGCCGACGACCTAGCCGAAGACATCTCCGCCGAGAGCGACCACTGCAGTCCGGAGGAGGTGTTGCTGGCAACTATCGATGCAACCGCAGATGACAAGCTTGCCCGGTTTGCCCTCCAGCTTGCTCTCTCCGGGCATCGAGGTATCCCGCGCCAAGGTGAGCTCGACCTCTTGGCCGAAGCAGAAGCCGCATTCCCAGCAAAGAAGCCAAAGACCGTCAAAGCAAAGACAGAAGGTTCGACTAAGACGAAGCCAACAGCTAAGAAGTTCGAATCGAAAAAAGAGACCGCCAGAAAGAAAGCCGCCTGACCCTTCACTGTGGCCCTGGAGGTCCGGGGCCACTTTTTCTGTCAGAGCCGAAGTAGAGAAATTAGGAAGTCCTGATTCGCCTGTTTTGGGATTTAATCCCGCCATTATGCTGCTTTCCGAAGCCGGCCGCGGGGCAGTCGAATCCCGGAACGAATGTCTTGTCTTATTTCGAAGACGCGATGATGCCCCAAGCATAGATGATAAAGAACACCGCGCCCCCAAAGAGCCCCAGGGTAATGCCAAGCCACGCATATGAAAGATTGAAGCTGCCCGTCTGCGGGAGGAATCTCGTCAGGCGGTAACCCGGCTCTTTCATGTTCTCGAGCGTGCGATTTCCTGCGTGGTACTGGTCCCAGAGACGACGCATGGACAGCCACTGGTAAAGTAAACCGCAGGAGATCGAGACCAGAAACAGCCCCCATGTGATGCGGAGTGACCATGGCACCAATCCCGCTAATCCGGTGTCCTTCGCAAATACCGCTTGCTTGAGCAAGAGGGGTACGGCGAGCCCTGCGGTAGATATCTGGACATAACTCTTAGCTGTGTCGCAAAACGCTTTCGTCATCTCCAACTTGGCCTTAAATTCATCTTCGCCCAGCGTGCGACCGAGATGCATATTCGTCTGAGTCGCCGGCTCTGCGGGTAGCGGTTGTGGGATTTCGTCGGGCACAGGAGAAGCATAAAACAAGTTCAGGGCCGCTCTATCAGTATTCCGAAGCTATATCTTTTATCCGCCAACATCTCAGAAGAGCTCGGCATGCTGTGCGTAAGCCCGTGCTCCTGGAAGAGAGCGCGACAAGGGCGCTGGAGCGTCTGAAGCACCGAGATGGTTTGAACGAACTCTTCCGAATTGATCCAGGGGATCTCGATGCGCGATTGGCTACGCCAGAGTGACGTCAAACGCGACTGATGGGTGGCTATCCGACAGCGATTTGAACTAGTGCCGACTGTTCTATATCGCGTGCGTGCTGCAGCCGTAACGTTGCAGGTAGGCTCGGATTATTGACCCGCTTCGGGAAGCCATCGTGTGTTCGCCCGCGCAATGTTCGTCCATGTACCTTTTTCCGCACGCCACCCCATTGCTTGAAAAAGAAAGGCACACCAGCGACTTTACATTGCTTTTGGAGGGACACGACCCATGATTCCTCCATCGGCCTTGCGCCGGGTCCGCTCTCGCCGCCGACAATGACCCACGAAATCCCATCCAGAGAAAGTGTGCCAACATCCTCGAGCAGCGGCTCTATAGACAGGAAACGAACAGCCGCCGGCGTTGCTTGCAGGTCCGAAATGCGCGGCAAACCGTGCCTACGATTTTCGACTGACACTCCCCACCAGATGTGCTTCTCCGCCGCCGCCTCGCGAAGCGGGCCGTTAAGCATCTTCTTCAGGCGATCGGGGCGTTTTGTGAGAACCTGATAGGTGTGCCACCGCGCCAACAGCATTGTCTCGACAACCTGCAAGATGAAGCTGTCCGGGACATTGGGATGAAAGAGGTCGCTCATTGAGTTTACGAAGATCATCTTCGGCTGGCACCAGCGCAGCGGTTCGCCTAGCTTTTCCGGAACCAGTCGAAGATCGAATCCTTGACCGAATGGATGCCCTGCAACTCCCCGGAACCGCTCGGCGAAGCGTTCAGCATAGCAATGCTTGCAGCCGGGGCTTACCTTCGTGCAGCCGCGCACCGGATTCCACGTCGCGTCAGTCCATTCGATTTTTGATAGAGAGGACATAGATCTACTCCCAGACGAACCGCGATTGATCGGTGCCATATTTCAGGACATCGTCCCAGAACTTGTATGCAGTCTGGTGTCTTGAAAATAGCGCCAGGTAATACAGACGCAAGTTTTTTTCGTCCGAACGGACCATCTTCATCTGGTCCAGGTGCTGTTCAAGATAGTTGAGCGTCTGCATGCTTCGGGAAAACTCAGCCGCAAGGAACGGCATGAAGCTCTTGTTTGTCCTAGTATCGCCTTTCCAACGCTGGCGCCATTCGCTGTTGCCCAGCGCCTCATCGATCTTCTGATTGTTACCATCGACGTAATGATCTTGATTCCGGTTCGCGTCCATCCCTACCGCGAGAAGCACGAGGAAGTCGATGAATGAAGACGACAATCTGCGGATTGTCTCGAATTTGAGACCGAAGTCGAACGGGTCTACGAGACAAAGACTGAGCACTTTGTTCGTCGCTGATGCTCGCGGAATCGCCGCGCAAATCTGTGCAATGTTGTCGTCGCAGCTTCCCGAGATAAAGGTTACATCCGCGTGAGGCGCAATGCGCTTCACCCGGACTCGGAGCGCTTCGAGCAGCTTCTCGTCATCCTCGCAGAAGATGTATTTGTCGAATGGATTCCCCACCTTGAGTGCGATCAGTGGCGAGCCGATCAGAATTGTATCCGTACCCTTGAGACGACCATAACCGGATCCCGCATATAAATCGATGTAAACCCGCTGGTTCCACTTGTACTTCATGCCGCTGGCGAACAGCTCGTCATACAGCGAAATGAGGCGATACTTGGTCTCTGCCCAACGCCGAATCTCCGGGCAGGCGAGCCCGTCTTCCTCTACGCCTATCTGAACCTCTTCGGGTGCCATTATCTGGCATTGTATGTCGCCGTGCCAGCCCTGACACGACATCGCTTGACCATAGTCCATCCTCAGTCAATGATCCGAAAAAGTGGCTGCTACTGTACCGATCGACTACGGCGATATAATCGCCTGACGCGATATGACAAAAGTTCCGCCATATGACCTGCTTTTCAATCCGTTGCTCAAAGCGATGAATGCTCTCGGAGGCTCCGGCTCCATCGAGGAGATTTACGATAAAGTCGTAGAACTTGAACATTTTCCAGATGATGTCGTCGCGGTTCTCCACGATCCAGAGAAGAGCAACCAGACCCAACTCGGCTATCGCTTGGCCTGGGCCAGAACTTACCTCAAAAAGTTTGGGATGCTTGAAAACTCCAGCCGCGGCATCTGGTCTTTGTCAGCCAAAGCTAAAGGGCAGGAAACGGTAAATCCGCAAGACGTTGTGAAATTCGTCCGCGGAAGCTTTAGAACCGATGGCGGCCAAGCGGGCGAGGCAGAACCACCAGAGATCGGTGTTCCTCAGGACAGCCCGCCGGAACTCGACTGGCGGCAGAAGCTGCACGGCATCTTGACGAAGAAGCTCACTCCGCAGGCGTTCGAGCGGCTCGTGCAAAGGATGTTGAGAGAGGCCGGGTTTACTCAGGTCGAAGTTACGGGGCGCAGCGGTGACGGCGGAATTGACGGAAAAGGTATCGCGCGGATCCATGGGCTCATGAGCTTCCACGTCCTCTTTCAGTGCAAACGGTACACCGGGTCCGTTGGCTCTGGCGAGATTCGGGACTTCCGCGGCGCCATGGTCGGCCGCGCGGACAAAGGCCTGTTCATCACGACGGGTACATTCACGCCGGCTGCGGTTAAAGAGGCCACACGGGACGGCGCTCCTCCAATCGACCTGCTAAATGGTGAGGATTTTGCCGAAAAGCTCAAGGAATTAAGCATCGGAATCCGAACGGAGAGGGTAGAGTTGGTTCACGTCGAAGAGACCTGGTTCGACACCGTCTAAAGACAACGGAGGCTGAGCTTGGATCGCAAGTGATGACCCGATCTGAAGGCGTGACCACCCAAAGTGAATATCCTTTTCACGAGCTTAGGGAATCTCGAAGACACCCGTCACCAGTCCACGGTGCGGGAGTGGCGTGAGCGCCATCACATTGTCGAACCCATGCCGGTTGACCGTCTGCTTTCCTACCTTCGACTGACATCATCGGGTTTGGCTCATATCGACGTAATTGTCTGCAATGCCTACACGGAGCCGGATGGGACGCCCCGGCGTTTCACACTCGAACAGGCCGTCCGAGTTGCCAATGCCGTGGCAGATCTTCCCGAGTTTATCGCGATGCGGGACGGGCGCAAATGGAAGATGATTCCGTTTGTCATTCTCGGAGAGAAAGCCTTCCACTTTGAGCAGGTACCGGAACTCAAAAGCCGCCACGCGTCCATCCTTAGGCCTGATCCTTATACCGATGGACAACTACGCAGGATTCAGGAGAAGGTCGACGCCTATCACGACCGACTTCTGCAGGAGTATGACAACCGCGGCATGATGGTCCGCGTCGTTAGAGGGCGAACGCAGATTAGCCAGGCGCTCAAGCGGAGAAACAAATCTGAGGAGAGCGAATACTACTTCGTCGCCGCGGACCGACGAAAGCTCGCCCGCAACAGGTGGCTCACGATTGCCCGCGACAACGAAGGAATCCGGTCGGATGTGGCAATGCTCGAGCAGCTGCTCGACACCAACGCGAACGAGCAGGAAATGCAGCGGTTCTTCGAGGAGCACCCCGCGATACTGATGCAAGCTCGCCTCGGCGTGCCTATATCCCACCCGTCCTATGTTTCACCGAAACCAAACACTCTGGATTTTGCGCTGACACCGATACTCGGAGCGCAGGATGGTGACTCGGTGGATATTCTGGAGCTGAAGGGGCCCGATGCGCCGATCCTGAATAACCTGCGGCTTCATCGAGGTTTATCCATGGCACTCCACCGTGCCATCGACCAAGTAAAAGATTATGGCCGACGCCTTTCGGACCCATTGAATGCTGTCAGGCTCATCAACAGGCTGGGGTATCTTCCCTCAGCACCGAGACTCGCCGTGCTCATAGGCCGTGACCAGAAGGACGATACCCAGAATGAAATCTTCAAGCTCCGTCTAGAGGAGCAGATCAACGTGAGTGTCATTACCTACGACGAGATATTGCAGGGGCAAGCAAAACAGCTTGGACGACTCATCCTACCCGGTGATGACGATTTCACCCTGCCCTTCCATTGACACCAGATGTCCCCCGGCGATTCTTCTCGTCGACAATTTTCCTTCTGAACTACCTGCACACTTGAATGATGACTCCATCTGGTCTTGTCAGAGCAAAACTGAATCTTCGCCACCCAACCCGTAGAGCAAGCTTTAGTGGTCTCCGGTGATCCGCCGGTCCCAGCCCCTCCCGAAAATCAGGTATTCACACTTACAGCAAAACTCCTTGGAACGAAGCGTGCATCGAAGCATATTGGGGAGGTGCCTATGTATACCCTTGAGGATGGGATTGAAACGGCTCAGAAGGCCGTGGAAGTGCTCCAAACACTTTTGAACGAGGAGACTCTCGAATATTTCACAGCACCATACAGCCAAACGACGAAAAGGGCGGGAAGACGAATGCTGGAGATTGGACCGCTGCTTTATTCTAATCCTCGCGATGCCCTTCACATCAGCTTATGGGAAGCACTGGCCGCCATTCATCCGAAGATCCAAAAAGATGAGGCTTACGCGCGAAGTCTCTTCCGCGCCGGGACTTGGGAACTGGCGAGGATAGTCACGAGCGAAACCACATGGAGCGATCTCAGGGAAGCTGTAAGGGCGGAAATCCCGCAACGCGATCCCCTTGCTAATGGGCCGCGGGTTGTGCCGATCAACTAGCGCGAGCCGAGGGATTTCAAATTGCCTTCACGAATCGCATGACAGCCTCGTCGTCACGCCAATGCTTTCGGCCCTTGGAGGGACTGAGAGACGCTAGGGGGCTGCAAAACCGTTCAGGCGTCAAGCGGAGGTATCGTTCAGCAGACTCCAGACCGAATTGGCCCAGGTAAGCAGCTAGCGCGGGGAGCATTTGGTTCATATTTGAGCCGTCCTTGATCCACTCCGTCATTCGATTCACCGCGAAACTCACACGGAAGTCGAGAAGCCTCGGCCAACCCATCGCGGCATCACGGCGGCGCAGACCGGTCACCCTTCTAAGTCGTCGGAAATATTTTCCGACGGCCCCCGATTCGACGACCTGCCCGGATTTGGTTACAAACAAAGCTCCGTCCATTTGGCTCCGATCGAATCGCCAAGCAACGTAGTTGCGCAAAAAAACACAAAGCTCCTCACTGATTGGAATGCTCCGCTTCCTTCGAGCTCGCGGATCGCTTAGGGTGATCACTCGTCGTTTCAGGTTTAGATCGCACTTCCGCAACCGGACTACTTCGCTTACCAGCGCACCCGTAGCATAAAGCAGCAGGAGGACTGTTCGAAATGTTCTCGGGTCGATCAAACATTGTGTGTTTCGTTGACTCCTGGCTGTACCGTCCAAGAGCAATTGTATTTCCGCATGGCTGTAGACATAAGGTACGAACGTGGAACGTGTCCGAGTCCGTTTCTCAGGCATCAGGATGGGCTGCATTGCACCATGCAGAGTCCAGTATTCAAAGAGCACAAAGAGCAGTCGGTACTTCCTTTGCCACGTCTGCGGACGAGCCACTGTCAAACTGAGGTAGTTCGAGACGTCCTGAGTCGTAACCTGGCTGAGCTGAATGTCTCCCACTTGACTACTAAACCGAAGTAGCGCGTTCTCAGGTTGGGAGTAGGCGATCCCCTGCTTCCGTTTCTGCAAGACGAAATGCTCGATTCCCTCTGCGAGCCTCATTCTAGGCCGCCCAAACTGAATGCGGCCACCCTACGGATGGAAGATACCGAAGGCTTGGCATAGATGCTCACGGAGTTGGTGTTGTGATGACCGAGAAAGTCGGCAATCTCTGACAGCGAATGCCCCTTGTGCAGGAGTTGAGTGGCGCATGCATGCCGGAATCCACGAGGACCAATTTGAGGGAATTCGACTCCCGCAGCTTCCATCCTCCTATGCACGAGAGTGTAGAGTGAGCCAACCGTGATCGCCTCATAGGGAGGGTTTCGGGTGATGAAGACGCTTCTACAGGCACATTTCGGCCTTCCGTACCTCAGATACTTCAGGATCGCTTCGCCAACTTCGAACCGAAGGGGAAATCGTTGCCCTCCCCCATGTTTGGCTCTCCGTACAAGAAAACTCTCGTCAACCCAATCGATGTCGCCGAGATTCAGGTTAGTCACTTCACTACTCCGCAGCCCATAAATTGCCAACAAGAGCAGGACTGCTCTTGCGCGAAGATCCGTCGGCTTACCCGTGGGGAGTCCTGCTATCAGCTTACGAACGCTTCCCCAGGTCGGTCCTTTTGGACCTGGATCGTATCGTGGAACTGGAGGTGTTTGAATCCCGGCGCCAACTCTTTTTTCAGTCAGCCGCTCCCGTTCCGCATAGATGAAAAACGCCCGCAATGATTGGCATGAAGAGGCGACGGTGCGAAGCTTGATCCCGGCCAAGCTTCGGCTAGACAGATAATCCTCGACGTCTTGAAGTTCAATCTCAGCGAATTCAGGCCGTCGCGCTTCGACCCATCGAAGGAACCACAGAACGCGATTTCCTACGTTCTTCACCGTGCCTTCCGTCATCCCTCTTGTGTCCCGACAGAACGAGATGAACGTCGGCACGATGTCACCATACGGATAATATGTCGCGGGCCCCTCAACGAAGGTGCCTCGGTAACGAAGCCAATTCGTGGCGACTCTGCGAAATTCTGCGACTGACTCATCGGCTAACGGCATTTCCCGGAGCTTGTCTAGGTCCGATTTCCATTCGACACTCGCAGTGTCGATTGCATCAGCCGTCACCGAAGTCATTTCATCAAGACCCATCCTCTGAATGACGATTCGAAGCATCCTGGCAATGCGCTGAACGCGCCTTTCGCTTGTGCCACGTCCTAACAGATAACAAAGATACTCGTCTCGTTGTGCCAGGAGCGGAGCATTCAAATGTCGTCTGACTCGGTCTCTTCGAGTGAACGTGTCGGTGTATGCCATTGCAGCTCCGAAAACATGGACTATGAGGGCCGTGAAGTGATGCAGGTGCCGGTAGCTGGCGAATGACACGGCAAGTGGAAGATTACGGCCGAATCGGTATCAAGGATAGCCCCTGAGTTTGAGACTATGACTTCATAAACGCCGAGAGTCCGCCGCCGAAGAATGTCGACGTCGTAATTCCGCGCCCGAAGAACTTCGCATAATTGCCACGGGTGGCTCTAATGGACGCCGGTTTTCCGCCACTCACGACTTTGATGATCGGCTTCACACTTCGGCTTAACTGCGTTCGCTTGAGCAGATACTTGAACTCGAAATCGGCGGCTGGCAGCGAATAGCCAAGAAACACCCATTCTTCTGCCTCGCGTAGCAGTTCTTCGGCGGCGAACCACGACTTTTGAAACATTGGAAATTCCAGAGCCTTACGATAGCTAAAAGTTGCGATCCTGGCGCCCAACCGCACATCATCAGTACACACGCATAACATCGGAGGATTGCTCTTGAGCTTATCTATGGTGTCTTGCTTGTTCGCTACATTCTTTTTCCCCAAGATCTTCTCCATCCTGCGCAAATCTTCTGTCGTTATCAGCTGATCCGCGATCATCGACGCTTGGTCAGGATGCATCCAGAAAAGTCGGCGACAATTATCGCAATAGAGCCAGTTTATTGAGCCGTGGATCTTGATGACGGGTACGCACTTTGCACTGTCTGCGTCAGATAACGGCTTACCTTGCGAGACAACTCGCGCCTTTTGGAGGGCTTTCAAGTATTGCTTGTCGGTAGTGTAATCATCGGAGTTTGGCAGATCTGGAACGCCAGCTGCAATTGCGTCGCATCCATAATCAATGAATGGACTACCAAGGTTCAGCTGAATCTTTCTTTCGATGACATTGTCCCAATTCATGCTGACGAACCCGGATTGCGTGAGGTCGATGCTCGAAAAGAAGTTGTCAAGCAGCAACCAGCTGGGCGTTTTTGCTTTTCTTCCCGATTTATATGACTGGTCGAGCATTCTGATGATGCGCGAGAGAATCGACCGGCGAACCGTCCTGAGGTCAGCCGGAGCAAAGCGTCCTCCGAGGTGATGGCCGGAATTTGCAGACAAGTCCACGCAGGTAAAGATGTCCTCAAGATCAGGCCATTTATCACCCGTTGCTTTAGTTGAAATGTCAAAAGAGTCACGAATGAACTGGCTCACGAAATCCACGATCAATTTGCTTGGGCCGGCCGAGAATCCCCGCGCCTTCAGCATCGCGTCCGTGAAATTAGTTGTCAGCGGAAGACCCGCGTAGCTCGAAAAGCCCGCGCCGACGATGTAGACGGTCTTTACTTTTTTGATCGGCATGTCCGAGAAATTGTCGCACGTCTAGACGGTAGGCGACAGTTTCAACGCAAGATCGCAACTTGCAGGTTATCCACCAATTGTTGCCGTGGGACTGGAGCTTCTAGGCGTTTCAGTGCTAATCTAATCGCCTTCATGGCTGCATCGCGGATAAACCGCAATCGAGGCGAACGTGCAAGGTTTTGTGCCTGCTTACATAAGGGTTCTAACCGCGCCGATGGAGAGCAAATGGGCCCACAGGTATCGCAGTCGTCGCGTCTTCTCCATGTCCATCACTGTTCGTCGTGTGGACGCCACGTTCGGCCGGAACAATTCAGCAGTCGGGACACGATGAGAGGCATATTCGAGTGTCCGTTTTGCCATCACGCTGAGCCTCTGAACGTTCAAATTGTTTCCCTAACGATCGTGGAAGACGAATCATGAGGCTTTCCGTACCGGCTTCTTGTGCAGAGGCAGGTTGAGTTGGACACCCTTAGGTGCGTCTAGTTTTCGCTTGAGAACCCGTGTGAACTCGCTCACCACTTTGGACTCATTGTCACGGCGGGCAATCAGGGTCGAAACGAGCGAAAGTCGTTCTTCCGCGAGAGGTCGCATCGCGAGCCCGTTTCGAGCTACTCGCCAAGCCCCGGCGCGCGTCAGGAAAGCTATGTCGGTCATTTCGTTGTAGATCACCTGCGCCGCCTCTTCTGCGGTCGCCACATGGTGAAGGAGAGCCGGAGTTCCGCCCTGGAATTCGGCAGCCGCCATGATCGTGTCAAATAGATGAGGGTTAACGGGCCTCTCAAAGAGCGCCCAACGGAGGCCCCCGAGCTGATTGATCTTCAGCTCAAACTCCAACGCCAGGCGGCTGTTCTCCAGCATCAAGATATAGAGCGGTGAGCTTGACAGCTCAATCTGAGTGATCGCTGGATTCTCTGACGCTCCCGAAATCACTGCCATGTCCAGCCTGCCCATCAGCACTTCCTGCTCTAGCTGAGAGTAGGTCGCGGTCGACAGCTCAACCTTGACATGAGGGTGGAGGGGAAGGGTTACGGAATTGAGCATCGACAGGAGATAAGGGTCCAGGTAGTGAGATTTCCCGATATGCAGTACTGCTTGGGCTCCCAGCTCTGTGGCCTTCGCCACCTGAATCGCTCTCTCCGCGTGAAGAACAGACGTTCGAGCCTCTTTCACAAGCTCCCGGCAAGAGTCCGTCGGCTCCACCAGCTGAGTCGTTCGAATGAACAGTTTGAATCCCACATACTCTTCGAGCTCATTGACTCGTTTTGTGAGCGCCGGCTGCTGGATTCCCAACAGCTTCGCGGCACGGGAGAAGTTGCGAACTTCGGAGAGAACAATCGCGGTTTGCAAGAGCTTCAGATCGGGTAAATCCATGGTCCCGCTCCATCTGGATGCGAGCTCGGAGGAGTGTTTTCAGTCCTCCGTTGTACCGACAGTTGAGTTCTAAGACGCCGGAACAAGGATTCGCGTTACGGGCACTATTCCGGGTCGGAATAAAGCTTTCTCCGTATGGAATTGGACAGAGGTTCTTTGCAGTGTCAATGGTTAACGCAGACCGGAACCTGTCTGGTAAACCTGCTCGATCCGACTGGTTCACGGAGATAAGACTTCACCCCGGAGAGCATATGTCCTCACCCGAAAGAGCAGTCCCGCGGATTCCCCAGTCCCCTACAGGAAACAGATCAGCCTGGCCACAAGCTCAGGATATCGAAAACCGAAAGCCGCCGCAGCGCTCACTCCAGCGTGATGGCGACGGCTCTACCACCGGCAGGCAAGACCCCGAAGCCGCGCAATTTCAACATAATCGTCAGCTCGATAGTCTGGGCAATGCTAGCGAAAATGGCGGCGGCCGAAGCGCGACAATCCCGGAGACAGAACAATTTCGCGAAAGTGGAAGAATCGCCGCGACTTCCGCATTCCAAGATCCCGCAAATCCAGCGCGATCGGCCTCGAACAGCCCGACTGATTCGACATCCAAAGTCTTCAACTTCCCCCTTCGAGAACGTCTGATGAACGCGCGCGAGGTTGCCGACCGTTTGGGCGTGTCGGAACGCTGGGTAAGGGACCACACGACCCGACGATCTCCGAAGATCCGCGCCGTAAAACTCGGAACCCTCATCCGCTATCGGCCTGCGGATGTCGACACTTTCATGGATCACCTCGACACGCTTCGCCCTTCCAGTCATACCCGCTTTGGTGTATGAAGGAAATGGTTCTCCACGACCAGGGCTAGAAGCAGAAATCGGAGAACGCAATGGCAATGAAGTATCAGAGGGGCACCGTCTACCCCAGCGGGAAGAAGGTGAAGATGTGGTACGGGAAGTACATGGTGTACCGCAAAGACAAGGAAGGAAAGGAGGTCCGCAAATTCCGCAGCATCAAGATCTGCCCCAAGGCCGGAACGCCAAAATATAAGGCCGAGCAGATGCTTCAGGAGATCATTCTGAAAGAAACGAAGGGAGTCGGACCGACCCCAACGCTTCCGCCGGACGACTCCGTAACGTTTCGCTGGTTCGTCAAAGAGCGTTACATCCCGATGCGGCGAGGATCATGGAGCCCCACCTACAAACGAACAAACACCTACAACCTGGAGCATTACCTGATCGGCCACTTCGGCGAGATGCCTCTTCGGAATCTCAGTACGTTTGAGATTCAGGTCTGGCTCAACAACCTGGTGGAAGAGAAGGATTACTCCGATTCCGTGGTGCGCAGCTGCTTTAACAACATCCGCGCCATCACTCACCTGGCAAGGAAGCAAAAGTTCCTTGCCGAAGACCCGGGAGAAGACGTCACCATGCCGATCACGAAGATTTCGGAAAAGCCGGTGATGCCAATCGATTCAATGCTTCGGCTGCTTGGAGCGATCGAAGACCTCGGGGATCTCTGCCTTATGCTCGTTGCGATCTTTAGCGGGCCCCGTGCCAGTGAGGCGATGGGATTTCAATGGAAGTCATGGACGGGAGTCTCCCTGATGCCCTACGGCACCGCCGTCGAGGGGCAGTTCTATGAAGGGCGGCTCAAGACCAAGGCGAGTCGATCTCCCATTGCAGTTCCAGAACCCGTACGTCCGGTCATCGAGGCCTGGAGGAGAATCTGCTCGGACCCGTCGCCGGAGGCTCTCATGTTTCCGACGTTTGGTCGCGGGAAGCGGACGGGACAAGCTGTCCCGCGCCATTCCAAGAACTTCCTCAGGTGGCGTATTAAGCCGATCGCTGATCGGCTGGAGATACCAGCTCGTCTCATTACCTTTCAGGTGATGCGACGTTCCCTGGGAACGCATCTCTCCGGTCACGGCACGCTCAAGGACGCGCAGGGCGCACTACGCCATGCGAGCATAACAACGACCGGCAACGTGTACGTGCAGGTGGTCGAAGAGAATGTCATGCGGGCGGTGAACTCTCATGCTTCGACGGTGCTGGAAGGCTGGACGCCGGCAGTGGGAAGCATGGGTCTAACCGGTCGGAACGTGAAGCGACTTCCGGAGCCTTTTTCAGGGTCCGAAAGCAATTTGGTGAAATTTGGTGAAGTCTAGGAGAGGAGGTCTTCTAAGTGATTGATAAATATGGCTCCTGAGGTAGGACTCGAACCTACAACCCTTCGGTTAACAGCCGAATGCTCTGCCATTGAGCTACTCAGGAATATGCCGGGACGCGGCACCGCGGATCGCTGCCCCAACATTGTTATAGCAAACGGACTGCCTCTTCACAAGTGCGAGGACTTGCACGTTAGCGTGACAAAAGCCGTATCCCCGCGCAAAATGGTGAAGCACCAGGACTTTCAGGAGAAGAGCATGCCGCGAATCTCAAGGCTCGAGCGACGCGAAGTAGAAGGGGACGCTCTTGCGATTTACGATCGCGTCCTGCGCGATCGAGGCAATGTGCCCAACATGTTTCGCACCATGGCCCACCGGCCAGCGATCTTTGAGACGATCATCGCCCACATGGATGCCGTGCTCAAAACCGGGACGCTCACCACCGCGCTCAAGGAACTTGTGATTGTTCGGACTTCCCAGTTGAACCGTACGCCCTATTGTCTTGCCTCTCATACCGCTTTGTCCAAACGCCTCGGCTGGACCGATGCGCAGCTTGCCGCGCTCGAGAACGCATCTTCCAGTGCGCTTTTCACCGAGCGTGAGAAGGTGGCCATCCACCTGGCTGAAGTGATGACGCTCGACGCTCATGCCTACACGGATGCAGACTTCACGCGCCTGCGTACGTTCTTTAGCGAGGGCGAGGTGGTCGAGTTGATGGCCGCAATCGGCCTCTTCAACTATTTCAATCGATTCAATGATCTCTTGCAGATGGAACCCACCCAGCCTGCCTCTGCGCAGGAGCTGCAGGAGGCCGGCCTCGTGGCCGCTCAAGGGTAAAGCAGCACAGCCAGAGAGTAGCTGGTGAACGGCGTCTGGCGATCGGCAACGCAGGCGCCGACCGTGGCCTCGTGATATCTTCCGCTGGTGATGCGGCTCTGCAGTTGCTCCGGAAGCCGGTGAATGTCCGACGAGGTATAGCGCATCACAAACCAGGGCTTGCGACTGCCGGCATAGCCAGTCGACAACTGGCAGGTCTGGCGAGCGTCTTCACTCGGCGGATCGACCATCAAGCCGGTGCGCGCCAGCAGCACGCCCAGGGCGTTCTCCTGCTGCTCCAGCGAAAGATGCTCCACCGTGTGGGCGAAGTCTTCCACCGCAAAGAACTCCCCGTGTGCCTGCACCACCGCGATCCCAACGGCATTCACATTGGGGTCAAGCAGGTTGGCTCGATGGCCCGCGGAGTTCATCCATAGGTCGTGTATCTCCGCGGAGTTTGGCGCTTCCGCGACGTTTTCCGTGATCAGCGAAAAGTGAACTCCCGAATCTCCGCCGCGCGCTGCGAGGTCTGGTTCTCCAGGAAACTGGTGCGATATCGTGCGTCTCCGAGCCATCTCGTAAGCGTGCAGCCGGCCGGCGAGGGCGAGGTGTTCATCCCATTGCAGCGGCGCAAGCTGGTGGGCGGCGCGGTCCTGGTTTGCCGCGGCGAACAGGAAGCGCTCCGCGACCGTCGGACCCGCGGTCTGCGGCTGAAGCCACGGGGCACCGCTCAGCAGGAAGACATACAACGCCCGAACGCTCGCATGCATACTCTCTGAAACCCATCCATGGGTGAAATGTTCCGTCTTGCGATACTCACCAGGCTCACTTTGCCCGTCGGTCGATGAGCGGCGGCAGGTCATGCCGATGGCGGAGCATGATGCCCAGCAGCTTTCGTGCGTCCCAGTATCGCGGAAGGTACCGCTTCGGATCGGATGCGCTGCGAAAGAGCCAGCCAAGGTACAGCCTGTCTGCCCACATGGGAATCCGCACCTGGTCTCCGGAGAGAAAGGCGATGGCCGCGCCGACGCAGTGAATGGCAGGCAGATAGGGAAGATTGCGCTTGAGGTAAAGTCCTAGCCGCTCCTGGGTTCCACCGCCGATGGTAACAATCACATGCTGCGGGCGCAGACGGACAATGTGGTCGATCAACTCGGGATCGCTCACCGTTCCACTATAGACCGGCGCCATATAGACGTTCTCTCGCGGCACGGCAATCCCCTGACGCGAAAGCCAGGTCAGATTGCGTCCAGCGCTGATCGGGCTGGCCATGATCCACAACGTGTTGCCTGGCTCCCGCACGTCCGCTTCCCTCAGCAGTTGATCCAGATACTCCAGACCAGACAGGCGGCTGACATGATCCCGCTCGATGAAGTTCCAGATGAGAACCATGAATGCCGAATCCGTGATCGCCAGGTCGGCGTCCAGCAGCGCTTCGCGGTAAGCCCAATTGGTCGACAGGTCCTTCAATGCCGGTGCCGCCGGAACGACCAGGAGTCCTCCACGACGCATGCGATCGATCGCCTCCCGCACCGACCCGCAAAAGAAGTCGATTCCAAGAATTCTGCGAAAGCATGTCGACGGCACATCGGAGATTGCTTGTACGGTGTCCATCTGGTTTACCTGGCGACGCCGACCATCATCTCACTCTCAATCCACGCGTAGGTCTTTGCAAGACCTTCTTTCAAGCGAATGGAGGGTTGCCAGCCGAGCTGCTCCAGGATTCGGGTGTTATCACTGTTGCGGCCATTCACGCCCTTCGGCGCGTCCAGATTGTACTTCCGCTCCAGTTTGACCCCCGCAATCTCCTCGGCGACGTCAACCAACTGGTTAATGGTCACAAGCTCGTCTGAACCCAGGTTCAAGGGCTCGGTGACGTCGCTTTCGAGGAACATCTGGGTGCCTTTGGTACAGTCGTCGATATACATGAACGACCGCGTCTGCTTGCCGTCTCCCCAGATTTCGATCTCGCGAGTGCCGTTCATCTTGGCTTCAATGACCTTGCGGCAGATGGCAGCCGGCGCCTTCTCCCGTCCGCCGGTCCACGTTCCCAGCGGACCATACACATTGTGATAGCGGGCAATTCGCGTCTCCAGCCCGTAGTCTTCACGAAAGTGCCGGCACATGCGCTCGGAGAACAGCTTCTCCCAGCCATAGCCATCCTCGGGCATCGCCGGATAAGCGTCTTCCTCTCTGAGCGCCACCACGTTCGGATCGGTCTGCTTCTCGGCGTTGTAGACACATGCCGAAGAGGAGAAAAAGAAGCGGCTTACACCTTTATCCCGAGCTGCCATCAACATGTGTGTATTGGTCAGAACAGAGAGCATGCACAACGCTTTGTTGTTCTCGATGAAGCCCATGCCCCCCATATCGGCGGCGAGTTGAAAGATGGCGGACGTTCCGTCGGCAGCCTTCAGGCAATTGTCCCGGTCCTTAAGGTCCAGCGACAGGTTCTCCACTCCGCGGGCGACCTGGTACCACTCGTCGAGCGGCTTGATGTCAACGGCGCGAATGACGTCCACGCCATTGGCCAGTAGATACTTCACCAGGTGTCCCCCGATGAAACCACCGGCGCCGCAAACGACCGCCTTTTCCCCTTTTAGCCTCATGCGTTGGAACTCCTGTACAGGGACGGATAAACGGATAAGATCTGACTGGTACCTCCCCCGTAGATGGAGCGTGCAGTGCCTTGGAGTCAGCAGCAATCGTTCATCAGCTTTAATCCAGTCTAAACAGCACTGTAGGGATGTCAACCAACAGGGTAACGGCGAGCGTGAGCGACTCAGGACCCGTGCCGAATTGATCCTGACCCGGTGAGTGCGTGTCTCAAGCCATTTACGCTATCCTCGCATGCATGAGTCTGCGCCGGGCGGAAGATTTTCTGCGTGCACAACCGCTGGCGACTGCCGGCATACTACTGCTTTCGCTCTTTGTAATCGCGGCGATCTGCGCCCCTGTCATCACTCACCAGAATCCTGCCGCGCTGAACCTGCAGGCTCGCCTGCTGGTTCCCGGTAGCGGTCACCTGTTCGGCACCGACGAACTGGGCCGCGATATCTTCAGCCGCATCGTCTTCGGCTCGCGCATCTCGTTGGCGGTCGCCTTCAGCGTGGTGGCCGTCTCGCTCAGCGTAGGTCTGGTGGCCGGCGGGCTGGCCGGCTTCTACGGAGGGTGGACCGACATCCTCCTCAACGTATACGTCAGCAACGCGGTTCTCGCGCTTCCGGGAATCCTGCTGGCAATCGCCTTTGTCGCGTTTCTTGGTCCGGGACTGATCAATCTGATCCTTGCGCTCTCGCTCTCCGGCTGGGTCAACTATGCCCGGCTCGTTCGCGCCCAGGTGATGTCCATTCGGGAGCGCGAATTTGTCGAGGCGGCACGGTCGCTGGGCGCTTCCGACCTGCGCATCCTGCTGCGGCATATCCTTCCGAACATCGTTCAGCCCGTCATCGTGCAGGCCTCGATCGGCATGGCTGGCGCCGTTCTGGCCGAGGCCACCCTCAGCTTTCTCGGATTAGGCGTTCCCGCGCCGGCTGCGAGCTGGGGATCCATGCTCAACGAGGCGCGCTCCCACCTCTTTGATGCTCCGCACATGGTCATCTTCCCCGCACTGGCAGTCACGTTCGCCGTGCTCTCCTTCAACGTCATCGGCGACGCGCTTCGAGACTCACTGGATCCCCGTATCCGGCTCGCGAGCGCTCCGTAGGGAGACTGGCAATGCGGATAGGAATCATCTCAGATACCCATGGATTGCTGCGCAACGAGGCTCTGAACGCCCTGTCGGGCGTCGACCACATCCTGCATGCCGGAGACATCGGCGATGCCGCCATCCTCGATGCGCTAGGCCGGATCGCGCCCGTCACCGCGATTCGAGGCAACATCGACACGTCCGGCGCATGTGCGGAGCTTCCGGCAACCGAGGTGATCGAGCTGGGCGGCAGGACCTTCTACATGTTGCACTCGTTGCAAGACCTCGACATCAAGCCTGCCGCGGCAGGAATCGCCGTGGTTGTCAGCGGACACTCGCATCATCCATCGAGCGAAAGGCGTAACGGAGTGCTGTATCTAAACCCGGGCAGCGCCGGCCCGCGACGCTTTCGTCTGCCAGTCACGCTCGCGCTCGTTGAGATTCACACGCCCGACGCCGAGATCGACGCAAAGATCGTGCAGTTGCTTCCTACCGTGTGAACCGGACCGAATTCAGGATCGTCATCAATCGCGTGTAGAGCGCCTGCAACTGGCTCTCGGTCAGGTCCTGCGCGCCGGAGACATCGCCCCCACAAAAGTTATTGATGGCAAGGTCGAAGCGCAGACAAGATCCATGACGCATGGCGGTGTAAGCCACGTCCCGTGCCTCGGTGCAAATTTGGCCATGCTCATCCTTCCCTCGCGTGAAGGGGACATCGTCGATGGTGGCCGGCGGCAGAGGCTGAAATGGTTTGGTTGCAGTCTGCATGGCGCACGACGCTGGCGTCGCGTGCGGCGTCGTAGAGACGTAAAACAGCGCTCCGGCAAAGGTAGAAGGCGGATACGGGTTGAACGCAAGAGACGCCACCATCCGGAGTTGCGCAGTGCGGGGCGCGGTTCGCGCGTCCAGGTGAAAACTGCTGATCTCTCCGTCTTTGCGGGTCAGATTCCACCCTGCCGGGAGGTGAAAGGTCAGATGGTCCCGCGTATCAACTACGTCCTGCGCAGGCGGGTCTGTCGGCTCTCTCAGTGGCGCTGTGGGGTGGAGGGGCGGTACTGGCACCACCTTCGGCACCTGCATGGGAGGTTCAGGTGTCTGGGCGGGAACGATCTGGAGCGCGCTGAACAGTAAGGCCAGCAACATTGCACACAGGAACGACGAGGTGTCTGCCATGGAGATCAATTCTCGGATGATGCTCGGATGCGCGGGTTGGCGACGGTGTAGGCGATGTCCGTCAGCAGGTTCACCGCGACGTAGGTCAGGCCGATAGCCAGAATACAGCCCTGAACCAGAGCATAGTCGCGATTGGAGATAGCGGAGAGGGTGAGGCGTCCAATGCCCGGGAGAGAGAAGATCGTCTCGGTGACGATGGCTCCCGCGAGCAGGCTCCCGAACTGCAGGCCGACTACCGTGAGCACCGGCACCATGGCATTGCGCAGGGCGTGGCGGTAGACGATGGTGCGTTCCGACAATCCTTTGGCGCGCGCCGTCCGGATGTAGTCCTGGTTGAGTTCTTCGAGCATCGCCGTACGCACCATCCGCGTCAGCAGCGCCGCCAGACCGCTTCCGAGCGTCACCGCGGGGAGGATCAGATGGGTCAGAAACGCCAAGCCAGTGCCAGACCCGGAGACCGGAAGCAGGCCAAGCCGGATGGAGAAGACCAGGATGAGGATCGGTCCCAGCGCGAAGTTGGGGAACGATAAACCGACCAACGAGACCACACCCGTCGTCCGGTCCTGCCAGCGGTCGCGATGCGTTGCCGACCACACGCCCGCCGGGACTGCCAGCAACAGGCCAATGGCCAACGCGGCTACCGACAGCGCGAGCGTATAGGGATAGCGCTGCGCGATCAGGTGCAGGACCGAGTCGCGCAGCCGCAGCGACTGGCCGAGATCGGCGTGGGCTACGCCGGCGAGATAGCGCGTGTACTGCAGCGAAAGCGGGGCGTCGAAGCCATAGGCATGGCGCAGCCCCGAGATGTCGGCGGCCGTCGCACCTTCGCCGAGCATCTGCACGATGGGATCGCCGGGAACCAGGTGAATCAGCAGGAAGACGACCGAGACCACCAGCCATAAAACCGGAAGAGTATAGAGCAGGCGTCTGCCGGCGCGCATCAGACCCGGCATCAGGCGGAGACCTCAAGGCCGTCATCTTCGGTAGCGGCTCCTTCCAGCAAGCCTGCCGGCGGCTCATCGACCTGCACCTGGATGCGGCTGATCCTTCGCCCGGACATTTCGGTGACGCGGAAGGTGCGGCCGGCGTGGGTTACGGACTCGCCAACGACCGGAATGTGGCCGAGTTCCGAGAGCACAAATCCGGCCAGGGTCTCGATGCCGGGCTGGCGGGGAAATTCCCAGTCGAGACGCGTGGCAAGGTCGCGGAGCGGGGTGCTGCCATCGAGGAGGATGGTGCCTGTGGCGGAGAGCATTTGGGAGCGCGTGTCGAGGTCGAACTCGTCTTCGAGTTCGCCGACGATCTGCTCCAGCAGATCCTCGGCGGTGACCAGGCCGGAGGTGGAACCGAACTCGTCGACCACGATGGCCATGTGGCGGCGGCCCTGCTGGAACTCCTGCAGCAGCTCGACCGCCAGCTTGGTCTCGGGAACGAACAGCACCTCACGCAGGATGTCGCGCAGGGTGAGGCGCGACTCGCCGGTGGCGCCGAGACCGAGGGCGGTGGCGCGGAAGTGCATCAGGCGCGAAACGTCCTTGGAGTGGACGATGCCGATGATGTGATCGGGTCCGCGAGCGGGGTCGTAGACCGGCACACGCGAGTGCTGCTCGTCGACGATGCGGGCACTGGCCTGCTCCAGCGGCAGGCTGGCGGGAAGCGAGAAGATCTTGCCGCGCGGCGTCATGATCTCGCGCAATACCAGGTGCGAGAGCTCGATGGCGCGATGGATGATCTCCTCCTGAAAGTTGGGCAGCAGGCCCATGCGCCGGGTGGCAGTGGCGATCAGCTTCAGCTCTTCGGGCGAGTGGACCGCGCCTTCGCCATGCAGCGGAGCCTTGAAGATGCGGAGCACCATGCTGGCGGAAGCGTTCATCAGGCGGATGGCGGGGCGGGTCATACGGATAAAGACATCCATGGGCCCGGCGACGGCGAGGGCGATGCGCTCCGCCCGCTGCAGGGCGAGCGACTTAGGGACCAGCTCGCCGAGCAGGACTTCGAAGTAGGTGATGATGGCGAACGCGATCGCGATCGCAAGAGCGTTGGTGTAGACATGGAGATGCTCAGGAAGGTGCGCCAGCAGGTGCACGGCGGAGCGGGTGAGGACCTGCGCGACAGCGGGTTCGCCGATCCAGCCGAGGGCCAGGGCTGCAAGGGTGACGCCGAACTGGACCGCCGGCAGGAAGTCGTCCATGGCGCGCTTGAGCTGGAGGACAGTGCGTGCGCCGGGACGTCCGAGGGCGATGAGCTGCTGAACGCGGGTTTCGCGGATGCTGACCAGGGCGAACTCGGCAGCGACAAAGAAGCTGTTGGCCAGGATGAAAAAGGCCACCATGGTTCCCCGGATGAGGGTCCACTCGAGCATATTTCATTGTACTGCGGGTGAAATCGTGGACGTGGAGAGAGGTCTCCACCCCTCCCCCCGATTGTTGCCTATATTCTTCAAAGCAGGAGAGTTATCTCTGGTACAGACAAGGCTTGAAAGACACTCAGGGTTGCACCATTTTGAGGGCACCCACTTTTTCCTGGGTACTCCACGGGCGAAGTTGAGCAGGCAGAAAGGCCCATCTCCGGGAAGTTGAAGATGGGCCTTTCGCAAAAACTCTTCCCGGACAAGCGGGAGCGCGGACGATCAGACGGTGGCGGCGGCGAGCACCTTGGAGATGGACTTGTCGATGGTGTCTTTGGGGACGAAGCCAACGATCTGGTCGGCGACCTTGCCATCCTTAAAGATCAGCAGCGCGGGAATGCCGCGGATGCCGTAGCGCGAAGGGGTCGCGTTGTTCTTGTCCACATCCATCTTCATGACCTTGAGCTGGCCGTTGTACTGGCTGGCGACTTCGTCAACGACCGGGGCGAGGGCACGGCAGGGTCCGCACCAGGCTGCCCAGAAATCGACGAGCACCGGCTGCTCTGACTTGAGCACGTTTTGCTCGAAGTTGGAATCGCTTACTTCTGTGACGAACTGTGATGCCATGTAGTCCCATCCTCCCGCCGTTTTAGGTGACGGCCTCTTCATAATAGATGCGCGTGTGGGGTTATCGATGCAGCGGAACTCTGGGCGTTAAAGGATAAACGCCCGGACCTCGCGCAAGGGCGAGGTCAACGGGCGGTGTAGCAGCCCTCCCCAGAACTGCACACACGGATACACTACCTATAGAAGGATGAGGAAGTAAAGAAGTTTCAAGCAAAATTTTGCACCCTTTGAGCGGTGGCGTGAGTAAAGCGCTTTAGGCTGAGATGATTGATGTTGCAACGACTTCGACCGGCAGCTCTCCGGCAGCCGAGCGAATGGCAAGGTCGGTTGCGGCAAGGGTCGCGGCAGGATCGACGATGAGGAGCACGGAGGGTCCTGCTCCGGAGAGAGTGACTGAGTAGACGCCGTTTTTTCCCGCGAGCGGAAGCAGGACGGGCAGAAGCGGGCAGGCGGACTCGCGGTAGGGCTGGTGAAGACGGTCGCGGGTGGCGGTCTGGAGGAGTTCGGGCCGGTTGAGCGCGAAGGCGGAGACGAGCAGCGCGGTTGCCTGGATATTCTGGATAGCGTCCGACCGGCGATAGGCGTCGGGGAGCAGAGCGCGGGCCTGGGCGGTGGCCAGCGCGACCGACGGCAGGGCAAGGAAAAGCCGCCAGGGCAGGCTGGCTCCGAAGGTGGCGGAGGTGACTTCCCTGCCCTGCATGGCGGAGACGGTGAAGCCGCCGTGGAAGCAGGCGGCGACGTTGTCGGGATGGCCCTCCCGGACGCATGCCTCCTCGAGCACCTGCTGCGGAGTGAGGTTGAGGCCGCCAAAGTGGCTGGCGAGGCGGACGCCGGCGAGCAGGGCGGCGGCGGAGCTTCCGCAGCCCATGCCAAGCGGAATTTCGTTGTGGATTTTCAAGCGCAGCGGCGGACCTGTGGGGGCGAGGTCGCGATAGGCTTCGAGGATGAGGTTGCGTTCGAGGGCGGCGATCTCAGCCGCGTTGCGGCCGGTCACTTCAATCGAGAATTCAGCGGCTGTTTCGGCCTGAACGTCGAGAAACAGGGACATGGCGAGGGCGACGGCATCGAATCCCGGGCCGACGTTGGCGGAGGTTGCGGGCAGGCGAAGTTGTATGGGGTCCATGGACTGATTCGAGGATACAGAAGGTGAGTTGGGGAATCCTTGTGCGCCCACCCTCCCCACCGACCCTTACAGGTGGTGCGGGGATCAACCCCACAGGCGGTGCGGGGATGAAACGGCAAGGCGCGCTGGTTGGATGCCCGGCGCAAACGGCTAGAAGTGGAAGACGAGGTCGGCGGCGGCGCTGAACTGGGATTGCCGGGTGCCGCGGTCGTAAGCGTTGCGGTCCCAGGCGCGATCGAAGCGGAGTTCGGGGCGGAACTGGATGGTGGACCCGATCCACCGATTGTAGGAGAGGGTGTTCTCGGTGTACTTGGTGGCGTAGCCGGTGCGCTGGCCCTTCTTGTCGTTGAGGAAGTCGGAGCGGAAGCCGATGAAGCTGTGGGCGTCGATCTCGTGATTGATGTAGTTGTCGATGGCCCACTCGGGCGCGAAGCAGTGGGCCTGGCCAGAAAGGCAGTGGGCGCCGCCGGTGTTGGGCTCGAGCAACTGCGGCTGGGCGACGCTGGGCACCTGGCGCTGGTACATGACATAGGCCTCGGTGGCGGAGTGCCAGGATTTTGAGAACTTGTGGTACCAGGTGCCGTCGAACTGCTGCAGGTTGTTGTAGGCGTAGCGGCCGTCGTTGATGCCGTTGGCGCAGAGGTAGAAGTTGTCATTAACGGATGCGGTGGTGTAGCTGAGGCAGAAATCAGCGGACGGCTGGGCGTCCGGGGTCACCCAGGGCGCGACATCGTGCGAGGCGGTGACACCGGTCTGGATGAGCCATTGCTGGTTGATTTGAATGGTGGCGAGGACGCCGGTGTCGGTGAAGGGGTCGACCGAGTAGAGCAGGGAGTGGGAGAAGAAGTAGTTATTGGGACTGAGCTGGGCCTCGATGCCGGGGATGGAGATGAAGCGGCCGATGCGGATGTTGGTGCTGAGGCCGAGGTGCGGCAGGTAGAGATCGAGATATTCGAGTGAGGGATCGAAGCCGTACTGATGGTTGTCGACGGCGAGCTGCGAGAGGCCGTAGCCCTTGTTGACGGTGTATCGATAGTCGGTGCCGTAGAGCGCGGTGAGGTGGTAGCCCCAGTCGAAGTGATCGCGCTGGACGGTGTCGGGCAGGCGTTCGAGATAGAGCACAGCCTGATTGAGCTCGAAGCGGTTGCTGTACAGGTCGTTGGCGACGGGCGAGTTGAGATGGGCGGAGGTGCTGCCGTTGACCGAAGGATCGAGCCAGCCGTAGAGCTTGGTGCGGGAGGTGGCTCCGTTGATGGCGGACATGAGCGGATAGGAGTTGCTGTCGGGCTCGCCGAGCACGGGAGAGCCGCCGTAGGACCAGTCGGAGCTGGGGAAGGGCGGCGAATCGAGCGGGGATGGCAGGCCGCGACGGGCGGGCGCGGGGCTTTGCGGGGCGGTTCCGGTCCAGTCCTGGTGGTAGAAGGTGGCGAGGCGTTCGAAGAAGGTGGCGGGCTGCGGGGCTGGTGCCGGCTGGGGAGTTGCCTGAGGTTGCGGGGCCTGGGCCATGGCGACGGTGCAGCCTGTGAGGAAAAGCACCGCGGCATACAGCTCTCGAGGGAAGGAGCGCATTCCGGCTGAGATGCGGGTTTGGCATCGGCTGGGAGGAACGGCTGTCGACCTGATCGACGGACTGGCAGCTGGGACGCTGTCGTGAGGCTCCAAAGCGCGGGGCCAGAGGACGGCAGGTTTCCTCAGCTTAGAGTCTGGAGCTACCCAGTGGAGAGCCTGACGATGCTTCCAGGCGTCCGGTGGCGGGACTTGGCCGTACCAGAGGCCGGAATCTTTGATGGTGCGCTTCTGGTTGCGGAAGTCGACATAGGTAAGGCCGTAGCGCTGGCTGTAGCCATCGGCCCATTCAAAGTTATCGAGCAGGGTCCAGGCGTGAAAGGAACGGACGCGGGCACCGTCGGCGATAGCGCGGGAGAGTTCGGCGAGTTCGGCGCGGAAGAAGGCGGTGCGACGGGGATCGGGGACGCTGCCGCTGGCCGCGGCGTAGGGGGTGTCGAGATAGCTGCAGCCGCTTTCGGTGGTCTCGATGATGGGGCGATTGTATTCGCGGGTGATGCGCATGACGAGGTCGTAGATGCCGCGCGGAAAGATTTCGAGGCCGGCGTCGGTGAGGTCGTATTCGGTCGGCATGACGGCGCTGAAGCGGGTGTAGCGGTCGCGTGAGCCAGCGGAGTCGTTTTCGATCTCGGTGCCGAAGGTGGCGGCGCTTCCCGGCTGGGCGGCGGCGTCGGAGACGATGCGGCGGGTGTAGTAGTGGAAGCCGACCCAGTCGAGCGGCGCGAGCATGATTTTATCGTCGCCTGGGCGGAAGCCCATGATGTCGTAGGGGATTTCGCCGGCGAAGGCCTTCGGATAGCGGCCGTGCATGGCGGCTTCGAGGAAGAAGACGTTGTTGCTGCTGTGATAACGGTTGGCGGCGGCCTGATCTGCAAGTGAGTTCGTCTTCGGATAGGCGGGGGCCATGCCGTAGGCGCTGCCGACAGTGGCTTTAGCGGATGCGGCTTTGAGGGCGCGGAAGGCTTCGCCCTGGGCGAGCGAGACAGTATGGGCGGCTTTGAGGAAGTCCGCATAGCTGCTGCGCCCGGGTGGAAAGACGCCGACGCCGTAACCGAGATAGGTGAACGACCAGGGCATGTTGAACGGCGCCCAGACGGTGATGCGGTCGCCGAGGTGCCTGGCGAGGATGCTGGCGTAGTCGGCGAAGTAGCCGGCGAGATCGCGGTTGGGCCAGCCCCCTCGATCTTCGAGGGCCTGCGGGAGATCCCAGTGGTAGAGGGTGCAGAACGGGCGCAGGTTGGCTTCGAGGAGGGTGTCGACCATTCGGCTGTAGTGGTCGAGGCCCCGAGGATTGGGCGCGCCGGTGCCGGAGGGCTGGATGCGCGGCCAGGCGATGGAGAAGCGATAGCTTTTCTGGTGGAGCGCCTTGAGGATGGCGACGTCTTCGGGGTAGCGATGGTAGTGGTCGCAGGCGATATCGCCGGTGGCCGCGCCCTTGACCTTGCCGGGAGTGTGCGAAAAGCGATCCCAGATGGACTCGCCGCGGCCATCTTCGTTCCAGGCGCCCTCGACCTGGTAGGCGGCGGTGGCGATGCCCCAGAGGAAGCCGGGCGGGAAATGTGGTTCGGGCGGGCTGGGAGTCTGGGCCGGTGCGGGCTGCGGGAGCCACGCGGCGGCTCCCGCGAGCAGTGAGTGGTGGAGAAACTGGCGTCTATGCACACTTGATCCGAACCGGTCGAGATAGGGGAGACTTCGAAGCGTACCGCGGGAGCCGCGGGGAGGCAAGTGCGGCTGGAAGGGTGACCGGAGCGGAAATGCCCAAGACATACAAAGCTAGAGACTTTTCTCGCATCAAATGTCTGTCGATGCTTTGTAGCACGGGCATGCGCCTCAGTATCGACGTTGTCTTCCCTGCGGAACAGAAGGACGATCAGGATCGAAGCATCCCGCCATCCACTCCTCCCCAGTGGGCCATTCCAGGGAAATTTCCGGTCGTCAAGAGAGTTAGGGAGGGCAGTTGCATGACCGTCAACCTTGATGATGTCCGGCGCGCTCTGGACGAAGGCCTGGTCGAGCCGTGCTTTCAGCCGATTGTAGAGCTGCGGACGGGCCGGCTGATGGGTTTCGAGGTGCTCACCCGTTGCGCGAGGTCTGAGGGCGGACCTATTCTGCCGCCGAACTTTATCGCTCTGGCCGAGAGTGGCGGACTGATTCAGCGGCTTACTCACGACGTGGTGCGGAAGGCGTTTCACTCGGCGCGCAACCTGCCTGCGGACCTTTATCTATCGATCAACATCTCTCCCATCCAGCTATCTGACTTGACGCTGCCGCGGCAGATCGCGCAGCTTGCGGAAGAGGCGGGATTCCCGTTGAAGTGTACGGTGCTGGAGATTACAGAGTCGGCGCTGATCGCAAATGTGGAGCGGGCGAAGACGATCCTGAACGAATTGCATGACATGGGCTGCAGGCTGGCGCTGGACGATTTCGGCACCGGGTATTCCAGCCTGAGCCACCTTCATAGTTTCCCCTTCGACAAGTTGAAGATCGACATCAGCTTTGTGCGGAGGATGGGAGCCTCGCGCGAGGGACGCAAGATCGTCGCTTCCATTGTGGGGATCGGTCACAGCCTGGGCATGAAGACGATCGCAGAGGGGGTCGAAACGGAAGAGCAGGCGGAGCTTCTGCTGTGGCTGGGATGCGGATACGCGCAGGGCTGGCTGTACGGGCGTTGCTCTTCGCCGGCGACGCTGCCGGACATGATCGCGGCGACGCCACGCAGCATCGCCGGGCGCGTTGACGATGGGACCATCTCCAGCCTGGAGGCCCTGCCGGCGCAGCGACTGGCCCAGCTGCAGGCGATCTACGACGGCGCGCCGGTGGGGCTTGCGTTCGTAGACGCGGATCTGCGTTACGTGAGCATCAACTCGCGGTTGGCTGCGCTGAACGGGGCGCCCGTGGCGGAGCACCTGGGCAGGACGATCGAGGAGGTGATTCCTGAAGCATACGCGCGGATCAAGCCGTACCTGGAGCGTGCGCTGCGTGGGCAGGTGGTCTCCGACCAGACGGTGAAGCGGCCGTCGCCGATTCCCGGGAGGCCGGAGTGGACGTCGCTGTCCTCTTACCAGCCGGCGTGGGACGAGGCCGGGGAGGTGATCGGGATCTCCATTGCCGTGCTCGACATCAGCGACCGGGCGCGGGCCGAGGGGATTCTGCGCAAGAGCGAGGCCCAGTTGCGGGCCGTATTCGAGGCGGTGCCGCTGGGCATCTTTATCTCGGAGTCGCCGGACGGCATCGTGACCCGCATCAATGAGGAGGCCAGGCGGATTCACAAGGATCCACTGATCGCGCCAACCTCCACGGATGAATACGGGGAGTGGGGTTTGAAGTACCCTGACGGGCAGGTCGTGCACTCCGACGATTATCCTCTTGCCCGTGCGCTTCTGCATAACAAGGTAGACCGGAAGCAACTGGTGCGGGAGCGTAGCGACGGCTCCAATGTCCTGATGGACGTGTGGGCGGGACCGGTGCGAGGCCACGACGGCGAGACGGTCGGCGCGATCGCGGTGGTGAAGGATATCGATGCGACGCGCAGGATACGCGAACACCTGTTGCGGGTGATGGCGGAACTGAAGCGGCTGCTGCTGAACTCGGCGACCGGGGCGGGACTCGCCAGCCAGCGTTCGGTGTCCCAGGATCCTTTTTGAAGGACTGAGCCAAGTCGGGCAGCGGCCCAGCCGCGAGTTTCACAGGCATAGGGGCTTTTCCTAAGACCGTTCAAGGGCTGCCGCGTGACCGCCTTCGATCATGATGGTGAGACGAGCGACCACCCCGCGCATGGTGCCGGCCTGGTGACTGAGCTGCTGAGCGGCTCCGGCGCTCTCGCCCGCGCTGGCGGCGGTGCTCTGTGTGACCTGCTCGATCTGGAAGATGGAGCGGCTGATCTGATCGATGCCGCGGGCCTGTTCGACGCTGCCGAGGTTGATTTCGTCGACGAGCACTTTGATCTTGGCTGACTCGGAAGCGACGGAGCGAATATCTTCGGCGACGGTATTGAGCCTGGACTTGCCCTCGCTGGAGGTGGCGATGGAGTTTTCAATCAGGCTGGCGGTATCCTTGGCAGCCTGGGCGCAGCGCTGGGCGAGGTTACGGACCTCGTCGGCGACCACGGCGAAGCCTTTGCCGGCATCGCCGGCTCGGGCGGCTTCCACGGCCGCGTTGAGGGCGAGGATGTTGGTCTGGAAGGCGATCTCGTCGATGACCTTGATGATCTTGGAGATCTTCTGGCTGGCGACGTCGATGCCTTCCATGGCTTCGACCATCTGGTCGAGGGAGTGGCGGGTCTGCTCGAAGCGGACCTGGGTGGTGGTGACGATCTCGGCGGTGGTGCGGGAGTTTTCGGTGTTGCGCTGCGCCATGGAGTTGACCTGGGAGCTGGCGGCAGAGGTCTCCTCGATGGTGGCGGCCTGCTGCGAGGAACCGTTCGCGGTGCTCTGGCTGGAGGCTTCGACTTCGCCGGCGGCGTGGGCGATCTGTCCGGCAGCGTCGCTCAGGTCGGTCACGGCGGAGCGGAGCATGGCATTGATGCCGCGGACGACCATGGACGAGACGAGGATGCCGATGAAGGTGGAGACGCCGCAGATGCACATCAGGAGCCAGAGCAGGTCATTTGCGGTTGAGGTGATGGCGGCGCTGGTCTGGGCCTGGGTGGCGGATTTGCGGGCGGCCAGACGGGGCAGCAGGGCGTTGATTTCGGCGACGGTTTTCGCGGTGGACGAGGCATAGAGGCTGGCGGCCTCGTTGACCTTGCCAGCCTGGCTGAGCGGCAGAACCGCCTGCCACTCTTCGGCGGACAGATTGACCAGGGCGGTGAGCCGGGCGAAGTCTTCGCGGTCCTTGTCGGTGCGCAGGGTAGCTTCGAAGCTGCTCATGTCTTCGCGCAGGCGCTGCATGGTCTGCTGCATGGACTTCTCCACCGAGGTCATCTCTGCCGGAGACTGCGAGACGATGTGGTGGGTGGCGAGACTGCGCAGATGATAGACCTCCGTGCTCATCATGCCGGCGTACTGGATGCCCGGAACGGAATCCTGGGTCATGCTGTCGACGCTATTACGGATCTCGGTGAAGCCATAGAGGGCCACGCCCGCCTGAACGATCAAGGCGAGAATCAGGATTCCGCAAGCGACGAGGATTTTCCTGCTGATGGTCATGCTTGATGTCATGTTCACTCCTGGCTTGCGGGGTCTTGGCTGATTGGTAGGGCGCGTTGAGGATGCGGGCGTTGGTCTGGATGCACGCTTCGAGCGGCACAACCCTGCGTCTTCAAGGTCGCTCCAGAGCAGAGTATCGGCGCGAGCGCGGCAAACTTCAGGGGTTGTCACAGGGATGGGACACGGATAGAGCGGCTGCATAAAGCACCGCGGGCAGGAGCGGCGGAAGGCAGTGGGACCTCAGTTCAAATGCCGCTCATGGGACGGTGTGGGATGACGATGAAGGGATGACGGGAGTCCGTGGCTGGTTGGATGTGGCGCACACTCCTAGTCCATGGATTCTCCGAGGTCGCGCTCCTATGAAGTTCTCTTCCGCTTTGCTGCAGGCTGCAGCCGCCGTGGTTCTTGCAGCACCTTTTGCTTTTGCGCAGGAGGCTGCGCAGCCTGTCCCCACGGAGTTCCATGTCGCTGATCCGGCAACAGACAGCCTGGCCCTCTCTGGGACAGGGACTCCTATTGAGGCCAAGCCCCTGCTGAACCGGTGGGTGGAGCTCAGTAACTTCTCCCATGCGGAACGCTACCGGAACGCTGCGGAGTCAACGGGCTGGCACCTCTTTGAAGATGGCCAGCAACGCTCGATTCTGGCTGGCCGCGTCAAGCTGGACAATCAGGCCCGTTATACGGTGAATTTCCGGGCTTCTTCCGGTACCTATTTCAACTGGGCGTTCGCCGATTATGCCGGCGACGGCATTACCACTCGTGGCAAGGAACCAGGAGCCTTCGCCCTCTACAGCCCCACGGAGTTGATCGGCGTTCTGGGCGCTGTGGCGGCGGACCCCGGGGATTTCGCGGCATTTGAGGCCAGCCACTCCACCGGGTGGAGCTTCTATCTGCGTGAGCTGTACATCAGCGCCAGCCCCATCAAGCAGGTGACCGTTGAGTTCGGGTCGCTCGGCATCGAGCGCGGCGTCTCCACCGAGATCACCACCTTTGACGATGATGGCTACATCTCCGGCGAGCGTGTCCGCATTCGCGACCCGAAGCACCTGTTCTTCGATCAGATCGGCTTCACCTCCGCCTTCTTTGGCGATATCTACACGCCGAATCTATTCGACCGGGGCTCAAGCTTCAAGACGTCGAACTATCGTCAATTCTTCCTCGACAAGGGACTGGGCAAGCGAATCGCCACTTCGGGCGAGTACACCTGGCAGAACGGAACGGACACGCTGCGCGAGGCGGCGTCCGTCGCGATCCCTGAAGTAAAGGTTGTCGACAAGGTTCGCGTCGAGCTCTATCAGCGGGTGAACGTCATTACCTTTGAGGGGATTTCACCGGCGGCGGGCTCGGGCTTCGCTGTGGCAGCGGAGAAGGGATACAGGGACTTGAAGGGAGACGCCGGGTACGCGTCGGTCGATACCAACTACGCTGGAACCTATGGCGCGGAAAGGCTCGGCGTGGCGTCGGCCTTTGCGCTGAACGGGGACGCTTACGGGGTGGGCAAGCGTGTTTTTGTGCATGGCTCCTACAAAGTCAACTCTGTCGTCACCGCGTTTGGCTACTATACCCATGCCGTTGGACCGAGGGTTCTCAATCTGAATCAGCAGGGGCTGAATGCCGGTCTGAACTTCGACCTGAAGGCAATGATCAACTCGAAGAAGCGCGTGCTCTAACGGGAACATCCGGGTAAAGGGCAGGCAAATTCAGTGATAGAGAAGCGGCCTCCGTTTGAACTTCAACGGGGGCTGCCTTCTTCAGGGGACCGCTCGTCATCAAATCGAGCCTATTGAAAGGCCGCCTGCTGTCGATGAAGGAGTTACGGGAGAAAGATGGCCGGCTGGAACTGGCGCATTTTCCTAGTCTATTGATTTTTTGAGGCCGCGCCCTTATGAAGTTCTCTCTCGCTCTGCTGCCGATTGCAGCCGCCGTGGTTCTTTCGGCACCATTCGCAATGTTCTCGCAGGAGGCTGCGCAGCCTATCGCCTCCGAATTGCATGTCGCCGATCCGGCAACAGACAGCCCTGGCGTCAGCACTGCGGCGGCAGGGACAAAGTCTGTGCCTGTGACAAAAGCCTGGGTTGACCGCTGGCTCGAACTTGACACGCTGTCGCACTCCGAGCGTTACCGCAACGCGTTCTCAGTGGGCGACTATCGTATGTTCGATAATGCGCAACAGAAGTCGCTGGTCGAAGGGAAAGTCAAGCTCGATTCCGAGGGACGCTACCGCATCGGTTTCCGCGCCTCCTCCGGCGGCTACTTCAACTGGGCCTTCGGCAGCTACACGGGCGAAAGCTTCCTCGCCCGCCTCAGCGATCCAGCCTTCGCTCTGAAGTACTGCACGCCCGCGCAATACTTCGCACTCGCCCAGGCTGAGTTCGCCGATCCCACGGGCAGCCTTCTCAGCCAAGCCCTTGTGTCGAACGGCTGGCATTTCTACATGCGCGAGCTCTACTTCAGTGCCACGCCGGTCAAGCCCGTAACCGTCGAGTTTGGCTCGTTCGGATTCGAACGAGGGCTCTCTACGGAGATCACCACTTTCGACGAGGACGGCTATCTGTCCGGTGAGCGCGTCCGCATTCATGACTCCAAGCACCTGTTCTTCGATGAGGTTGGGTTTACCAACGCCTTCTTCGGCGATATCGCGACTCCCAACCTGTTCGATCGCGGGTCCAGCCTGACGAAGTTCAACTACCGCCAGGCGTTTGCGAAGAAGCAGCTCAACACGCGGCTTGGTGTCTCCGGCGAGTATAGCTGGCAGGCAGCAATCGACACCTTGCGCGAAGCGGCTGTGATTGGAACCAAAGAGTCCAAAGTGATCGATAGCGTTCGCGTGGAAGCGTACGAGCGGCTGAACTCGAAGGTCTTTCCGGGGCTTGCGGAGTCGCCGGTGGGTCCCATTCCTTCGCTGTCTGTCCGTGGAGCGTCAGGACTTGCGGTAGCCGCCCAGAAGAGCCTGGGCCGGATGAGCGGGGATGTTGGCTTTGCGTCCATCGATAGTCGCTACTCGGTCTACAGCAATGGACGGCTCTTCGAGGCGGGCTCCTTCCCGTTGAATGGCGACGCCTACGGCCAAGGCAACCGGATCTTCGGGCATGCTTCGATCAAGATTGCGCAAGGGGTGACTGCGTTCGGCTTCTATACCCACGAGGTTGGCAGCACCCGCGTCCTCACCTTCAACCAGCAGGGGTTGAGTGCCGGTGTGACCTTCAACCTGAAGTCGATCCTCAACTCCGAGAAGCGCGTGCTTTAGACGGAATCATTTGCACGGCGCAGCAAGCCAGTCCGGTGAAGAGGAAGCAGCCCCGTTGAACTTCGACGGGGCTGCTTTGTTTTGGCGCCACGTCAGCAGAGATGTCGTGACATTCAGAGGGACGTTGGAAATGATCAGACGAACCTATCGCAAAGCGCTGATCTTCCACGAACAACCTTCGGAATATGACCGGCAGGTCATGGCGCACGCTCCGAGCCCAGGCCGGCAGCAGACACCCGCGGCCGCCCGGCTCAGCCCGCCACTGAGTCTCCGGCCGCTTCGAGCATCCGGTAAAGCGTCGAACGGCTGATGCCCAGCATCTCCGCTGCCCGTACCTTGTTGCCGGAGCAGCGTTGCAGCACCTCGAAGACGTGACGCTGCATCACGTGGTCCAGACGCACACCGGTGTCGCTCGCAACCGAAGGGACCAGCTCCGGGAGATCGGCGGTCCCGATCGCTCCAGGGACTCTCGCCACATGGCACATCACGGTCCACAACTCAGCGAGGTTCCCCGGCCAGCTATGTGCGCGCAACGCATCCAGCGCATCCTCGCTCAACCATCCGCGTGCATCGGCGCGCCGGAGCATGGACGCAGCCACTGCTTCAAGATCTTCGATACGGTCGCGCAGCGGGGAGACGCGAATCTCCAGCGAGCCGACTCGCGATGCCAGATTCTGCCGCAGGCGTCCCGTTGCCAGCATGCCGCGCAGATCGCATTCGCTGGCCACCAGGATGCGGGTCTCCCGCTGAATCACCCGCAAACGCTCTACCAGCCGCTCCTGCAGCGCCGGTTCCAGCCGATCGAGGCCCTTCAGGTAGAGCACGCCGCGCAACTCGACGGGGGCTCGATTCTCGGCAAAGACATCGACCTCCAGGCTGGAGAAGGGTCCTTCCGCTCCGCTGATGCGGTGAATCTCCCGCGCGATCCCCTCCTTGCCGGTGCCGCGCTCTCCGGTCACCAGCGCGGTTCGGAAATGCGGCGCGATGCGCGAGACCTGCAGCCTTAGCAGATGCATCGCGGCGCTGTCGCCGGCGAGCGACTCCGCCGCATAGGACTTCACTCCATACTCGGTCTGCACATTGGTCGGCATAAGGGCTAACCCCTCTATCGGCTGAGCTCGGCCGCAGTTGACTCAGCAGCCCCATACAAAGCAACAGGCGGCTCCGCGATTGGAAGCCGCCCTTGAACTTGCGCCTTTTGCCAAGGCACACGCTTTCCCCGCTTTTCCGCTCAGAGTCTGCCGGGGGATTGGCGCTACGCCGTGGTCTTCGCGCAGTACGTATCGAAGGCGCGTGCCAGTTCCTGGGCAATCGCGGGTGCGGTCGAGGTCTCGATCGCCGAGCGCTGCATCAGGTACACAAGCTGACCGTCTCGCAGGATGGCAATTGCCGGCGAGGTAGGCGGATGTCCGCCAAAGTAGCCGCGCGCCCTCTCCGTCGCCTCACGATCCTGCCCGGCGAAGACCGTCACCGCGTGGTCGGGCCTGGTCGTATGCTGCATCGCCATGCGCACGCCCGGCCGCATCTTGCCCGCGGCGCAGCCGCAGATCGAGTTCACCACCATCATCGTCGTGCCCGGTTTCGCCAGCGCAGCATCCACATCCGCCGCGGTCCTGGCCTCGCTCACGCCTGCACGCGTCAACTCCTCGCGCATTGGAATCACCATAATCTCTGGATACATTCGTTTTCCCCCTCGCAGCACTCTGCCACGACCATTCTACCCACACGGCAGGCAAAGCGTTTCACCGAACCCACCGCGAGGCGTTCGAAGACCCAAGAAAGGGTAGCCGCCCGCGATGGGGGCGCATTTGCCTTAGTCTTTTATCGTGCACCTCGAACAGAACGTTCCCCTCGCTCCGTACACCACGCTGCGCATTGGAGGCCCGGCCCGCTACCTCGCCCTCGTCACCTCCGAAGCCGACCTGCTTGAAGCTATCCGCTTTGCGCGCGAGCAGAAACTCGCTCTCTTCCCGCTCGGCGGCGGCTCCAATCTCGTTGTCCCGGACGAAGGATACCCCGGCGTCGTACTAAAAATCGACCTACCCGAAGCGATCGAACTCACCCGTGCCGAAGCCAAGATCCAAGCCGAAGTCTCCGCCGGAACCGAATGGAATGCGCTGGTTCTGCATCTCTGCCAGCAGGGACTTGCAGGAATGGAATGCCTCGCCGGAATCCCTGGCCTGGTCGGCGGATCGCCCATTCAGAACATCGGTGCTTATGGGCAGGAAGTCTCCCAAACCATCCACTCCGTCCGCGCCCTCGACCTCCACACCCTCAACTTCGTCGAACTCTCCAGGCAGGACTGCAGCTTCGCCTATCGAAGCAGCATCTTCAACTCGACGCAGCGCAACCGGTACATCGTCGCGCGGGTCACCTTCCGCCTCGATGCCGCCGCCCGGCCCAAGCTCTCGTATGCCGATCTCCTCAGGCACTTCGGCCCCGAGGCCAGTCCCACTCCACTCGAGGTCTACGAAGCCGTCCGCCGGATTCGCGCCGCCAAGGGCATGCTGATCGACCCGGCGAACCCCTCGCCCGACTCCCGTTCCGCCGGCAGCTTCTTCAAGAACCCCATTGTCGACGAGCACGCCTACCGCCATGCACTGCAGTTCCTTGCTCAAGGCGAAGCCCAGGTCCCGCACTGGCGACTTCCCTCAGGAGCGATCAAGCTGGCTGCGGCGTGGCTCATCGAGCGCACCGGTTTTCCCAAGGGATTCACCCTCACTCCCGACGCCCCGGTTGGCATCAGCTCCCGCCACACCCTCGCCCTGATTAACCGCACCGGCAGTGCCACCTGCGCCGATCTGCTGCGTCTGCGCGACCACATCCAGTGGCGAGTCGCAAACAAGTTCAGCATCCAGCTCGAACAAGAACCCGTCACCCTAAAGCCATACCCGGACGATCGAGCCCCGGCCGATGCCTAACCTAACACCTTGATCAACCGCCTGCGCTCCTCGGCCAACACATCCGCGGCCAGCCCTTGCGCCACCACCCGCCCGTTTCCGATGCGGACCACCTCAGCCTCCAGCAGAAACGCCTCCCCGACGTCATGCGTTACGCTCACCACCCGCGTCTCACCCAGCCAGCTGCGGAGATCCGCGATCAGGCGGTTCCTCACCCCGGCGTCGAGTCCGGAGAACGGCTCATCCAGCAGCAGCAGCCGTCTTCTGGCGCCAATCGCGACCCTCGCGACCGCTACCAACTGTCGCTGACCACCGGAGAGCTCGTCCGGCATCTTGTCGGCGAGGCCAAGCAGTCCAAAGTGCTCCAACGCCCGCTCCAGCAGACGCGAGCCGCCGTTGCTTTCCTCCCGCAGGCCGATGCCCATGGCAACGTTCCCGCGAACCGTCCGTCGCGGGAACAGCATCGCTCGCTGCGCCGCCCAGCGCATGGGACGGTGATGGGCGGGCCAGCAAATCCGCGACCGCGTATCCAGGACGAGGCTTCCGCCCATCCGCACCCGCCCTCCGAGCGGCCGCTCCAATCCCGCGATCACGCGCAGGATGGTACTCTTCCCGCTTCCTGAAGGACCGAACAACACCGTCCAGGGCGCATTGGTCTTGAACGCCACATCCAGATGGAGCGTCCCGATGCGATGGCGAAATCTGACTTCAAGGGGCACATCAGACGCCATCGATCACCCGTCCGGGCGCCAGCGCACTTTTCCAGTAGATGACCAGCAAGGCCACCATGGACACTCCCACGAGCCCGCACGCGATTGCATTCGCCCCGGCGTAGTCCCCATCCCCTACCCGGTCGTACAGCGCGATAGAGAGCGTCCGCGTCACGCCTGGAATATTGCCCCCTATCATCAGCACCACACCGAATTCCCCCACCGTGTGCGTAAACGTCAGCACCGTGCTCGTCAGCAGCGAACGCCGGGACATGGGCAGAGCCACGCTCCAGAAGGCCCGCCGCGGCGCCATCCCCAACCCCGCCGCCGCTTCCAGGTACCCGCGTTCCAGCCCCTGGAAGCCGGCCACCATCGGCTGCACCGCGAACGGCAGAGAGTACAGCATGCTCCCCACCAGCAGACCTGCGAAACTGAACGCCAGCGGATGCCCCAGAAGCCGCGCGATTCCCCGCCCCACCGCGGTAACAGGACCCAATCCCACCAGCAGATAAAACCCGATCACCGTCGGCGGCAGCACCAGCGGGAGAGCCACAACGGCCTGGGTTACCGCGCGGCCGACCCCTCGCCCCTGCGAGATCCACCACGCCAGCGGCACGCCAAGCAGCATCAGCACGAGCGTCGTCGCCGCTGCCAGCCGCAGCGTCAGCCACAATGCCTCCAGGTCCATCCGACGATTCTAAACACCCGGTCGCAACGATTCGCCGCAAAATCGGGTAAGCGCCACGCAGCCGGTACCTGCTTCGCGGAACTACGGTGTAGCACTTGGCAGCACCGAAGCGGGCGCCGGCTGCTGCTCTTCTACTGCGCCGCGGTCAACCCGAAGTCCTGCATATGCTCCTGAACCTCCGGCGACGTCATCCACTCCAGAAACGAGACGGCCTCAGCCTTCTTGGGAGAGTTCTTCATCACCACCGCGCACTGCCGGATCTTGGGATAGATAAAGGGCACCAGCACGTAGTTCCCGATGGCCTTCATCTGCGGCGAGTTGGCGCTGGTCAACGAGATGAAACCCACCTGCGCATTGCCGGACACCACAAACTGCGCCGCGCCCGCAATGTTCTCCGCCACCACGAGCTTCGGTTTGATTGTGTCCAGCGTCTTCATCCAGCGCATCGCCGCATAGGCCGCCGCGCCGTACGGAGCCTTGAACTCGTCGGCCACGGCGACGCGCGTCACGCGTGGATCTGTTAGAAGGTCCATGCTCAATGGCTGAATCGGCGAATCCTTCCGCGCCCACAGCACCAGCGTCCCGCGCGCGTAAGGCACGGGCTCAGGCTCGGCTGCTAACCCTGCGGCAACCACCTTTTCGGGGAACGAGTAATCCGCAGCCAGAAACACGTCGAACGGCGCGCCGTTCACAATCTGCGTCGCAAGCACGCTTGAACTCGCAAACGATACCTTCAGCTTCACCCCGGCCTTTTTTTCATAGGCTGCCTGGAACGCCGGCATCACGGGCTGCAGATCGGCCGCCGCCGCCACGCTCAACTCCTTCGCATCCTTCGGCTCCTGAGCCCGTGCCTGCGCATTCACCAGCGCCAGCCCCAACAGGGCTCCGGACCACAACAGTATCGCCGCGCGCAGTTTCATTCCCCGTCCTCGCACATCATTTACCCTGAAAGTGTTCATGACTCCATCTCATCAACTTCGATGCACCGGCTGCGCCGACCGAATCTCCGGCGACAACATTCCCTCGGACTTTCGCTGCTCCGCGTGCCAATCCCTGTTCGAAGTCCTCTATAGCTGGTCCGACGCCGAAATCGGAACCCGCGATCTTCCCAATCCGGCCGCGCTCCGGTGGCTCTGGCAGGAACGCCGCAGCTCCACGCAGGCTATCGATCAATCCGGCGTCTGGCGCTTCCGCGATCTGCTGCCCATCGTCGCAGACCTCGAGCGCGTCACGACCCTCCGCGAAGGGAATACACCGCTCTACGATCTGCCAAAATGCGCCGCATCGCTCGGCATCAACTGGCTGCTCGCCAAGCACCAGGGGATGAACCCCACCGGCTCCTTCAAGGATACGGGCATGACCGCCGCTCTCTCGGTCGCGGTCGAGCGGCAATATGAGTGGGTCGCCTGCGCGTCGACCGGCAATACATCCGCCTCGATGGCCGCGTACGCCGCCCGTGCGGGCCTGCGCTCCATCGTTTTCATCCCCGAGGGCAAAATCGCCTGGGGCAAGCTCTCACAGTCGATGGATTATGGCGCGCTTACGGTGCAACTACGCACCGACTTCGATGGCTGCGTCAAGCTGGTGAACGAACTCGTCCGCGTCCACCCGATCTACCTTCTGAACAGCGTCAATCCCTACCGCCTGGAAGGCCAGAAGACTCCGGCTTTCGAACTGCTCGAACAGATGGACTGGCAGGTTCCCGAGCACATCATCGTTCCGGGCGGAAATCTCGCCAACTCCTCCGCGCTCGCCAAGGGCTTCGCCGAGGCCCGCGTGCTCGGCCTGATCTCGCGTCTGCCCAGGATCTCCATCGTGCAGGCTGAGGGCGCCAACCCGCTTTACCAGGCCATGCAGCACACGGGCGGGAGACAGCTTGAGCCCGTGGCTGCCGAAACCCGCGCCTCCGCCATTCGCATCGGCAACCCCGCTTCCTGGAAGAAGGCCGTCAACGCGCTCCAGAGCACCGGCGGCTGGTGCGAGCAGGTCTCCGAAGCCGAGATCGCCCTGGCCAAGGCCCAGATCGGGGCTGAAGGCATCGGCTGCGAGCCCGCCTCCGCCGTCACTCTCGCCGGCTTGAAGAAACTTGTCGGCGATGGCCGCGTCCAGGCCGAAGACCGCGTCGTCCTCATCCTGACCGGCCACACCCTCAAAGACTCCGACTACACCATCGCCTTCCACCGCGATGAGCTCCTCAGCCATGACGAGCAGGCCGCACTCCCGCCCAGCCAGCAGACCGAGGCTAACAACCTGCGCAAGCCGCCCGTCCTGCTCGACGCAAACCGCGACACCGTGCTGCGTACCCTCGAAGCCCACATGAGCGCGCTGCCCGTCTAAGAGCTGGATTGAAACTGATTTTCAATTTGCCGCTCGGTTTTCACTTTGCCGCTCTTTTCGCCCCAGCCTTGGAATCTCGCCCCAGCACCTCGAGCTTCTCGTTGCCCCCGCCTCGCACGGCCCGGCATAGAATAGCCGGATGAATCTCGCGGCCATTCAATCCGCACTGCGCGAAGCCCAACTCGACGGCTGGCTCTTCTACGATCATCACCATCGCGACCCCCTCGCATACCGGATTCTCGGCCTCGATGCCAGCGCCCACGTCACCCGCCGCTGGTTCTACCTGATTCCCGCCCACGGCGAACCCCGCAAGCTCGTCCACCGCATCGAATCCGGCCGCCTGGACTCCCTGTCCGGCGAAAAATCCGAGTACAGCTCATGGCAGGAGCTGGAAGCCGCAATCAAGACCATGCTCTCCGGCGCCACGAAGCTTGCCATGCAGTACAGTCCTCGAAACGCCATCATGTACGTCGGCCTGGTCGACGCCGGAACCATCGAGGTCCTGCACGAGCTAGGCAAAGAGATCGTCTCCTCCGCCGATCTCGTCTCCCGCTTCGAGGCCGTGCTCACCGGCGCGCAGATCGATTCCCACTTCGAAGCGCGCAGACGCCTCGACCCCATCCTCGCCGAAGGCTTCGCCCGCATCGGGCAGGCCGCACGTAGCGGCGCCGGCACCGATGAGCTCACCATGGTGAACTTCCTCAAGCAAGCCATCGAAGCCGCGGGCATGGTCACAGAACACGGACCCAATGTCTCCGCCGGCCCTAACTCCGCCGACTCGCATTACGAACCCACCCTCGCCACCTCCCGGCCCATCCGCTCCGGCGACTTCGTCCTCATCGACATCTGGGCCAGACTCGCCGACGACCCTACCTCCGTCTGGTACGACATCACCTGGACCGGCGTTGTCGATCGCGAGCCTACCGCGCGCGAACAACTCATCTTCTCCACTGTGCGCGACGCTCGCGACGCCGCCATTGCCACAGTCCAGCAGGCGTTCTCCGCCGGCCAGCCACTAGCCGGCTGGCAGCCCGACGAAGCTGCCCGCACCGTCATCCGCGACGCCGGCTTCGCCGACTTCTTCACCCACCGCACCGGCCATAACATCGCCACAGAACTGCATGGCTCCGGCGCCCATCTGGACAACCTGGAGACGCACGACGTCCGCCTCATCCTGCCCGACACCTGCTTTTCGGTCGAGCCCGGCCTCTACTTCCCGGGCGAGTTCGGCATCCGCTCCGAGGTCAACATGATCACGCACGAAGGCTCCGCAGAGGTCACCGGCCGCATTCAGACGGAGTTGCTCCGCATTTGAATGGGTCCGAACCCCTGAGTGGCCTCTTGACCCCTCGTCTCCCGCGAGGAGAGGCAGGCCAAAGGCCGCTCCCCAACACTGCGTCCCTGCAGGAGGCAAACGCCTGGGGTCTCGAGCACTCCCGCCGTTTTTGCAACATGCGGCATCCGCATCCGAACAATCGCGCCCAGCGACAATGATATTGCGCTTAAATGCTCTATCATCGAGGGTGATGGCAACTCCCGCAACCGCTAAAGCGCACGCTCCCACGAATACCCAATCATCCACTCTTCCGCTGCTTTGCCTGCTCGCCGGCTGGCTCATCCCGGGCGCCGGCCACTTTCTGCTGCGCAAGCCAATCCGCGGTGCGCTGCTCTTCCTCTCGGTCTTGGCGATGTTCTTCATCGGCATCGCGCTGCAGGGCAAAATCTACCAGCCGAATACCGGCGATCTCCTCGACATCCTCGGCTTCCTCGGCCAGCTTGGTGCCGGCCTGCTCTACGCCTGTGCGCGCCTCTTCGACTGGGGCCACGCCAGCGTCCAGATCGCGCTCGCCGATTATGGCACCAAGTTCATCGTCGTCTCCGGCCTGCTGAATGTCGTCGCCGCGGTCGACGCCCACTCGCTCGCCAACGGAAGGAAGGCCTCGTGATCCTCACCCACTTCAGCGCCGTCCTGCTATTCGCCTTCTTCGCCTCGATTGTCTTCGGCATCACCCAGCGTGCCGAACCCAAAATGATGATCCGCTTCGCCGCCTTCTGTTTCGTCCTCTTCGTCGGCGGTACCATCGCCGCCAGCTGGCTGATGTACTTCATCAAACACTAGAAGTACAGGTCGCATCGATCTGCTTCTACAGGCAAGCAAAGAGCCCACTCTCCGGCAGGAGGGTGGGCCCTTACAAGTCTTCAGTGGAAGCTCGCAGCTAGAAGCTGGATTTAGACCTCGGCGTTTGGATCGCCGGCTTCCCCGGGGTTCTGCTCTTCCAGCTGCTTCTGCAACTCTTCACGCTTTTTCTCGCGAATTTCGGCACGCTTCGCCGCCTTCTCGCTGAGTTCCTGCTCGGCTCCGAGCAGCTCGATCACCGCCATCTCCGCCGCGTCGCCCTTTCGCGCATACGTGCGAACGATGCGCAGATAGCCACCTGGACGCGTGCTGTAGCGCGGCGCCACCGTGGCAAACAGGCGGCTCACCGCTTCGTCTGTCATCAGGTACGCCAGGGCCTGGCGGCGTGCATGCACATCGCCCTTCTTGCCCAGCGTGATCATCTTTTCGACGATCGGACGCGAAGCCTTGCACTTGGTAATGGTGGTCTCCACCCGATCGTTCAGGATGATGGACGTGACCAGATTGCGCAGCATGGCGCGACGATGAGAGGTGTTGCGGCCAAGCTTGAAGCCGCCATTCCGATGACGCATGATGATCTCCTTCGACTGGCCTTCTGGCCTGAGTCGGCACTTCCAAGGGTTTGGGGAACAGGGTACAGAGTGTAAGAAGAGAGCCTAGAGGCTTTCAGCATCGCCGTCAGCATCTTGCCTACCTTACCGAGAGGCTCTCGCACTGCTTGAGCGTCTCTGGATCCCCTGACCTAATTCACAAGCAATGAACAACTGTGAAGGAACAGCTGTGTCTGAACTTCGTGATTCGAGCCGCGCGCCATGCCGAGGAACAATTTCTATTCTCTGCATGGAATTCGGCAGGAACCTTCTGCGATATTGCTCGGTGAAGATACTCCAGCTCGAAGCAACTGGCTGGTAAGTCCGAAGAGTTCTTCCTCCGGAAAAGCCTGGTTGAGGCGGTAAAGTGCAAGGGCTCATCTCCATGTTGCCAAAGCAGGAGATCACGATACGACTCAGCCAGCGATCTCCTATGCTCAGGAACCGGAAGGCAGGATGAAGTTTCCTACACCCTACCTCCCTATACCTTTACACCCTGCCCTTAGAAATTCTCCGGCTCGTTGACCAGATCCAGATCTTCATCTTCCTCCTCGTCCTCGTCGTCGTCATCGAAGCTGCCATAGCTGGCGGCCAGGGTGGCGGCCGGAAGAACCGAGGTGGGGCCAGGCTGCGGGTTGCCGTTCTCGTCGATCTTCATGCCAAGTGACAGGCCCATCTGCGCCAGGATCTCCTTGATCTCGTTCAGACTCTTGCGGCCGAAGTTCTTGGTCTTCAGCATCTCCGCTTCGGTCTTCTGGATCAGCTCGCCAATGGTCGCGATGTTGGCATTCTTCAGGCAGTTGTAGCTGCGCACCGAAAGCTCAAGCTCCTCCACCGAACGGTTCAGATTCTCGTTGCGCAGCGCTGGACCGTCGAGGCCGCCATCGTGACCAGACTCCATCTCCTCCTCAAAGTTGATGAAGATGGTCATGTGGTCCTTCAGAAGCTTAGCCGAGAGGCCAAGGGCATCGGCCGGGAGCACCGTACCGTTGGTCCAGATCTCGATCGTGAGCTTGTCGTAGTCGGTGATCTGCCCCAGACGAGCCGCTTCGACAAGGTAGTTCACCTTGCGCACCGGCGAATGCACCGAGTCCACCGGAATAAAGCCCAGGCCCAGGTCGCCGTCGAAGTTCTTGTCGGCCGAGATATAGCCGCGGCCGCGCTTCAGACGCATCTCCATGTCGATCTTGCCGCCCTCGGAGATGGTGCAGATGTAGACATTCGGATCGAGGATTTCCACGTCGCCATCGGCCTCGATCATCCCGGAGGTGATGATGCCGGCCACATCCGAACGCAGGTACAGCGCCTTTGGCCCGTCGCCGTTCAACTTGAACGGAATCTGCTTCAGGTTCAGGATGATGTCGGTCGCATCCTCGACCACACCCGTAATCGACTGGAACTCGTGCAGCACGCCCTCGATGCGGACAGCCGTCACGGCAGCGCCTTCAATCGACGAAAGCAGCGTACGGCGCAGCGCATTCCCGATCGTGGTACCGAAGCCGCGCTCAAACGGCTGGGCGCTGAACTTGCCGTACTTGGGGGTCAGGGTTTCGTTCTCAACGGCGAGACGCTTGGGCTTCTGAAAACCTCTCCAAAGCATAGTTACTTCTCCTTTTCCATCACATCCGCGAAGCATTCTGCGAACGGTGGATCGTACGGTTGGTGTTGCAGGGTGGTGCTACGGGGAAAACCCACGTCTCAAAGGCGAGACGTGGGGCACCCGAATTTGTGGTCAGACCCGAACTTTTACTTCGAGTAAAGTTCAACGATCAACTGCTCGTTCACCGGCAGCTGAATATCCTCACGCCGGGGCAGGGCAACAATCTTGCCCTTCAGTTCGTCGCGGTTCAGATCGATCCAGGTGACCGCCTGCAGCCCGCCGGCGAACTGCTTCGCCGTCTCCAGGATGCCCAGCGCCTTCGACCCCTCGCGCACGGCAACCTCGTCGCCAACCTTGCACTGGAACGAAGGAATGTTTACCTTGCGGCCATTCACCGAAACGTGGCCGTGGCGAACGATCTGGCGAGCCTGGCGGCGGCTGGTCGCAAGCCCCATGCGGTAGCAGACGTTGTCGAGACGCGTCTCGAGCTGCTGCAGCAGCAGGTCGCCGGTGACGCCGGTCTTGTTCGAAGCCTTCTGGTAGTACGCGCGGAACTGCGTCTCGAGCGTGAAGTAGATGCGCTTGGCCTTCTGCTTCTCACGAAGCTGCAGACCGTAGCCGACGACCTTCTTCACCTTGCGCGACTGGCCATGCTGGCCGGGAGGAAAGTTCCGCTTCTCGACCGGGCATTTCTCGGTGAAGCACTTTGGGCCTTTGAGGAAGAGCTTGACCCCGTCGCGCCGGCACATGCGGCAGACAGGTCCTGTGTAACGTGCCATTTCTATCTCCTGATTCAGGTGTCGATCGCTTTACACGCTGGCAGCGCTTCGTCGCGATCCGTTGTTGTCTAGTCGTTGTCGTTCTCCCCTACAATTCGGCGGAACTTGTAAGGGAGGAACGACCGAAGGCTAAGGAGCAGCCACACGAGGTAAGCAAAGGCTAATAGGTCAGCAGCCCGATCAATATGCCTCGTACGAAGGACATTGTAGGCAAGCGCACACAGGAACGTTAGGACGATTCTGCCCCACGGCATGTTACGCTCTTGCCGGAACGTTGGCACAAATCACACCCTGCGGCGCTTCGGCGGACGGCAGCCGTTATGCGGCATCGGCGTGACGTCGCGGATCGAACGCACATCGATACCGGCAGTCGCCAGCGCGCGGATGGCCGACTCGCGGCCCGAACCCGGACCCGAGACCCGCACATCGACCGAGCGCAGACCATGGTCGCGAGCCGCATTGGCCGCACCCACCGCCGCCTGCTGCGCCGCAAACGGCGTGCCCTTGCGCGATCCGCGAAAGCCGAGCGAACCGGACGACTTCCAGCTCAGCGTGTTGCCGGTCTGGTCGGTGATCGTCACAATGGTGTTGTTGAACGAAGCCTGGATGAACACCAGGCCATACGGAACGTTCTTCCGCTCGCGCTTCTTGAACTTCTTGCCCTTGCCCGCGGCGGCCTTGGTGCCGCCCTTCTGCTGATTCTGTGTCTTCGCCATTTATTTCGTCGCTTTCTTCTTGCCGGCAACCGTGCCCTTGCGCGGGCCTTTGCGAGTGCGAGCGTTGGTGTGGGTGCGCTGGCCCCGAACCGGGAGCGAACGGCGATGGCGCAGTCCGCGGTAAGACTGAATCTCGATCAGGCGCTTGATGTTCAGCGAAATCTCCTTGCGAAGATCGCCTTCAATCTGCCCTTCCTTTTCGATCACCTGGCGAATCCGGTTCAGCTGGTCTTCGTCCAGCGTTCCCACCTTCACGAAAGGATCGACATCGGCTTCGGTCAGGATCTTCGCGGCGCGCGAATCTCCAATGCCATAGATATAGGTGAGCCCGATGCGTACCTGCTTGTTATTGGGTACGTCGACTCCGGCAATACGTGCCATGGATCTTCCTTTTCTGGTTCGGCTCCCGGACTGGCCGGCGAGCGGATGATGAGTTTCCGGTTTCAGCCACCAGGTTCAACGCAAGCCTTGACTCCGGCTAACTAGCCTAGTGGTTCCGGTTCTACTGATTCGATCTTTAGCCGTGGCAGGCTAATCCTTGAGCCCGAATGCTTGACTAGCCCTGCCGCTGCTTGTGCTTGGCGTTCTCGCAGATGACGCGAACCACGCCCCGGCGATGAATTACCTTGCACTTGTCACAAATCTTCTTTACCGACGCACGTACCTTCATGGGTGGAATCCCTTCGTATTCGCGAGCTCCGATCAGCACCGAAGCATCACAATTTGCAACACGAACACACGCAAAACCGCCGCGTACATCCTGAAAAAAACATCCCCGGGGCTGATCTTGGCTGGAGTTGGCCTTGCCGGTTTCGCTACGCCTTACTTGTAGCGATACACGATGCGGCCGCGGTTGAGATCATAGGGGCTGAGCTCGATCGCGACCCGGTCGCCGGGGAGAATGCGAATGAAGTTCTTGCGCATGCGTCCGGAGACGTGGGCGAGAGCCTGGTGCTTGTTCTCAAGCTCCACCTTGAACATGGCATTCGGCAGCGTCTCGACGACCACCGCCATCACCTCAATTGCATCTTCCTTCGACAAACGAATCTCCTTGTACTTCTCTGCCAGCGCACAACTCCGCAGCAACCCGCGCGATGCACCATCATCAATACTACCCCAACTCCACGCTTTTGACCACTACCGACGGCGTGTGGGCCTCCATCGAGTACGCTGCCATCTCTTTTACCGCGTCAGCACCACCGGCCCATCCTTCGTGATGGCCACCGTATGCTCGAAGTGCGCGCTGTAGCTGCCGTCGACCGTCACCGCCGTCCAGCCATCCTTCAGCACCTTCACCTCGGCGCTCCCCGCATTGATCATGGGCTCGATTGCCAGCACCATCCCTGCCTTCAACCGCGGACCCTTGCCCCGCGTTCCGAAGTTCGGCACCTGCGGATCCTCGTGCATCGCCTTGCCGATCCCGTGCCCGACAAACTCCTTCACCACGCCAAACCCCTCGGCCTCGCATATCTCCTGCACCGTCGCCGAGATGTCGAACAGCCGGCCGCCCACCACCGCCTCCTGGATCGCCGCCTCGAGCGAGGCCTGCGTCACCGCCAGCAGCCGCTTGGTCTGTGGCGTCGGCGTTCCGATCGCGTAGGTAACCGCCGCATCCGAATAAAACCCATCCACAATCACGCCGCAGTCGATCGAAAGGATGTCGCCGTCCTTCAGTACCGTTCGCTCGCTAGGCATGCCATGCACCACCTGGTCGTTCAGTGACGTACACAGCGCCGCGGGAAACCCGTGATACCCCTTGAACGCCGCCTTCGCGCCAAAGGAAGCGATCACCTCGTTGGCCTTGATCTCCAGGTCCAGCGTCGTCGCACCCGCCACCACAAGCGGCTTGATCGCATCATGCACCTGCCGCAGGACGCGCCCGGACCGGCGCATCTTCTCGATCTCCTGCGGCGTCTTGATCATGATCGCCATGGTTACTTTCCTGCCGGCACGCGCGGCCGCTCCGAGCCCATCCGAAATCCCTGCAGCGACGTCCGGATAGCGGTGGTCACCGCCTCAACGGGCTGAAATCCGTCCACTTCCGCAAACCGCCCCTGCCCGCGATAGTGCGGGATCACCCGCGCCGTCTCCTCGTCAAACACCCGCATGCGGCTCTCGAACACCTCTTCGGTGTCGTCCTTGCGCTGCTCCAGCCGCTTCCCGTCCGCGTCGCAGACGCCGGCACGGGCCGGAGGCTGGCTGTAGATGTTGTAGATATGTCCGTCCGGGCAAACCCTGCGCCCGGTGATCCGCTTCAGCAGATCGTCCCGATCCACCCGCAGCGAAATCACAACCACAGGACACGATCCCTCATGGGACGCCAGGTGCTGATCCAGCCACGTCGCCTGTGCCAGCGTCCGGGGAAAGCCGTCCAGAACATAGCCGCGGCCGCAGTCGGCATGCCGCAACCGCTCCGCAACCATCGCATTCACGATCTCGTCGGCCACCAGCAGACCCTGCCGGATCAGATCGTCGGCCGCCAGCCCCAGCGGGGTGCGCTGCTTGCGCTGCTCGCGCAGCAGGTCTCCGGTCGAGATCTGCGGAATGCCGAACTCAGCCATCAGCAGCTTGGCCTGCGTGCCCTTGCCCACGCCCGGGGGTCCGATCAGCAGCACCGGTCCCGGAATGAAGTCCGCTTTTTCGCTGGCTACGTTCTCTTGCTTCGTGTCTGTCTCAGTCAACGCCCGGCCCTTTACCAGCTCCGCTTTCCGCGGATGCGTCCGGACTTCGGCGAGAAGCCGTCATAGTGGCGCATGATCAACTGCGACTCGATCTGCTGTACCGTATCCATCGCCACACCCACCACGATCAGCAGGGAGGTTCCGCCGAAGTAGAAGTTCACGCCCAGGCCACTGGTCACAAACGCCGGCAGCCGGTCGAAGAACGTCCCGATCAGCGGAATATGGTTGAAGTGGATACCGCTGATCAGCAGCGTCGGGATCAGCATGATGATGATCAGGTAGATCGCACCGACCAGTGTGATGCGCGTCAGCACATCGTTGATGAAGTCGGACGTCCGGCGTCCGGGACGAATGCCCGGAATAAAGCCGCCATACTTGCGCATGTTGTCGGCGATATCATCCGGACGAAAGACGATTGAAATATAGAAGTAAGCAAAAAAGATAATCGCCGCCATCACCAGCAGCTCGTAAAGCGGCTCACCCGGCGCAATCGCTCCCAGGATCGGCCCGAAGAACTTGGTGTCCTTCAACTGCGGCGAGCCGAAGAAGCTCATGCCGGAAAACAGCAGCGGCGCGGAGAGGATCGAGGTAGCAAAGATGACCGGCATCACGCCGCCCGAGTTCACCTTCAGCGGCAGGTGCGTGGATTGGCCGCCCATCATCTTGCGGCCCACGATGCGCTTCGCATACTGCACCGGAATCCGGCGCTCCGAACGCTCGACAAAGATGATGAACGCCACCACGGCAATCATCATCGCCAGCAGGATCAGGATGGCGATGGGTGTGAACGCTCCCCAGGCGCTCGTCGTCGCCTTCTCGTACAGGTCCGCGATGCCGCGCGGCAAACCCACGACAATGCCGGTGAAGATCAGCAGCGACATGCCATTGCCGATCCCGCGCTCGGTAATCTGTTCGCCCAGCCACATGATGAACGCCGTGCCCGCAGTAAGGGTCAGCACACACATCGGCACAAATCCCCATTTTGGAATTGTCACCATTGAAGACCCGGTGCTGGTATTGGTCAGCGTCAGCGCAATGGCGGTCGACTGCACCACGCCCAGCAGAACCGTCACATACCGGGTCCACTGCGTGATCTTGCGGCGCCCCATCTCGCCTTCCTTCTGCAGCTTCGCCAAGGGCTCATAGATCACCGTCAGCAGTTGGAAGATGATCGATGCGGTGATATAGGGCATGATGCCCAGCGCGAACACCGTCAGCCGGCGCAGGTTTCCCCCCGAAAACAGGTCGACCAGACCTAGCGCCGAGCCCGAATTCTGATTGAAGAAGTCGGCCAGCATCTTCGCGTTGATGCCCGGGGTCGGAATATGCGCACCCAGCCGGTACACGGCCAGCAGACCCAGCGTAAACAGAACGCGATTCCTAAGGTCTTCAATCTTGAAGATATTGGAGAGTTTTTCAAGCATCCGGGTGGTCCTTCTCGGGCATTCAGCCTGGCTGGAGCAATGTCCTGTACGTCTACGGGAGTGCGTCTATTTTAGAGCGTTTCGTGCGCAAAAGTCGAAACGCCGCAGCTCGCGGGGATTTTTCTGTCCCTGCGAACTGCGGCCTGCGGAAACCTACGCTGCGGCCGTGTCGCCCGCCGCTTCGCCGCCGATGACGATCGCCTTGCCGCCCGCCTTCTCGATCGCTTCCTTCGCCGCCTGCGAGAACTTGTGCGCGTGCACGGTGATGGCCGCGGAGATCTCACCGTTGTTCAGCACCTTGATCAGAGCATTCTTCTTCCGGCGCAGGCCCAGCTCGGTAATCTTGTCGAGCGTGAACTCGCTCTCGTTTCCGGCGGCGTGCAGCTCAGCCAGCCGGTCCAGCCCGACAATGGTGTACTCGACGCGGAAGATGTTCGTAAAGCCCCGCTTGGGCAGGCGCCGGTGCAGCGGCATCTGGCCGCCCTCAAACCCGCGCATCAGGCTCGAACCCGATCGCGAACCCTGACCCTTGTGTCCCCGGGTCGAGGTCTTACCCATGCCCGAACCCATACCGCGGCCAATGCGCTTCTTGTTTTCGTTCGCCTTCTTCGGCGCCCGCAGATTGGAAAGATTTCGAATTGCCATGTGTTCCCTCGCTCAACGCCGGTGAAACATTCTTGAGCTCTTCCGCTTCCAGCTGTTAGCTCAAGCACCGACTCGCATATGGTTAGGCCGCTTGTCTTGTCGCGGCGTTTCTAGCTATGAGCCAGAGGCTCACAGCTGTTCTTACTCGACCACGCGGACCAGGTGCGGAACCTTCTTCACCATGCCCATGATCGACGGCGTGTCTTCGCGCTCGATAATCTGGTTCAGCCGCGTGAAGCCCAGACCCTTGATGGTCAGCTTCTGCTTCTCCGGCGCGCAGATCATCGAACGGAAATACTGCAGCTTGATCTTGTTCTCGCTTGCCATCACTTACTCTCCGTAGGCCCTAGTCTCCAGGCCTGCTCTTACAGTTCTTCGACAGTCTTGCCGCGCCCCGCAGCCACTTCCGCACGGTCGCGCAACTGGATCAACGCGTCGAAAGTCGCTTTGATCACGTTGTGCGGGTTCGCTGTGCCAAGCGACTTCGTCAGCACATTCTGAATGCCGCAAGAGGTCATCACCGCACGCACGGTCTTGCCCGCGATCACTCCGGTTCCCTCAGGCGCCGGCTTCAACATCACCTCGCCGGCCCCGAAATGGCCCAGCACCTGGTGCGGAATCGAGGTCTCCGTCAGGTTGATCTTGAACAGGTTCTTCTTCGCGGCCTCGATGCCCTTGCGGATCGCCTGCGGAACCTCCTTCGCCTTGCCCGAGCCGTAGCCGACTACACCCTCAGCCGGATCGCCGATCACGACCAGCGCCGCGAAGGACATGTTCTTACCACCCTTGACCACCTTTGTCACCCGGTTGATCGAGACGACCTCGTCCTTCAGGTTGAGGCGGTTGGCGTCGATTTTCTTGCGAGTTGCCATGTTTGTTTTCCTATCAATCTCTTGAACAGAGTCTGTGCCCGTTGCTCGTTGAAATCCAGCTTAGAAGTCCAGCCCCGCCTCACGCGCAGCCTCAGCCAGCGCCTTGACGCGACCGTGATAGAGATAACCGCCGCGATCGAAGACCACCTTCTTGATGCCCTTCTCGAGCGCCCGCTCGGCGATCAGCTTACCCACCGCCCTGGCCGCCTCGACGTTGCCGCCGTAGCTCTTCTCTTCGCTCTTCTTACCCTGCGACGAAGCCGATACCAGGGTTACGCCCTGCGCATCGTCAATCAGTTGCGTGTAAATGTGATTCAGAGACCGGTAAACATTCAGGCGCGGACGCTCAGCAGTGCCGGCGATCTTCTCGCGAATACGGGTGTGAACCCGTTGACGAATGACGTTGCGCTGACGCGGACTAATCATGACTCTCTTCCTTCCTAATAGCGTACGCAGGCTCCTGCGCACGTTCGGTGATCTCAATTGAGCTAGAGCGGCAAGGAGATGTAGTTCTTCTACACCCCCGATTCCCTGCCTTACTTGGCTCCGGTCTTACCAACCTTCTTCTTCAGCTTCTCGCCCATGTAACGCACGCCCTTGTTCTTATACGGATCGGGCTTGCGCAGCGAACGCATATCGGCGGCCACCTGGCCCACCTTCTGCCGGTCGATGCCGGAGATCGTCAGGTGCGTCTGCTTCGGGTCGATCGACACTTCAATCCCAGACGGCAGCGGAAACTCGATGGGATGCGAATACCCCAGCGTGAACACCACCATCCCCTTGCCCTTCAGCTCCGCGCGGTACCCGATGCCGACGATATCCAGCTCCTTGGTCCAGCCAGTGGTCACGCCAGTCACGGCGTTATACACCAGCGCGCGGGCAAGCCCATGAAAGCCGGCCTGTGAGTCGTTCTCGCGCTCAACCACCAGGTCGTTATCCTTCTTCACCAGCGAGATTCCCTGTGGAATCAGCGCCGACACCTTACCCTTCGGCCCTTCGACCAGAACTGTGTTGCCCTGCACGGTGTACTTCACGCCTGCCGGCAAAGCAATTGGCTTTTTACCTATACGAGACATACTTGATCCTTCAATGGCTTGCGAGTCCTGCCCGTGTTACTCCCCAAGGCATTCCACTGCAGCCGCACTCCCACAAAACTGAAAACTCACGACCAGACTTACAGGTCGCCAACTACCAGACTTCGCACAGCAATTCGCCGCCGACGCCTTCGCGCCGCGCCTGCCGTCCCGTCATCACGCCTTTGGGCGTGGTCAGGATCGCAATTCCCAGGCCGCCCTGCACCCGGCGGATCTCGTTCTTGCCCTGGTAAACCCGGCAACCGGGACGCGAGACGCGCTTGAGATCCTTCATCACCGACTCGTTGTTGGCGCCGTACTTCAGGTACACGCGCAGCACCTTCATGCCGTCCTCTTCGGTCGGCTTGTAGTTGGCGATATAGCCTTCTTCCTTCAGGATGCGGGCAATCTCGGCCTTCAGCTTGCTTGCCGGAACATCGAGCTTCTGGTGACGCGAACGCATCGCATTGCGGATGCGGGTCAAAAAGTCCGCTACTGGATCGGTCAGATTCATTCTTTCTCCTTCACTCCCCGTTCGCCCGCAGTGTCTCTGCGGGAACCAGCGGAAATGTTTACAACGCAAGGACGAAATTGTCCCTCGTCCCTGTTCCTGCTACCAACTCGACTTCACCACACCCGGGATCTCGCCCTTGAGCGCCAGCGAGCGGAAGCACAGACGGCAGACGCCAAACTTGCGCAGAAAAGCTCGCGGGCGGCCGCACAGCTGGCAGCGGTTATGCTGGCGTGATTTGAACTTCGGTTTCCTCGCGTCCTTGACGCGCTTTGCAGTCGTTGACATGTTTCCGTATCCTGTCTTCCTTCAAGCCTTGAATTTCGCGAATCTCGGCGGCAGCTGAACCTTACGCACCCACCCGGAACGGCATACCGAACGCCTTCAGCAGCGTGCGCGCGCCATTGTCGTCCCTGGCCGTGGTCACGATCGTCACGTTCATACCCTTGAGCTTGTCCACCTTCGCATAATCAATCTCGGCGAAGATCAACTGGTCGCGCAGACCCAGGGTGTAATTACCCCTGCCATCAAAGCTCTTCGACGAGACGCCGCGAAAGTCGCGCACGCGCGGAAGCGCAATCGAGATCAGCCGGTCCAGAAACTCGTACATCGTGTCGCCGCGCAAGGTCACCATCGCTCCGATCGGCATGCCCTCGCGCACCTTGAACTGGGCGATCGACTTCTTGGCCTTGGTCGTCACCGGCTTCTGCCCGGCAATCGCCGCCAGGTCCGCCACCAGCGGATCCATGATCTTGACGTTCTGGGTCGCTTCCCCCAGACCCATGTTGATGACGATCTTCTCCAGCTTGGGGATCGCCATTGCATTCGTGATCCCGAGTTCCTTCTTCAGCGACTCGCGAATCTCGGTCTCATACTTCGTGCGGAAACGTGATGCCATCTCTCAACTTCGCTTTCTCTACGGCTTCGGAGTACGTGCGCCCTGCCTTGCAGCCGCATACACGTGTGTACCGTTTCGTAGGGTGAACCGTTTTTCAGTATACCGCGAAATGCTTGGGTATGTCTTGCAAGTGCGTCGCAGCGGAGATTGCCGCTACCAACTCGACGGCTCTACTTCTTGCCCTTCTCCGGAACCGCCGCATCGTTGCTCTTGGCAAAGCGAACTTTCTTCTCGCCTTCCATGCGTACCCCGGTCCGCGTCTTGTTGCCGTCGGAGTCCACCAGCATCACGTTCGAGATGTGAATGGTCGCCTCCTGCTCCGCTATTCCGCCCTTGATGTTCTTCTGCGGATTCGGCTTCAAGTGCTTCTTGACCATCATCACGCCCTCGACCAGCACGCGATTCTTCTCCGCCAGCACGCGCAGCACGCGGCCCTTCTTACCGGCGTCTTTCCCCGCAATGACGATCACCTGATCGTTGCGCTTGATCTTGATCTTATGCTTCGGCTTTTCCTGGACACGAACTGGCATCTGTAACCCTTTCCTCGGCGATCTGTCGGAGCCGGAATCCGCTTATCAATCGATTCAGCGCAAACACCGGCACTTAGATCACTTCCGGCGCCAGCGACACAATCTTCAAGAACTTTTTCTCGCGCAGTTCCCGCGCCACCGGTCCGAACACACGCGTGCCCACCGGCTCCATGCCATCGTTGATCACAACCGCGGCGTTCTGGTCGAAGCGGATGTAGGTGCCATCCCGGCGCCGGTACTCCTTGCGCGTCCGCACGATTACCGCCTTGACCACCTTGCCTTTCTTCACCGTGCCATCCGGCGCGGCTTCCTTCACCGCTGCCGTCACCACGTCGCCGAGACCGGCCTTCTTGCCCAACCCGCCGCCCAGCGGCAGAATCACCTGCAGTTTGCGCGCGCCGGAGTTGTCGGCAACGTCGAGAATGGTGCGCATTTGTACGGACATCGAAATTCTCCTGGCCTCTCGGCCGCGGGCAGAAAGCCCTTCAGCATAAATCTCAAAACTGCTAACTTACTTCGCCGCAAGCGCGACAACCGCATCCGTCTTGCCCGGCGCCGGCGCCGGCTCCGACAACGTCGAGCGGCGAACAATCTCTTCGAGCGACCAGCGCTTCAGCTTCGACAGCGGACGTGCCTCGCGGATCCGGACCACATCGCCCAGGCGCGCGGAGTTCTGCTCATCATGCGCGTAGAACTTCTTGTTGGACTTCATCACCCGCTTGTACTTCGGATGCGCCTTGCGCATCTCGATCTCAACCACGATGGTCTTCTGCATCTTCGTCGAAACCACGACGCCGATCTTCTCGTTGCGGCGGCCTTGCGTCTGCTCCGCGCCCGTCTGCTCGGGTTGAGCCTGCGCTGCGTTCAGTTCGGGGGTCTTCTGCGTCTCTGCCATGGTTATGCCTGCACTTTCTGGGCGTTCTTGCGCTCGGTGCGCGTGCTCTTCGCCGGGGCCGTATGCTTCGCCACCGGGTTCGCAGCCTGCTCGGCCGCAAGGGAACGCTGGCGCGCAATCGTCTTCGCCCGCGCAATGTCCAGCTTCAACCCGCGAAGCTTCTTGAGTCCCTCCTGGTTGCCCAGTGTCTTCTGGAAACGGAGGCGAAAGAGCTGCTCGGCCGCGGAGTTCGCAGTCGCCGTCAACTCCTCGTCAGTCTGATTACGAAGCTTGTCGAGTTCCATTGTTTCTTTCCTTCCTCGCCTGAACGGCAAAGCAAAACTACGATTCTAAGTGTTCCATTCGGAGTTGTCAGTTGCAGGTCTCAGATCCTCACCGAGGACTGAGAACAGCAGCAATGGCCACTCCTGTCCTACTTCGCGGCCACCACAACCTTCACATCATGGCGCTGCACGAAGCTCGTCTTCAGCGGCAGCTTGTGAGCAGCCAGCCGCATTGCTTCTTTGGCCAGCTCGGGGGACACACCTTCCATTTCAAACAGAATGCGTCCCGGGCGAACCACGCAGACCCAGTGATCCGGCGCGCCCTTACCCTTGCCCATACGAGTTTCGGCCGGCTTCTTGGTGATCGGCTTATCCGGAAACAGACGCAGCCACACCTTGCCGCCGCGCTTGATAAATCGCGTCATCGCGATGCGGCTCGCCTCAATCTGGCGATCCGTAATATACCCGCACTCCATCACCTTCAGCCCGAAGTCTCCGAACGAGAGGTCCGATCCGCGCCAGGCCTTGCCCTTCATGCGTCCGCGCTGCTGCTTGCGGAACTTGACCTTCTTTGGCATCAACATAACAATCCCCTAAACAAAATCTTTGTCTTCGCTGAAGCCCTAAACGTGGAACGCACCCGCAGCCGCCGGTGTCGACACACCCTGGTCGCGACGCTTTTTCTGCTCGTAAATGTCGCCGCGGTACACCCAGGTCTTCACCCCGATGATTCCGTAGGTGGTGTGCGCCTCGGCAAAGCCATAGTCGATGTCGGCGCGCAGCGTGTGCAGCGGCAGGCGGCCCTGCAGGTACCACTCCGAACGCGCAATCTCGTTCCCGTTCAGCCGGCCCGAGACCCGCACCTTGATGCCCTTGCAGCCGAAGCGCAGCGCCGAATCCACGCTCTTTCGCATCGCGCGGCGGAAGCTCACGCGCTTCTCCAGCTGCAGCGCGATATTCTCTGCCACCAGCTGCGCATCGAGCTCCGGCTTGTTCACCTCGAGGATGTCGATGAAGACCTCGCGCGACGTGCGCTTCTGGATGTCGGCCTTCAGCTTGTCGATCTCCGCGCCCTTGCGCCCAATGATGATGCCTGGGCGAGCGGTGCGGATGATCAGGCGCAGCTTGTTGCCGGGACGCTCCACTTCAACCGAGCTGACCCCGGCGGCCTTCAGCTTCTCGCGCAGCTCAGCCTTCAGCTTCACGTCCTCAACCAGCAGCTTGTCGTAGCCGCGCTCCACAAACCACCGCGACTTCCACGGCTTGTTTATGCCGAGGCGAAACCCGTACGGATGGACCTTCTGTCCCATAGCTTCCCTTTACTCCGCCCCGATTCCGGTTGAGCCGGCGGGGTGTGAAACTCGCGAAACGCGCGAAACCTTAAGTCTACCGGAAGATCCCGGCCCTGCTCACTTTGCCCTACACCCTACTTCGCGGCCTTCTTCGCCGCTTTCTTCGCGGCCTTCTTGGCCGGCGCTTTCTTTGTCGCGGTCTTCTTGGTTGCAGTGGTCGAAGACTTCTTCTTGGCTGCCGGCGCCTCGGTTGCCGCCGCTGCCGCGATCGCCGTCGAGCCCGACTTCTTCTCCGCAACCGTCACAATAATGTGCGCGAGCCGCCGCTGGTAACGGAACGCCCGGCCCATCGGCGCAGGCCGGATACGCTTCATGCGCGGGCCCTCGTTCGCCACCGCGGTATGGACGTACAGGTTGTCGACATCCACATCGAGCCCCTGCTCCTGCGAGACGTAGGTCGCATTCTGGATCGCCGAGCGCAATACCTTCTCGATCACCGGCGCCATCCGCTTGGTCGAGAAGTGCACGGTGTTCAGCGCCTGCTCCACGCGCATGCCTTTGATGGTGTCGAGCACCAGCTTCACCTTCTGCGGACTACTGCGCTGGAACCTGGCCTCAGCGCGGAACTCTCGAACTTTTTCTACTGCTGTCTTCGCCATAACTTTGATCCTTCAAACGAACTCGTGCGCCCGACTTCGGCGAGTGCAGCAAACTACTTGGGCTTCGCGGTGGTCTCGGCCGCGCGCGCCGAGTGCCCCTTGAACGTGCGCGTCGCGGAGAACTCGCCCAGTTTGTGGCCAACCATGTTCTCGGTCACGTAGACCGGAATAAACTTGCGCCCGTTGTGCACGGCGATAGTATGGCCAACCATGTCCGGAAATATGGTCGAGCGACGCGACCAGGTGCGCAGCACCTTCTTGTCGTTAGTCTGGTTCATCACCGTGATCTTCGCCTGCAAGTGCGCGTCGATGAACGGGCCCTTCTTTGCGGAACGTGACATTTTTCCTACTCCAAACTCATACTGCGGTTACGTTGCTGTATACGACGAATCTCTTAGCTGCGAGACTTGGTGTTGCGCTTGAATCCGGTGTTGCGTTTTGGATCTGGCTACCTACTTGCCTTTGTTGCGGCGGGTGACGATAAATGCATCGGTCCGCTTGTTGTTGCGCGTCTTATATCCCCGCGTGGGCTGGCCCCACGGAGTCACCGGATGACGGCCTCCGGAGGTCTTGCCTTCGCCACCGCCATGCGGGTGGTCGACCGGATTC
>CAJCHN010000094.1 GCA_903970285.1 Rhodanobacteraceae bacterium | reverse complement strand
TACCAGCCTTCATCGGTGTAGCGGGCCCAGTCCGGCCAGGTGTGGTGGGGGAAGTCCGCTGCCAGATGGAGGTAGTGGAGCGCGAAGAGCAGGAGGGACGATGCCAGCAGCAGGGTGCTCGCGGTGCGCGTGGATGGCAGGCTGAGCCGGGCCGGAGGCTGGCCGAGGCCGGTTGTTTGCTGGGGCATTCGGTCCGTCATTTGGGGTGGGCTCATGAAGTGGCTGTGGCCGATCAGGACTCTCCGGCTGAAACTTGCGGATAACGTTCGCGGGCCGGTTGTGACTCGAACAAGCTGAAGACGCAGTAAGATGATAGCTTGTGGTCTTCCGAGGGTAAGCGAGGTTGAATGTCCGAAAGTGTGCAAGGGCGAGTTCTGCGTGTGATCGCCACGGCGCGGCAAAGACCGGTGGAATCTGTCACTCCTGATAGCACGTTTGACGAGTTGGGCATCGACTCCCTCGACCGGCTCAATCTGCTCTTCGATCTCGAAGGGGAGTTTGATATCCAGATTGACGATGAGCAGGCGAAGTCGGTAAAGAACGTGCGCGAGATGATCGATGGGATCACGCTGCTGGTGAACGCGAAGCAAGCGACTTCGCCGGCGAAGTAAGTGCCGCGGGTCGTGGTCACAGGGATGGGCGTGATCAGCGCCCTGGGCAATGACCTGCCCGCGTTTCTGGATGCCCTCACGCGAGGTGTTTCGGGGATCGGGCCCCTGAGCACGGTGGCGCCGGATCAACTGCGTTTTCGCAGTGCCGCCGAGGTGCGCGGATATGTTCCGGAACAGAGCTTCGACGCCAAGGAACTGGCGTTCCTGGATCGGTTCGCGCAGTTCGCGTTGATCGCCGCGGCCGAGGCCGTGGAGCAGTCCGGGATTGAGTGGACGGATGAACTGCGCGAGGAGAGTGCGATTGTGACCGGCTCCTGCATCGGCGGGCGCGGGGCCGAAGAGGCCGGTTACTGGGAACTGTTTCACCACAACCGGACACGGGTGCATCCGTTGACGATTCCGCTGAGCATGTGCAATGCGGGCGCCAGCCATATTGGCATGAGGTACGGGATTCGCGGACCGGCGTACACCATCTCGACGGCGTGTTCTTCGTCGGCGCATGCGATCGGACAGGCTTTCTGGATGGTGCGTTCGGGCGCTGCTCCTATGGCGATCGCCGGCGGCAGCGAGGCTCCATTGTTTCTTGGCAGCCTGAAGGCGTGGGAGGCGATGCGGGTGATCAGCAAGGATACCTGCCGGCCATTTTCAGCGGAGCGGTCGGGATTGGTGCTGGGCGAGGGCGGGGCGATGCTGGTGCTGGAGCCCATGGAAGCGGCCCTGGCGCGGGGTGCAAGGCCGCTGGCTGAGATTGTCGGCTTCGGCATGTCGTCGGATGCGAGCCATCTGACGCAACCTTCGGACCAGGGTGCGGCGAGCGCGATGCGGCGGGCGATGCGGGATGGTGCGCTGGCTCCGGAAGAGGTGGGCTATATCAACGCGCACGGCACGGCAACCCAGGCGAACGATCGCACGGAGACCGCGGCGATCAGGGCGGTCTTCGGCAAGCTGGCGGACGGCCTTGGAGTCAGCTCAACCAAGTCGATGCATGGCCATGCCCTGGGGGCGGCGGGTGCACTGGAGGCGGTGGCGTCGGTTCTGGCTCTGCAGCACGGGATGCTGCCGCCTACGGCGAATTATACGACGCCCGATCCGGAGTGCGATCTGGACGTGATTCCGAACCAGTCGCGGCAGGTGCAGGTGGAGGCTTGCCTTTCCAGTTCGTTTGCGTTCGGCGGGCTGAACGCGGTGCTGGCATTTAGGAGCTATCGTTAACGGCCCTGGTCCTGCCGAGGACGCGCCCAACCGCCCCCCGGGGCGTTCGGCGGTCACTTCTTGACTCTGGACTGCTTCGCTTGATGATCCGGCCAGGTCCCTTCGCGGAGCCACGCTGCCGCGCGCTCAACGCCTTCTTCGAAAGAGAGTTCCGGCTTGAACTTCAGGTCGCGCTGCGCCTTTGCGATGGGGAACTCCTGATTTCGGCCGAGCAGATACACAGCATGGCGTGTGAGCAAAGGGCGGCCGGGCAGCTTCAGCATGCGGTGCGGAGTCTCAAAGAGACGCGCGGCGGCCATGGCGGTGGGGAAGGACAGGTTGATCCAGGGCCGGGGCACGTGCAGCTTTGCCGCGAAGAGGCTGAGGTAATCGTTCCAGCTTGCGCCGGTTCCGTCGGAGATATTGTAGGCTTGGCCGATGGCGGCGCCGCTGTGGGCGGCGGAGAGCATCGCCTGCACGACGTGATCGACGTAGGTAAAGCCGCCCGGCGCGCGGCCGCCGTCGATGGTGGCCATCAGGCGCTGCCGCAGCAGGGTTGCGACCTCCAGGGTGAAGTCTTTGCCGCGCGGGCCGAAGATGGTGGCGGGGCGCAGGATGGTGATGGGCAGCGCGTGCTGGCGGTGGGCATCCCATACCGCCTGCTCGCCAAGACCCTTGGTCTGGTTGTAGGGAAGTCCACTATCGACGAAGGGACTATCCTCGGAGCAGGGCGTGAGCGGGTAGCCGTAGATGTCGGTGGTGCTGACGTGGACGAAGCGCTCAAGTCCGGATGCGTGCCGGGCGGCGGCAAGCAGGTTGCGAACGCCGAGGACGTTGGCCTGGAGGTAGGCCGCCGGCGGCGCCCAGTCCGTGGAGCAGGCGGCACAGTGAAAGATGTGGCTGGCGTCCGTGACCGCGGCCTGGAGCGTGAGCGGGTCGGACAGGTCGCCCTGAGCAACGTGTATCGGGAGTCCCTCCAGATGTGACAGGACGGAGCCGGGGCGAGCGAGCAGGGTGACTTCGACGCCGCGTTCAACGAGCATCTGGACCAGGCGTCCGCCCAGAAAGCCGCTGGCGCCGGTGACGAAGGCCTTCAAATGGAGCAGATCTCCTGTCGCTCTGGTCTGGAGAGAGGGTTCAGGTGCTCTCTTCTCTGTGCAAAAAAGACGTTAGAGTCCGCGGCCAGGGAGACACCCACAGCAGAGCTGCTCAATCTGCTGCGAGCTTGCGGAAGGCTTCGAGCACGACCTCGAGGTCTTCGCGGGTGTGGGCTGCGGTGACGCAAAGCCGCAGCCGCGCCAGGCCCTGGGAGACCGCCGGAAACATCACTGGCGCGGCGATGATGCCGAAGTCGCGCAGGCGGCGGGCGAAGAGGGCGGTGCGCACCTCGTCATGGAGCAGCACCGGAATGACTGCCGTTTCGGAGAGGCCGGTGTCGTATCCGAGTGCCTGCAGACCCTCACGCAGGAAGTCGCCGTTGCGGCGAAGGCGGGCGACGCGTTCGGGCTCCTGCCTGAGGATGGCGAGGCCGGTGGAGATAGCGGCCACGGATGCCGCGGTCATGGCGGCGGAGAAGATATACGGGGATGACGCGTGCTGGAGGAAGATGGCGACTTCCTGCGAGACGGCGACGAAGCCTCCGCTGGAAGGGATTGATTTGGCCAGAGAGCCGGTCCAGATGTCGACTGCGTCGGTGGGGATGCCGAAATGCTCATCGGTGCCGCAGCCGGTGGCGCCGAGAACGCCCGAGGCGTGGGCTTCGTCGATCAGCAGAAAGCAGCCGAACTCCTGTTTCAAAGCGACCAGATCGGGCAGGCAGCAGATGTCGCCATCCATGGAGAAGACGCCGTCGGAGATGATGACGGTGCGATTGGCGGTGTTGGGCCGCTGCAGTTCGGCGCGGGCGGAGTTGGCGTCGTTGTGGCGGAAGCGCTGCACCTGCACGCCGGTCATGCGGCAGGCATCATGCAGGCTGCGATGGCAGTACTCGTCGATGATGACACGGTCTCCGGGTCCAAAGAGTCCGTAGATGGCTCCCAGATTGGCCATGTAGCCGGAGCTGAAGGTCAACGCGTCCTCGGTGCCCTTATAGCCGGCGAGATCGGCCTCCATGCGGCGATGGATGTCCAGGCTGCCGGTGAGCAGGCGCGCGCCGCTGGTGCTGGTGCCGTAGTGCCGGACGGCTTCGACCGCGGCCTGCTCGATGCGCGGGTCGCCGATCAGCCCAAGGTAGTCGTAGGACGACATCATCAGCATGGGGTGGCCGTCGGCGATGACGTTGGGTCCGGCCTTAGCCTGAAGCGGCATGTGGAAGGGATAGGCATCGGCGGAGCAGGCCAGTGCGGTGTTCTCGAAGACGCGGCGGGCGCGGGCGTCGAGCAGGCCGGACTTGCCGAAGTTCCACGATCGGCCGGGGGTGAAGTACTCGCCGAACATGCTGCCTTGGGAAGAGGGGAAGGTGAGCCCGGAGCTGGAGGTTGTTTCCTGCGTCGTCGGCGAGGGTGTCATTAAGGTCATGTTAACCGAATGTTGGTCAATCTGAAAGAAAACAGTAGGGTGGCGCGGAACTTGTGCGGGGCCGGAGCGATCGATTCCGCTGGGCTGAAAGCATGGATGCGGCTTGGCACTGGAGACAAGACGCGCGATGGCTGCTATAAGACTTGCGGGTTAGTTTCCGAAGATTCGCGCGGCTGTAGCAGGCGGGTTGAAAGAGACGTCCGGGCCCCGCCCCGAGGGCGGCATGGAGTGATGCGGGCCGCATGTGCCCGGAGGTGTTCGGCAATGAACGAGTGGAGAGCGTCCGAAGGTTCCTCGTATCCGCTTGGAGCCACCTGGATCGCAGCAGACAAGGCTTACAACTTTGCCGTGTATTCACGGTCGGCGTCGACCCTTAGCCTTCGTTTGTTTACCGCGGAGGACCTGGTCAATCCCGTGTTCAGCATGGGGTTTGATCCGATGATCAACAAGACCGACGACATATGGCATTGCCGCGTGCCCGAGGCGCAAGCGGGGTCTGCCCGGTACTACAGCCTGCGGGCGACCTCGGCGCCGGAGCGCACCGGCGAGGGCATCCTGTTCCACACTGATAAGGAACTGCTGGACCCGTATGCCAAGGCCATCTACTTTCCGCCGACGTTCGACTTTGCCCATGCCTCGAAGCCGGGCGACAACGCTGGCCTGGCGGCGCTGGCGGTGTTGCCCGCGAAAGAGCATGTGCCGTTTGACTGGGAGGGCGTGCAACAGCCCTTGCGCGGCGGCGATCTGACCATTTACGAGATGCATGTGCGCGGCTTTACGCAGAACCCCAATTCGGGGGTAGCGCCGGAGCGGCGCGGACGCTTCCTGGGAGTGATCGACAAGATTCCATACCTGCAGGAGTTGGGCGTAACCGCCGTTGAGCTGATGCCGATCTTCTGCTTTGAGCCGCACGGAGAGAACTACTGGGGCTACATGCCGATCGGCTTCTTCTGCCCGCATCCCACGTACGGGAGCAGCCCGGAGGTCGCGGAAGACGAGTTTCGCCAGATGGTGAAGGCGCTGCACAAGGCGGGAATTGAGGTGCTGCTGGATGTCGTCTTCAACCACACCGCGGAGGAGGATCACAAGGGTCCGACTTACGGGAAGAAGGCGCTGGATAACACGTCCTACTACCTGACCACGGGGGCGCCGCCGAGCGCTTATACCAACCTTTCGGGCACGGGCAATACCTTCGATACCGCAAGCCGGCCGGTGCGGCGCTTTGTGCTGGACAGCCTGCGCCACTGGGTGCGGGAGAACCACGTGGACGGATTCCGCTTCGACCTGGCCTCGGTCTTTGCGCGCAACGAGGATGGCACGTTGAACACGGCCGATCCACCGATCTTCGCAGAGATCGCGGCCGATCACGAACTTGAGGACACGCGCCTGATCGCCGAACCGTGGGATGCAGCGGATGGCTACCTGCTGGGGCGGAGTTTTCCCGGGCTGAACTGGATGCAGTGGAACGGGCGGTTCCGCGACGATATCAAGCACTTTGTCCGGGGCGACGACGGCTATGTGACCAACATGCTGACGCGGGTTTATGGAAGCGACGATCTGTTTCCCGGCGATCCGCACAATGCGCGGCACCCGTACCAGAGCATCAACTACGTCGTTTCGCACGACGGATTTTCGCTTTACGATACCTGCGCCTACGAGGAGAAGCGCAACTGGGCGAACGGCAGCAACAACACCGACGGGCCATCGGACAATATCAGCTGTAATTATGGGGTGGAAGGCGACGAGGGTGCGACGCCGGAGATTCTGCGCCTGCGCCGCCGGCAGGTGAAGAACTTCTTTGCGCTGCTGATGGTTTCGGCCGGAACCCCCATGTTCCGCATGGGCGACGAGTTCCTCCAGACCCAGCGCGGCAACTCCAACCCGTGGAACCAGGACAACCCCACCTCGTGGCTGGACTGGGATCGCCAGGCGGAAAACGCGGATATGCTGCGCTTCGTCACCGGGTTGATCGCCTTCCGCAACG
>CAJCHN010000093.1 GCA_903970285.1 Rhodanobacteraceae bacterium | reverse complement strand
GCCTTCTGCAGCGAACCCGCCTGTTCAATTCCATCGTCGAGGTCAACACCAAGCTGCGCGACGCCCACATGACGCTCTCCAGCATCGGAACCCTCAATCTCGCGCAGGGTTCCAATGCGTTCGCATTTCTTTACCAGAATTTCCTTACCCCGGTCGCGCAGCCGAAGGATGCCGACGCTCCCAACCTCGGGCTGCAGGTTCTCGCCCACCAGACCGGCGGCCAGGTCCTCCTGCGCGATGGCGACATCCCCGCCCAGATTGCCCGCTGCGTGGCAGATTCAGCGTTTTACTACGAGCTCACATACACCGCGCCCGCCGCCACGCAATTCAACGAACTGCATACTGTTCAAGTCAGCATGCCGAAAGAACCGGAACTCACCCCAAGAACACTCCAGCTTTTCTACCTGCAACCGTGACCGGCTTGACCTGACCGAGCGCTACGCCGTCTCTTCATCCTTGTCATCCACCACCAGCATCTCCAGCGCCAGCGGCGGCTCGAGCATGCAGTCCATAGCGGCAATCGAGTCGACCGCGGCGGCGATGATCGAGTTCAGGGTCGGCTCTGTGGTGACCACAAACGGCAGCCGGTGCTTGGGATAGCCGCGCCGCTGCAGCAGCGAATCGATGTTCGCGCCCACTTTCGAAAGCGCGCCCGAGATCGCCGAAACGATACCCGGCTTGTCGTCCACGATGAAGCGAAGATAGTGCGGAGCGACCGAATCGCCGGTCACACCCTTTGGCTGCACCGGCAGCGTGACCGCGCGGGCGCCCTGCGCCACCGCAAGCAGGTCCGAAACCACTGCGACCGCGGTCGCATTGCCTCCCGCGCCGTGCCCGGAGAAGACCACATCGCCGCCAAAGCGGCCGGTGGAGACGACCATATTCTGCGTGCCCTGCGACCAGGCCATCGGCGAGTCGAGCGGCACCAGCATCGGTGCCACCCGGGCGTACATGCAGTCGCCGGAAAGCTGCTGCGCCTTCGAAACCTGGCGAATCGTGCATCCCAGCTCCCGGGCATACGCGAAGTCGATCGCATCGATCGCGGCAATGGACTGCGTCGGCACCTGTTCCGGATCGAGTTCCGCGTGCATCGCCACCCGCGCCAGGATGCAGAGCTTCGCCCGCGCGTCGAACCCGCCCACATCCGCCGTCGGATCGCTCTCCGCGTATCCCAGCCGCTGCGCGTCCTTCAGCACCTCGGCGTAGGAGTCGCCGCGCTCCATCCGGCTCAGGATGTAGTTGCAGGTTCCGTTCAGAATCCCGCTCACCCGCGTCACCGCCTCTCCACTGAGCCCCTGCAGCATCCCCGGGATCACCGGAACACCGCCCGCCACCGCCGCCCCATGCAGCAGTTGCACGCCATTCGCTTGCGCCAGCCGCGCCAGCTCGGGACCGCGATAGGCAATCAGCTGCTTGTTGGCCGTGACCACTGACTTGCCGGCCACCAGCGCCTGCTCGATCCACGTTCCCGCCGGCTCCCCGCCGCCCACCAGCTCCACGATCACATCCGCATCGGAGCGCAGCACATCCTCGAAGTGATCGGTCCAAAGCACATCTGGGCCGGCGAACCGTGCTTCTGCAGACGCCCGCTTGCGCGCCACGTCGCGGTTGTACACCAGCGCAAGCTGCAGTCCTGGAAGATATCCTGCCGAGAGCAGCTTCGCCACCGCCGATCCCACTGTCCCGAATCCGAGAATGGCGACCTTCGTCACGCCTGGTTTCAACGCCGTCATCAATACTCGACCCTTCCAGCAAACGTGCGCCACGCGTTGAAGCTTGCGAGCCCGTCCGCGCGCATGAAGTTGACCGTCGGCAGCTCCCGCTCACTGAAAGGAAGCGCAACCTGCTCGTAGAAGTGCGAGTCGTCGAAACCGGCCTCGGCCGCATCCTCGGCCGTGCTGGCAAAATACAGCGTATCCAGACGAGCCCATAAGATGGCCGTCAAACACATCGGGCATGGCTCGCAGCTCGAGTAGATCGAGCAGCCTGTGAGTTCGTAGGTCTCAAGCGCCGTGCACGCCCTCCGGATCGCAGTCACCTCCGCATGCGCGGTCGGATCGTTGGTCCCGGTCACCAGGTTTACGCCGGTAGCCACCACGTCGCCATTCTTGACAATCACCGCGCCAAACGGTCCGCCTACGCCGGAGACCACGTTGCTGGTGGCCAGCTCGATCGCCATACGCATGAACTTCGGCTCGCCGCCCAGGTTTGCGTGCATCGTTCGCTTCCTCCGCCCGGAGCTTCCTTCCCTCCCGATCAGAGCTTCGCCGCAGGCGGGGTTGACGGTCAGCTTCGCAGGGACAAGCTCGATTATGGCACAGCCGCTTTGGCCTGCGGCTTCAGCAGGAGTGGTCACGGGCATAGCGGGACACGGACGTTTAGACTGGCATCAGACGAGTCACAAGCCATGCCGATTCAATCGATCAATCCTGCGACCGGAGCCCTGCTGCGCACGTTCGAGCCGCTCGACGAACCGGCGCTGCAGGCCAGGCTTGCCATCGCTCAGCAGGCATTTCGCGACTTCTTCTCCGTCCCCCCCGAACATCGCTCGCTGTGCATGCGCAAACTTGCCGGCGTGCTGGAGGACGAGCGCGAGGAATTAGCCCAACTGGTGACGCGCGAAGTCGGCAAGACGATCGCTGCATCCCGGGCAGAGATCGAGAAGTGCGCGGCTGCGTGCCGCTACTACGCCGAAAACGCAGTCCACATCCTGGGCGAAACAGTCATTCCGACCGAAAACCAGAACAGTTATGTGCGCTGGGAGCCACTTGGAGTCGTGCTCGCCGTGATGCCGTGGAACTTCCCTTTCTGGCAGGTCTTCCGTTTTCTGACCCCGGCTCTGATGGCAGGGAACGTCTGCCTGCTGAAGCATGCGCCCAATGTGCCGCAGTGCGCGCTTCTGATCGAGGCGCTGGTACGCCGCGCCGGCTTTCCCCGCGGCACCTTCCAGACGCTGCTGATCGAATCCTCACAGGTGGAAGCGGTGCTGGCCGACGAGCGGGTGGCTGCGGTCACGGTAACCGGCTCCGAGGCTGCCGGCAGCGCGGTCGCGGCGCAGGCCGGCAGGCTGGTCAAGAAGTCGGTGCTCGAGCTGGGCGGATCCGATCCCTTCATCGTCATGCCCTCAGCCGACCTTGAAGTCGCGGTGCAGCAGGCCGTCCGCTCCCGCACGATCAATAACGGACAATCCTGCATCGCGGCCAAGCGCATGATCGTGCACGAAGAGATCTACGAAGAGTTCGAGGCCGGCTTCGTCGCCGGAATGGAGGCGCTCAGGGTGGGCGATCCCACCCGAGAGACGACGGCGGTCGGTCCGCTGGCCACGGTCCCGCTGCTCGAACAACTGGAGCGGCAGGTGGAGGCGGCGAAGCTTGCCGGAGCCGTGGTTCTGACCGGCGGCGAGCGCATGCTGGGCGCGGGCAACTTCTTCGAACCGACCGTGCTCGCGAACCTGCAACGATCCGCAGACGTCTACCGGGAGGAGATCTTCGGGCCTGTGGCCCTGCTCTTCCGCGCGTCTTCGCTCGAAGAGGCGATCGAGATCGCCAACGACACCCCCTTCGGACTCGGTGCCTCCATCTGGACCTTCGACGCCGAGGAGCAGCGGCGACTGATCGCCGAGCTTGTCTGCGGCCAGGTGTTCGTCAATACCATCGTCGCCAGCGACCCCCGGCTCCCGTTCGGCGGCGTGAAGCGCTCGGGCTATGGACGCGAGTTGTCGATCGCCGGGATGCGGGAGTTTCTGAACGCCAAGACGGTGGTGATCTCCGACAGCGTGGCGCCGTCGAAGGAACGCTTCGACCCCATCGGAGACGCTTTGGATCAAGAGGATCCGGTGGTCACGCTGGTCAACGATCCCGATCACTTTCGCCAGGCTTTTCAGAACGCCCTCAGCCAGGCGCAGCAGCGCGCGGGGATGACTCACGAGGATGACTGAGAGTCTCGAAGCGATGATCTGCAAGCACCCGCTCAGTGCTTCAGCGCAAACTTCCGGATCAGCCAGTCGCGCATCAGGCTCTGCATGCTTTCAAGCTTGGCGTGCGGGCTGGCCGCGACGCCCTGGAAGAAGTGGTCTGCGCCCGCAACGATCTCGCGTTCCCACGGCTGGGGGACGGACGCGAGCGTGCGATCCAGCGCTTCGGCCGAGCAGAATTCGTCGTGGTCGCCAGAGATGAAAAGCTTGGGCTGGGTGCAGGTGGAGAGGAACTCGTAGGTGTAGCTGCGACCCGCGGCGCTGACCGGAAGCCCGAGGGCAATCAGGCCCGGAACCCGATTGTCACCGCACGCAGCCCTCAGGCCGGTATACGAACCGAAAGAAAACCCTGCAAAGAGGATCGGCCGGCCAAACTCATGCGCCAGCCAGTCGATTGCGGCGCGGGCATCGTCCACCTCGCCGCGGCCGTGATCGTGGGTGCCTTCTGAAAGACCGGCGCCGCGAAAGTTGAAGCGCAGCACCGGCAGATCGAAGGCGGTGAATGCCTTCATCGCGTGATAGACGACCTTGTTGTGCATCGTGCCGCCGAAGAGCGGATGCGGATGGGCGACGAGCGCCGCGAATGGAGCATCGAGGCCGCCGCTGTTGAGCAGCGCTTCTAGGCGGCCGGTAGGCCCGCGCAGCGTATCGATCGAACGAACCATCCCTCAAGGGTATCGTGCTGCGGAGCGGTTATCCTTGCAGCTATGCCGATCGATGCTTTGGAGTTGACGCGACAGCTGGTGAAGATCCCATCGACGACGTACCACGAACACGATGCGGGGGTGTTCCTGGATCAGTTCCTGAAGGCGGAAGGCTGGCTGGTGGAGCGCATGCCGGTAGAGAAGCCGGGCGCGGGTACGCCGGGAGCCGAAGGTGGCGGCGAACGCTTCAATCTCTTCGCGCGGGGGTCGGGCGTGACGCCGGACGTCGTCTTCTCCACCCACATGGATACGGTGCCCCCCTACGTTCCGCTGGCCGAAGACGATGAGTTTTTGTATGGCCGCGGAACCTGCGACGCCAAGGGCATTATCGCCGCGCAGGTGGCCGCGGCGGAGCGACTTCGCGATGCCGGAAGCAAGGTGGGCCTGCTGTTTGTGGTGGGCGAGGAGCGGGATTCCGCCGGAGCGAAGGTCGCCAACCAGCATGCCCGAGGATCGCGCTTTCTCATCACCGGCGAGCCGACCGATAATCGGCTTGCCCTGGCCTCGAAAGGCGCCCTGCGCGTCGAGATGTACGCCGAAGGGAAGATGGCGCACTCGGCCTACCCCGAGCTGGGCGAAAGCGCGATCGACAAGCTGGTGACCGCGCTCGCCGAAGTGCAGAAGCTGAACCTGCCTTATCTCGAAGGGGTGGGCAGTTCGGACGTGAATGTGGGGCTCATCTCCGGCGGCCGCGCGCCAAATGTCATCGCGGACCATGCCGAAGCGCATCTTCTGGTCCGCCTGGTCGGTCCGGCGGAAGAGGTCCGGCGGGCGATCGTAGATGCCGTGGCGGGCCGTGCGCGGGTCGCGTTCTCGCTGGAACTGCCGTTCGTGCGCATGCGCCAGGTGGGCCGGCTTCCGACCATGGTGGCGAAGTTCACCACGGATATCCCCTCCTTGACGAACTGGGGTGAGCCGTTTCTGCTGGGCCCCGGTTCCATCCATGTGGCGCACACCCCGAACGAGCGCATCGCCAAGCAGGAACTGCTCGAGTGCGTCGATCTGTATGAAGAACTGGCGAGCGAATTGATCAAAGGTTCGGCGGCCTCCTCCGCGACTTCGCCGGTCGATGCATGGAAAGCAGCGGAAGCCTGAGTGAAGAGCGAAGCGAGCGGATCGATCAAACCGTATCAGGCACGTTCCATTCCCAGCCTGGATGGATTGCGCGGCGTTGCCGTTCTGCTGGTCGTCGCGGCCCACCTGGGCTGGTTTTCGCGCATGGCGGAGATGCTGCTGAAGCACCACCTGAACGCCGCCGCGACGCTGTTCGAGATCGACGCCGGCGATCTTGGCGTCTCAACCTTCTTCGTCATCAGCGGCTTCCTGATTACGACGCTGCTGATTCGCTACCAGGATCGGGCCGGCCGCATCTCGCTCAGGAACTTCTACCTGCGCCGCTTCTTCCGGATCTTCCCACCCTACTACGCCTACCTGCTGGTCATTTCGGTGCTGTGGGCCATGCATGTGGTTCCGATGCTGCGGGGAGCCATGATCTCCTCGGCCCTCTACCTCTCGAACTACTTCCCCTATCGTCTGGCCCAGCCGGCGGGCGCGGGTTGGCTGGTGGGCCACACCTGGAGCCTGAGCCTCGAAGAGCAGTTCTATCTCTTCTGGCCGGCGTGCCTGCATTGGCTGGGTCGAAAGCGAGCGCTGCTGCTGGGCGTCGCGCTGATGCTGCTCGCGCCGGTGATGCGCCTGCTCACCCTGCATCTCGCGCCGGGCTACACCTACGAGCAGCAGATGGACCGCATGTTTCACACCCGCGTCGACACCATTATGGCGGGCTGCGTGCTTGCGCTGATGGGCGCCTGGCCACCCGTCTACCGGGCTCTGGTCCGTGGGGTGAACGCGCGCTGGACCAGCCTCGCGGCACTCGCTCTGTTGTTGGCTACGCTGCACCTGAACTGGTCCAACATGTTGGCGCAGCAGGCGTTCGGTCTGACGGCGGAAGCAATCCTGCTGGCCTACCTGATCTCGTCTGCCATCGCGAATGCGAACACGCTCGGAGGGCGGCTGCTCAACCTGCGCGGGCTTCGGCACCTGGGGGTGATCTCCTACGGGCTCTACCTCTGGCAGCAGCTCTTCGACGGGCCTGTGGACCTGGTTCGCGGACACCCGCTGCTGAGGCTGGCCGCGATCCTGGCCGCAGCCGAGCTCTCCTATCACCTGGTCGAGAAGTCCTCTTACACGGTACGGGACCGGCTGCTGGCCTCACCGGCAAGCTGATTCGTCACATTCCGCCGCCGGCTCAGGTTGGGGTCGAGCCCAGCACCAGCAGGTGCGAATGGTGACCCCGAAAGCAGGCGGCTGTTGCGCGCCTGGAAGCGGCCGAGGCAGCTTATGGAAGGCGCGATCTTAGAGCTGGCGTCAGAGGGACGCGCCTGGAAAACAGCGGACCGGATGGCTGTAGACGGGCTCTTGCGTTACATGTAACACTCGGCGGGAGGCGTCTGATGCGTACTGTGAACAACCGTGGTCAGAGCGAGGCGACGCGGGAACGGGTGCGCAAACATCGCGAAGAACTGCGTGCGAAGGGGCTGCGCCCGGTGACGCGGTGGGTTCCGGATACGCGAACCCCGGAGTTCATTGCGGAGTATCGGCGGCAGTGGGAGGTGCTTGCGGAACGCTATCGAAGCAGTCCAGAAGCACAGGAGGACCTGGCGTATTGGGAGCGGATGGCCACGGATGATGGATGGATTTGAGGCGGGGAGACATGATTGTGACATCTCCGGCGGGGGAATTTGCAAAGCCTCGGCCCGCGATCGTAATGCAGGCTGAGACCTCGTTGGTGCAAGCGACAGTGACTTACATTCCCGTTACGAGCGATCTTGGCTGGCTTCCCCGAACTCGTGTGCGCATTGACCCGTCGGCTGAAAACGGCTTAAGGATACCGTCGGAGGCGATGGTGGACATGATTCAGACTTCAAGCGTCCGACGGGTCGGAAAGGTGATAGGGCACCTCGATGCGGACTCGATGGAGGCGGTCGAGACGTCCCTGATGGTGCATCTAGGGTTGGTGTAGGCTCGCTCGATTGATCGGGAGGGCCCACAAATGATTGAGTCTGGCCGTGTTCCGAAAAACTAAGTCCGCCCAGAATCCGAGCAGCGACCGCTGCATTGCGTGCTGGACGGCTGCGCCGTGTTTCAGCCCTGTTTTGCACGGGGGCCGATCTCGCGGAGGCTTAAACTTGATGGATGGGCGCTGAGTTTACGCATCTGCACTTGCACACGGATTACTCGCTGTTGGATGGAGCATGCGATGTCGACAAGCTGGTGACGCATGTCGACAGGATTGGTCAAAAGGCGGTTGCAATGACCGATCACGGAAATATCTTCGGGGCCGTGCATTTTTTCGACGCGGCCAGGAAGAAGGGAATCAAGCCCATCCTGGGATGCGAGTTGTACATCTGCCAGGCCCAGGATCACCGGGCCAAGGGTGAGGGAGATAAGTACAACCACCTGCTGGTGCTGGCCGAAAACCAGGAAGGATACCGCAACCTGGTGCGTCTTACAAGTGAAGCGGCACTTCATGGATTTTACCGTAAGCCACGCGTCAGCAAGGACTTCCTGGCCAAGCATACAAGTGGATTGATTGGGTTCTCGGGGTGTCTCGCGGGCGAGGTCTCGCAGCACCTGATGGCCGGTGACTACGAGAAGGCCAAGGCGGCCGCGGGGAACTTCGAGGAGATGTTCGGGCGCGGGAACTTCTTTCTGGAGGTCCAGGATCACGGTCTGGAACCGGACAAGGCGGTGACCGAAGCGATGTTTCGCATGGAGAAGGACCTGAACATCCCGCTGATCGCGACCAACGATTCTCACTACATCGAGGACACGGACAGCCGGGCGCACGAGGTGCTGCTGTGCGTGCAGACGGCTGGCTCGATGAACGATCCCAAACGCTTCAAGTTCGACACCAACGAGTTCTACATCAAGAGCGCGGAGGAGATGGCGCGACTCTTTGCCCATGCTCCGCACGTCGTCTCGGGGACCATGCAGTTCCCGGAACGCTGCAATCTCAAGCTGAACAAAGTAGACAACCCATTTCCGGAGTTTCCGGTTCCGGACGGGCTCGACCTGGACGGATACTTCGAGCAGGTATGCCGGGAGGGCCTGCGCAAACGGCTGGCGACGAACGTTGCACATCTGCGGGCACGCGGTCTACTGAAAAAAACCGAGGAGGAGTATCAGGCCAGGTTACAGCGCGAGATTGACTGCATCAAGCACATGAAGTTTCCCGGCTATTTCATGATTGTATGGGACTTCATCCGCTACGCGCGACAGCAGAACATCCCCGTGGGGCCAGGCCGTGGATCGGCTGCGGGGTCTCTGGTGGCCTATTGCATGGAGATCACGGACGTCGATCCGCTGCAAAATGAACTGCTCTTTGAGCGCTTCCTGAACCCGGAACGGGTGTCCATGCCCGATATCGATATTGACTTCTGCATGAACCGGCGCGGCGAGGTGATTGAATACGTTCGGCGCAAATACGGCACCGATCAGGTCGCCCAGATCATTACCTTCAACACGATGGCGGCAAAGGCTGCCATCAAGGACGTCGGCCGGGCGCTGGACATGCCGTACGGCGAAGTCGATCGCATCGCCAAGATGATTCCCGCGACCATCGGCATCACCATCGAGCAGGCGCTGAAGGACAAAGGGCCGCTTCAAACCGCCTATGAGACCGAGCCGGCGATCAAGGAGTTGATTGATACGGCGCAGCGGCTGGAGGGTCTGGTGCGCGGTGCCGGGGTGCATGCTGCCGGTGTGGTCATCGCTCCGCAGCCGTTGACCGAGCTGGTTCCCGTGACGCGCACCAAGGACGAGGCAGTGGTGACCAGCTACGACATGAAGTCTGTCGAGAAGATGGGCTTGCTCAAGATGGACTTCCTGGGGCTGACAACGCTGACCGTGATCGACGACTGTCTGAAGCTGATCCAGCAGACGCGCGCTGAGCATCTGGACATGTCGACCATTCCATTGGACGACGCGAAGACCTACGAGCGGGTCTTCCACCGGGCGCTGACGAGCGGGGTGTTCCAGTTCGAGTCGGGTGGAATGCGGGACGTTCTGCGGCGGTACAAGCCCAATTCCATCGAGCATCTGACCGCCTTGAATGCGCTTTACCGGCCAGGTCCGATGGACATGATCGACGACTTCATCGAGCGCAAATGGGGACGCCGGGAGGTGACCTACCTGCTGCCGGAGCTCGAGCCGTTGTTGCGTGAGACGCTGGGCGTCATTGTGTACCAGGAACAGGTGATGCAGATCTCGAACGCGATCGGCGGCTATTCGCTGGGTGCCGCCGACCTGCTGCGGCGGGCGATGGGCAAGAAAGACCCGGCGGAGATGGCCAAGCAGCGCGACATCTTCATGGCGGGCGCGGCTGCCGGCAAGTTTCCCAAGGAGAAAGCCGGCGAACTGTTCGACCTGATGGAGAAGTTTGCCGGGTACGGGTTCAACAAGTCGCACTCGGCGGCGTACTCGCTGCTGGCGTATCACACCGCTTACCTGAAGACGCATTACCCGGTGGAGTTCATGGCGGCACTGCTCACCAGCGAGACCTCGAAACCCGAGAATGTCGTCAAGTACATCTCGGAGTGCAGGGAGATGGGCATCGCGGTGGTGCCGCCGGATGTGCAGATCTCCGCGGCGAGCTTTACGCCGAGCGTGGTGACGCTTGCGACAGGCGAGGCGACGGAGGCAATCCGGTTTGGGCTGGCGGCGATCAAGAACGTGGGCGGGAATGCGATCGCATCGATCCTCGAGGCTCGCGCAAGGCTGCAGGCGGAGGGAAAGCCAGGCTTCGCGTCCCTCTGGGAGTTCTGCGAGCAGGTCGACCTGCGGCTGCTGAACAAGCGCGTGCTCGAGTCGCTGATCAAGGCCGGGGCAATGGACTGCTTTGGACCGCGCGCGCGGGTGTGGGCGGCGCTCGATACGGCGATCGAACGGGCGCAGAAGGCGCAGAAGGACAAGGCCGCCGGACAATCGGGCTTGTTCGGTATCTTTGACGACTTCGCGCCGGTCCCAAGCTCGACCGCTGAGGCGCTGCCGAGGGTGCCGGATTGGGACGAGCATACGCGTCTGCAGAACGAGAAGGATGTGCTGGGCTTCTTCGTCAGCGGACATCCCATGGACAAGTACCGGGAGAAGCTGCGCAACATGAAGGTGGTGGATACGGCTACGGCGTGCGAGATGAAGCCGGAGCCGCAGATCTTCCGGCGCGGCCAGGCGGAGCCGCAGAACGAGATTCAGATCGCGGGCGTGATCACCGGGCTGAAGGTGGCGAAGTCGAAGCGCTCGGGCGAGCTGTATGCGCAGGCGGTGCTTGAGGATACAGTCGGCAAGATCGAGCTGATCGCGTTTCCGCAGAGCTACGAGAAGCTGGCGGAGAAGCTGAAGATCGATGTGCCGGTGGTGGTGCGCGGGTCGCTGCGGGGCGAGGAGGATTCCGCACCAAAGCTGTCGGTTTCGGCGATTCAGGCGCTCGAGGATGTGAAGCTGAAGCTGCCGGAGGCGCTGCGCATCCGCGTGCCGCTGCACTCGCCGGACGCGGCGCTGCTGGAAAAGCTGATGGGGCTGTTTCGGGAGTCGCCGGGCGGAGGCAAGCTGCTGCTGGACTTCGAGGAGCCCGGCGAGTTCTGCGCGGTCCTGGAGCCGCAGAAGGTGATGGTGGCTGCGGACCGGCTGTTTATCGACCGGGTGGAAGAGCTGGTGGGACGCGGCGGAGTGCGGGTCATCTCGTAGGGGATCGGGCGTAACCACCCCTCCCCCCATTTGTTGCGCATATTCTTCAAAGCAGGTGACTTAGCTGCGGTTCCCAGAGATGCACTGCACCAGAAGTCATGCCTATCCGCCGGACGCTTCAGCGGTTTCGAGAGGATCGAGTCCCGGCCGACAAAAAGGGGACACCAAGGTGGGATAAGCGGCTGGGGTGGGGCACTCTACACTGGAAAAGATGTGCGAAGGCCTGGTTGCAGATGCAGATGCAGATGAAGATGGCGGGGAAAGCTCCAACGAATAAAGCGAAGATGGATCCCACGCCATGCTTCCCCTTGCGGCTGATCGGCTGGATGCTGGTGGCCGGGACGGCCGCCGCGGCGGCACAGAGTTCCGCGACTGGACGGACCTATTTCGAGTTTGGCACGGTGGTGGGAGTCGGAGAAAAGACGGTCGACGTGCAGACCTACGACGCCCGGCGACAGCGGACGGTCAGGCATCCATTTGTGCTGACGCGCGGGGTGCGCGCGGATGTGGTGCGACCGGGCGACCCGGTCGAAGTGATTTACACGGTCGATGGGACGGAGTGGAGGCTGGAGCGGATGCTGCTGCTCCATGGAGGTGTGCCCCAGGCCGGACCTCCGCCGGGCGCACGCGAGGAAGCCGCCGGCGGAGCGCCCATCGCACCGCCGGCCCCTGCCCCGCCGGGCATTGCTGCGCCGGGCCTTGCCCCGACGGCGGTTGCCCCAGCGGGCGATCGTCTTGCGACGCAGCCTTCCGGGGGGAGCCGCTTATTTGCAGCTCCGGCTCCGCCGGCTGTACGCGCGGCCAGTGCGGTCAACCTGGGCAGCAAGGCAGCGCCGAAGGTAGCGGCGGTCACTCCGGTGCCGCTGGGGATTGCGGCCGGGTACAGCAGCAAGCCGCCGGTGGCGAAGACGTGGGCGGTGGCGCGGGAGACTCCGGCGGCCGAGTGCCATCAGTCCGATCCAGAGTGGGCGTCGGAGCCGCTGAGCATCGCGGTTCTGGACTTTCGCTATCCCACCGAGCGCGAGGAGGCGCATGACGTCGGGCAGGCAAGCGGCGGCTCGGGCATGGCGGTCGGGGACCTGATCTATGAGCGGCTGAAGGGGCAGCGGGAGTTTGCCGTCGACCGCGGGGATCGGCGGCGGCTGGACCGGTCGGATATTGCCGGAGCGGCGCGGCTGGGCCGCGAGCTGGGCGTGGACGCGGTGCTGGAAGGGACGTTCCAGCCGATCGTCGATCCTCCGGCGGAAGATGGATTTCCGGGCAAGCTGCGCGGCTACAGCCTGCATGCCGGGGTGGTCGATACATGCACCGGGCAGGTGCTGATGAAGCTGAACTCCTCAAGCTGCGCGGCGGCGGGTGCGGAAGGCGGTTCGGCAACGGCGTGCGAGGAGCTTTCGGTCTCGACGCGCGACGCGGAAGATCCGGAGGAGCACGCGAGGGCCTTCGAGGCGCCGATCGGCGCGCTGCTGGCCGGGCTGGAGCATCCGGCGATGCGGGATGTCGCTCCGGCTGGCCGGGTGGAGGCCGTGCATGGGGAGATGGTGACGCTCAAGATGGCGGAAGCCGCCGCCGGCCTTGCCATCGGGGATCAGCTGTCCGTCCGCGCGACCAGACTGGCGAAGAACCCGTCTACTTATACGCTGCAGTTTTTCGATGGCCAGGAGATCGGCCGGGTCACGGTGCGGAGCGTTCGCGGCACGGAGGTAGTCGGGACGTATGCCGGGGATGTTCCAGCGCGGCTGGGAGATGCCGTCGAGCGGGTGCACGAGTAGTGCGGGCTCTCTCAGGGATTAGGAGCATTCCTCCTGCTGCTGTGTCCCTGAAAGGTTTGGGAGTGCCGATTCTTTACGGAAGACGGCTCACTATTCAGGTGGATTCGGGATACACCCACGGCAAGAGAGGCAATGGCCGTGGGCTTGGAGGGTTCCTGAAGTCACGCTGTACCGAGGACGCAGCCATTCAAAAAAGGTGCACGGCGCAATGGAGGGATTTTTGCCGTAGCTGCAAGTGGTGATCCGCGGAGGTGATGCCACATCAGAGTGCGACTTTCTGGGGATGGACCGGCAATACCGCCCTCAGTAGGGTTCGCTTAGATACCCGTTCCGGTTACATTCTGAGTAGTCAGGACGCTTTCGATTTCGCTCTCGCCCCGGGTACGGAGGCGCCGGAGGCGGAATCGCAAACACGAGGTTTAGAACAAGAGATGTCGGACGTGACCATCCTGCTGCTGGCTGCGATCGCACTTGGCTGCGGCTGCCTGGGCCTGCTTGCGGTTGCGGTGACCAATCCGCGGCTGCTGGGGATGGGTTGGCTGGGGGGCGCGTTTGCCGCTGGGGCGACAGGAGCGCTGCTGCTGATGAGCGGGCAGCATGTTGCGCCGCTCCTTTCGGTCCTGTTTGCAGACGTGCTGGTGCTGCTGGCGCTGGTGCTGCTGCACGCGGCGGTGCAGGAGTTGATTGAGCTGCCGGCATTTGAGCCGTTTGCCGCCGGTTTGTTCTTCATCCAGGGCGTCAGCGATCTGTGTCGCATTCGCGGGATGGAGTCCGCGCGGGTGGGGATTGTGGTCGCGGCCCTGCTGATTGCGCTGCAGGCTGGCCGTACGGCGTGGGTTCTGGGGCGCCGGGCGAAACCCGGTATCTTGGCGCCGGCCGGCTTCACCGCCGGTCTGCTGGTGCTGTTCATGGTGTTCAACCTGTGGCGCTCCCAGGCAGTGTGGCTGGGCTGGGTGGAGAGTTCGGCCCGGTTCGCGCAGCTGGAAAAACTGACGTTTGTGATGTTTCTAGGATTCGCGCTGGCCATTGCGTTTGGCTTCTTCTGGATGACGACGGCTCGTCTGACCGCGAGCCTGGATGAGCTGGCAAGCACCGATCCGCTGACGCGGCTGTTCAATCGCAGGGTATTTCTGCGCTGGTGCGACCGCGAGCTGGCGCGCGCGCGGCAGGGCGGCTCGGCGTTCTCGCTGCTGATGGTGGACCTGGATCACTTCAAGTCGGTGAACGACCAGCATGGTCATGCGGCGGGCGATTCCGTGCTGGTGGCGGTGGTGGAGAAGCTGCAGGATTCAGTGCGCGGAATCGACGTGCTGGGACGCTGGGGCGGCGAAGAGTTTGTGGTGCTGCTGCCGGGCGCTTCGGCTGAGGCGGCGTTCCTGGTGGCGCAGCGCATCCGGGGGAATATCGAACGCACGCAGGTGCCGGTTGCGGCGCGACGCGGCGATGGGGTGGAGACGCTGCGGGTGACGGCGAGCGTGGGCATCGCTGCGTTTCAGGGACGAGAGGATGGCATTGAGGCGATGCTCAAGCGTGCGGACGCGGCGCTCTACCGGGCGAAGGCAGAGGGACGCAACCGGGTATGGAGCGATGCGCCGATGCTGCCGGAGCTGGTGCCTGCGGGCTTGAGCTGACCCGGCGGGCTTGAGCTGACCCGGCGGGCTCACGAGTGAGGTTTGCAGACTTCCAAGAAAACTCTCATCTGGGCACGTGCCGTGTGGACGCCGGATTGCACTTCCCCGGGCAGGCAGAGCTTTTGTGGTGATGGCGGGAGATGTGCATGGCAGAGGATGGGATCCAGGATCTGGTGACGGGCGCTCAGGCGCGGTTCGACTTCGCGGGCAAGATGGGAGTCGGGCAAGGGCGACCCGGGCAGCGATTGGACGGCGCCATCCCCGGGCTTCCGGCGAGTGTGCCACCCGTGCGTCTGCCGGTACCGGATCTGCCAGCACCGGGCTGGCCGCAGCCGCAGCGGGAGTACACCCGCCCGGACTATTCGGAGCGGTTTCGCTGCATTTCGTCGGCCTGCGAGGATACGTGCTGCCAGGGCTGGGGAGTTCCGATCGACCAGGGAACCTTTGAGAAGTACCGCTCGCACGAGCTGCTGAAGCCGCATATCGGCACCTTGATCCAACTGAATGCGAACGGGCCGACGACGTCGGACTATGCGCGGATGCCGCTGACCGTGAACGGTACGTGCGGATTTCTCGATCCGCAGAAGCTGTGCGAGATTCACAAGACGCTGGGTCCGGGGATGCTGTCGGTGACCTGTTCGACCTACCCGCGTGCGGTGTCGACCCATGCCGAGGTGGTGGAGAAGGCGCTGAACCTATCCTGTCCGGAGGCGGCGCGGCTGACGCTGCTGATGCCGGATCTGCTGGGCGACGGGCTGGGGCAGGCACGCGGGGCCGGGCGTTACCGGACGGTGATCGAAGCCGGAAACCGCATCTTGCGGCGGGAAGAAGCAAGGCTGGCGGTACGGGAGTTTGCACTGATCATGCTGCGGGATCGCCGCTACCCGGTGTGGCAGCGGCTGTATCTGCTGGGCAACCTGACGCGCCGTCTGCAGAGCATGGCGGAGCAGGCGGGCTGCGGCACCGCGGCGGCGTGGTGCGAGGCGAATCCTGCGGCGGTATCGCATCTGCTGGCCGATAGCGCCGCCACGGCGGCCAGTGGGCGGTTGCAGCCGGTGATGGATCGCATGGAGGCGAAGCCGGGCGAGCAGCTTGTGCTGGTGATCGACCTGGTGCGGCAGCGGGTGACCGAGCCGCCCATTCCGGGCCGCTTTCTGGAGTGTGTGCAAGAGTTTGAAGCGGGCCTGGGATGTTCGAGCGGCAAGGGCGAAGCGGCGATCCTGGGGGCTTATGCCGAGAGCTATGAGCGCTACTACAAGCCGTTCACAGACCGGCATCCGCACCTGATCGAGAATTACATGCTGAACCACGTCTTCAAGAACAACTATCCGTTTGGCCGGGCGACGACGGTGAAGACCGCGAGCGAGCCGAATGCGGAGGACGAACATCTTGCGCTGTGCGCGCATGTGGCGATGGTGCAGACGCTGCTGATCGGCGTTGCGGGACGTCACCAGGAGGCGTTCGCCACCGGACATGCGGTGAAGCTGGTGTCGAGCCTGGCCAAGACGGTGGAGCACAGCCGCAAGTTCCAGGAGCAGATTGCAGGTTTCCTGGCGGAGCGCAAGCTCAACAACGCACAGGGGATTGCGCTGCTGACGATGCCGCCGGCGCCGAGCCGGGAGAGCTGGCGGGACAGCGCAGGGCACACGGGCGGCGGCCGGCTGGGTTCTGCCATGGAAGCCTGAAGTTCGATCGCCGCTTTGCGTCCTGATACGGCGTCCGAGTCCGATACAATCGGGGGGATGGCAGAACAAGAGGCAGGCAAGCTGGAGTCGGGGAAGCTGGGACAGGTGCAGGCGGCGGGAACGGTGATTCCCGAGGCCTGGGTAAGGACAGAACTGGCTCGCGATCCCGCACGACCGTATCCGATGGACTACATCGACGCACTGTTTACCGAATTCAGCGAGATCCACGGCGACCGTGCGTTTGGCGATGACGCGGCGATGACGTGCGGGATGGCGCGGTTTCATGGCGACGCGGTGATGGTGATCGGCAATTTGAAGGGCCGGACCCTGAAGGAGCGGGTTTCGCGGCGGTTCGGACAGCCCAATCCGGAGGGCTACCGGAAGGCGCTGCGGGCGATGAAAATCGCGGAGAAGTTCGCCCGGCCGGTGTTTACGTTTATTGATGTGACCGGAGCGTGGCCGGGGATCGACGCAGAGGAGCGCGGGCAGGGCGAGGCGATTGCGCGCAACCTGTTCGAGATGTCGCAGCTGCGGGTGCCGACGATCGCCACCATTACCGGCGAGGGCGGCTCCGGCGGAGCGCTGGCGCTGGCGGTCGCGGATCGCGTGCTGATGCTGGAGAACGCGATCTACTCGGTCATTCCGCCGGAGGGATGCGCGGCGATCAGCTGGAAGGATGCGACGCGCAAGCGGCAGGCGGCGGCGGCGCTGCGCTACACGGCAAAGGACACGCTGGAACTGGGCTGCGTGGATGATGTGATCCGCGAGCCGGAGGGCGGCAGCCAGGCCGATCCCGGCGAGGCGTTCAGCCTGGTGAACAGCAAGCTGCGCAAGCACATCAACGAGCTCAAGAAGCTTCCGCTCGACGATCTGTTGCAGCAGCGGTACGACAAGTTCCGCAACATGGCGCAGTTCTATCAGACGGTTTAGCACGGACACCGGTTCAGCGGGACGGGTTCAGCCGATACGCTTGGCTTCGAGGCAGGGTGGGTTTGGCAGAGATGACGAACACGGCGGGCGGCGACCGGGTTTCCCGCGGGCTGGAGCTGTCGCTGTTTGCCACGGCGATGCTCTGGGCGGCGACGGCGAGCGTGATCGCCGGGCGCGCGGCGGCGGGGATCAGCGGGCGCCTGCGCCTGAGCTATGGGCAGACGCTGCTGGAAAGCCTGTTTCTCCTTTTCCTGGCGGTGCTGGGCTTCCAGGTGCTGGATCGGATTGCGATGCGGGGCAAGACGCGCGGCGAGGCGCTGCCGCTGCCGCGACGCAACACCGCCGGGCGCGAATGGGGAACGGGCGTGGCGGTGGGGTGGGGGCTGTGCCTGGCGGCGGTGCTGCCGGTCTCGCTCTCGGGGCACCTGCATGGGCAGTGGAGCCGTGGGCCGGGGGTGGCGCCGGCGATCGCTTCGGCGCTGGGAACGCTGCTGGTGGTCTCACTGGCCGAAGAGACGATCTTTCGTGGATATCCTTTCCAGCGCTTGATGTCGGCGCTGTCGCCGGCCTGGGCCGCGGTGCTGATGTCGCTTCTCTTTGCCGCGGTGCTGGTCTACGCGAACCCGCCGCTGAACCTGGGCGGGGCGCTGCTGGATGGCGCGCTTTTCGGGGCGGTGCTGGCCATGGCGTATCTGCGAACTCACGCGCTGTGGCTGGGTTGGGGCCTGCACTTCAGCTATCGCGCGGTGATGGCGGTGGTGCTGGGCCTGCCGATCGTTGGCCGCAGCGACTTTGGCGCTCTGGTGGACGCGTACACTAGTGGACCGCGCTGGTTGAGCGGGGGCGCGTTCGGTCTGGACGCGGCGTTGCTCACGATGGTGGTGATGCTGATCGGGCTGGTCGTGCTCTACCGGCTCACGCGCGACTGGGCCTGGGCATACACGCTGCCGGAGATCGTGCCCGCGGGCTATGAAGTGACAGTAGCTCCGCCGCCGGCGCATGTGGCAATGGAGCGGCTGGCCTCGCCTCCGCCGCCGCCGCCGCTGGTGCAGATTCTGCCGGCGACTCCGCAGGGTTTTGCTGCGGCCGAAGCGCGCGAGGACGTCGACCGGCCGCTTCCCGAACGATAGACCGTTAAAGGCTTCTTCCTGGCATATAGCTCTCTTTCTGGCATAGAGCACTCTTGCTGGCAGAGCAGGTCACCCCGTGACTCATACCGGTTCGCGCGTGCTTCCGCTGGCCGACGGATCGGGGTGCAGGAGTTTCATCCCGTCGCCATGTCTTATCGTGGAATCTTCTGTGGACTTGCAAATCCTGGCAAAAGGGTGCACGCTCTTTGCATCTGAGGGTGCAACGCAATGGCCTGGAGACGCAATCAACGGGGCACGTTGGGTTTGGGTGTACTGTGGGCCGGTATGGCGGTGATGCCGGTTGCAGCGCAGGTCTTTGTGGTGGGCGAAAAGAGCGCGACCGCGGACATCAACACCGACTTCCGTCCCACGCGGGTGGACCTGCCGGATGCGCGGATGACGGAGCGTGGACGGCGCGAGTTGATCCGCGACCTGGAGGCGGAGCAGGGCTTCGCGCACCGGGTGCTGCCTTTAGGCGGGATTGTGACATTGCAGGCGAATGGGGTTTTGACTCCGGGTGCGGACGCATACAAGAAGCTGGTCTACGAAAAGGGGCAGGCGGCTGGAGTAGGAGACCGCATCGTGGTGTCGGCGCTCGAGGTGAAGGGCGACCGGATCCTGATCGACCTGAACGGCGGCCCCTATGTGAAACACCGTTTTCTGCGCCATGTGCAGATCGGGGTGGGCGGCGCAACCGGCGGCACGACGGCCGGAGGAAACCTGCTGGACGGGGCGACTCCCACGGGATGCCGGGTGACGCTAGTGTTTGAAGGCGGCGTGCCCGAGGTCTCGGCGCCAGAGGTGAAGGCGCTGCTGTACCCGCTGGTCGACTTCAGCGTCAAGTCGGGGGTGGAGGCGTATGCGGACACCCTGCCGGCGCCGGTGAAGCAGGCGATCGCCACCCACGTGGTGATGGTTGGGATGAACCGGCAGATGGTGCTGGCGGCGGTCGGACCACCCGAACACAAGGTGCGGGAGACCGACGCGGACGGCCGCTACGAGGAGTGGATCTACGGCCATCAGCCACAGACCGTGAAGTTCGTGCGGTTTGAAGGCGACCGGGTGAGCATGGTGAAGATCGCCGCGATGGGCAAGCCGATCGAGATTCACGACCAGGATGAGCTGGCTGGCTATCTGCCTCCGAAGCCCACGCGGACGGTGATGCAGGGCGATGAAGTGGGGGATGTAGCGGTACAGAAGGGTGCGCCAAGCCTGAAGAAGCCGGGGGAGACGTTTCCGGACGCGGGTCGGGGCGCTGCTTCGAACGGAAAGGTGCAGTATCCGGTGGACAAGAAGCCGGCGCCCGTGCCGCCCACGGGAGACACGGCTGCGCCGGCAGGAGATGCGGCTGGTGCGGCAGGAAACGCGGCTGCGCCGGCTGGAAGTACGGCAACGGGCGATACCGCCACTGCGACGCCAGGTTCTCCCGCTTCTGCGCCGCATCCGAACTAAGCCGAGCTCTCCAGGGCGGAAGCAGAGCGTTTTTCCTGTAAACTGTGGGTTGGGCTCCTCCACGCGGAAGCTGTGCCTTGGGGCACGGAGCGGCGGTCGCTTTCACGCCGCAACAGACGCATGCGGGCCACATCAGCAGGGAACAGGGAGAGCGAACCATGGCGAAGATTGCCAAGACAGGTGACCGGGCGAAGGTCATGGATACCAACAAGAGCACGGATTGTCCGAAGTGCTCCAAGCCGACACGGATTGTGAAGCGGGTGAAGGACCGCGAGCGCGGAATTCCCGGCGGCGTGTACATCTCGTGCTCAGCCTGCGATTTTTTCGAAAAGCTCTAGAAGCAAGACGGCTGCGGGAAAAAAGGGGAGCCATTGCGGCTCTCTTTTTTCTGCCTGCGGCGAGGTGTACGCCGAGGTACTGTCCCGCGCCGTTCGTGGGGTTGACGAGTGTCGCCTGCGCAGAGCAGACTCCTTGGCGGAAGTGAGGTTTTTGTGGCAAAGGCGGTGGATGTGGCAGAGGGCAAGACGGGGGTTGCGCAGCCAGCGCAGCCCTCGACGCATTTTGAGCGGGCGACGTTCCTGATGTGCTCGCCCGAGTGGTACGACGTGGGCTACGTGATCAATCCTTGGATGGCGGGGAACCTGCATCGTCCGACGCGCGACCAGGCCTTCGCCGAGTGGCGCGGGCTGTATGCGGCGCTGCAGGAGATCGCGGATGTGAAGCTGCTGCACCCGCGCGAGGGCGCTCCGGATATGACGTTTGTGGCGCACGGTGCGGTGGTGAACTTCGGCGTGGCGGCGCTGGCAAGCTTTGCGCATGCCGAGCGCCAGCCCGAAGAGGAGCATCTGCGGCAGTGGCTGCAGGATGCCGGGTTCGTGGTCTGGGAGACGCCGCGGGAGACGGCGTTCGAGGGTGAGGGCGATGCGCTGTTCAGCCCGGATGCACAGCGCATATGGGCTGCCCACGGGGCGCGAACCTGCCGCTACAGCCATCGCCATGTGGCCGACGCGTGGCACGCTCCGGTGACGTCGCTGCACCTGGTGGACCCACGGTTCTACCACCTGGATACCTGCTTTGCCCCGTTGAGTGGAGGGCATTGCGTGTACTTTCCGGGCGCCTTCGACGCGGGGTCGCTCGAAGAGATTGCGGGAGCCTATGCGCCGGAGATGCGGATCGAGGCTTCGGAGGCGGAGGCCGCGCACTTCGCGTGCAACCTGATCAACGCCGGCGAGCATGTGGTGATGCACGAGACGGGTGTCGGCAGGCGGGAAAACTCGGTCGCCTGGAAGCTGCGTGCGCGCGGCTATCGTGTGAAAGAGGTTCCGCTCGGTGAGTTTCTGCGCGGCGGCGGCGCGGCCAAGAGTCTGGCGCTGCGCCTGAGCGATGTGACGGTGACGCACCGGGCGGCGGGAAAACGCTGAGCCAGCCGCGGCCGGGATACGGGGAGCCCGGCTACGGCAGATACCGGCTACGGCAGATAGTAGAACGGATTTGGGAGTTTCACGTTGATCTCCGCGCGCGGGGAGCCGTTGAGATCGGTCCATTGATCGCCGACATTCATCAGCAGCCGATAGCCGGCGGCGACAATCTTCTGCCGTTCCAGCGATTTGTATGCGGTGGTGGGGAGGGTGAGCTCAGCGCCCTCGCGCAGCCGGAGATCGGTCCAGCCCTCGTACCCGGCCGCCTTCAGGTTGGCAGCGGTTGCGGCTCTCTGGGACGCAGGCCGCCCGGTGATGAAGAAGACATCGACGCCCGCGGCACGGGCTGCACGGAACAGCTTCAGCGTTCCCGGCAGCGGGATAGAGGCTTCCGGACTGACGATCCAGGCTTCAAACATCGGCTTGATGTAGCCGTAGTCCTCGCGCCGCATCTCGCAGTAAGAGGAGAGGGAAGTCTCGTCGATATCGAGCACCAGCGCCAGCCGGTCGCCGGGCTTCCGGCCCGCCAGCGCGGTGTTCAGCGCTGCCTCCGCGCGGGCCGCCTGCGCATGGACGTCTGCCCAGTAGCATCCGCTGCTGCCGGTGCACTCCGCGTAATCTTCCAGCCGGTAACGGGCAACGCCAAAGTTGTCGAGTGGCTCCGCAGCCAGGAGGACAGAGCTGTCGGCGGCGCCAGCTTCGGCAGTGGCCCTGATCTGGTCTGCCGTAGGCCGGGCCGGCGGCCTGGCGGCGGAAGATGCGGGCGAGGCTGGCTGCTGCACGGCGCATGCAGGTGGGCCGGCCTGGGCGGCGGCGGTTTCAGCCAGCAGGCAAAGAAAGGCGAGGAACGAGAGCGGGCGGAGCAGGCGAAGACTCATCCCGCTACTTTAATGCAAGTTTTCCGCCTGCTGAAAACACGCAACCTCTCGCCGCAAGATTCCGGACGAGCGCCAGGCACTTAGACGGGAAGCGAGTGCTCCATCTCCGCAAGGATCGAGTCGACGACGGCGGCGGGGTTGGGCGCGCGGGTAATGGGCCGGCCGACCACCAGCAGGGACGCACCGTCATGCAGGGCATGGGCGGGTGTGGCGGTGCGGCTTTGATCGTCGGCGGGCGAGCCTGCCGGGCGGATGGCGGGGACGACGAGCAGCCGGTAAGGACCGAGGTAAGCGCGCAGGTGAGCGCACTCCTGCGGCGAGCAGACCATCCCGGAGACTCCTGCGGCGTGCGCCAGCTTGGCCAGACGCATCACCTGCGATGCCGGAGTGTTGGGCACGCCGGTCTCGGCAAGCTGCTGGGCATCCATGCTGGTGAGCACGGTGACGGCGAGCAGCTCCGGGCCGTCCGGGTTGCGGGCTGCAGCTTCGGCCGCGGCGAGCAGCATGGGTCGGCCGCCGGCGGCGTGAACGGTCAGCAGCGACGCTCCGAAGGAGGCAAGCGAGCGCACAGCGCCGGCGACCGTGTTGGGAATGTCATGCAGCTTGAGATCCACGAAGACATGAAAGCCGCGGGCGCGCAGAATCTCGATGATTGAAGGTCCGGTGGCGAGGTAAAGCTCAAGCCCGACTTTGAACCACAAAGCGCGGCCTTCCAGGCGAGCCACCAGGTCGAGCGCGGCGGGCGCGGTGGGGAAGTCAAGCGCAACGATCAGGCGGTCGCGCGCAGTGGCGAGGCTTTGGGTCGGCGGGATGGAGGCCGGCGAACTCATGGGCGGGTTGATCCCTACCGAGGAGTGTACCCGCTTTAAAGTATTTCTTCAGCGCCGGCCGGAACGGAACGGCGTGGCTACCTGGATGGCAGAAGATGCTGCAGATCGAGGATGGGATTCGCGGGAACCTGCGCGAGCAGGAAGCTGGCGATCTCGTCGTTGGTCACCGGCTCCAGCTTGACCTTGCCGGTGCCGTGGAGTCCGACCGCGTTGGCCGCTGCGTAGGAGAGATCGACGATCCGGTTGTCCGCGTTGGGTCCGCGATCGTTCACGCGCACCAGGACGGTCTTGCGGTTGCGCAGGTTGGTCACGCGGATCCAGCTCCCCAGGGGAAGGCTGCGGTGAGCGCAGGTGAGGGCGTTCATATCGTACTTCTCGCCGGTTGCGGTCTTGCGGCCCTGGAAGTGGAGCCCATACCAGGAGGCCTGGCCGGTCTGGAACCACTGCCGGAGGCGGGCGACCGGGGATGCGCCCGATGCTCCGTTGCCGTGATCGCCGGCGATGGCGCTGGCCGTGCACCCGAAGATGGTCGCGATGAGCGCAACCCGGATCGTGATCGCACGGAGGAGATCTGTGGACCGGGAAGAGAAGATCTGCTGCCGGTCCAGGAAAGAAGTGATTCGTCCTCGCTTCATACCCATATTTTCTTCATTCGTTGGCTGCAAGTCAAACATCAGCAGCAATTTAGAAGCCGCAGGAGGTTGCGAATTCGTAACGACTCTGGTAAAGAACTCAAGGTCTGCCACGAGGAAAACCCGGGCTTATTCCTCCTCCATGCGGGCATAAACTGGCAGAAGTGAAAGCCATCGGCGCCGCTTGGGAACGAAAACTTTTTTCTGCAAGAGAGATATTCGGGCAGGGAAGGGCACGCAGTTGATCAAAATGCTGACCATCGCCGGGTTCGATCCATCGTCTGGCGCCGGGGTGACTGCCGATCTTGCGGTGTTCGCGGAGCATCGATGCTTTGGCACGGCGTGTGTGACAGCGCTCACCGTGCAATCGACCGTGGGCCTCCGGGCAGTGGAGGCGGTTCGGCCAGAGTTGGTCCGCGAGACGCTCGAACACCTCTGGGCGGACGTGCCAGCGGATGGAATCAAGATCGGCATGCTGGCGACAGCGGAGATTGTGCGCGCGGTCGCCGATTTTGTCGAGCAGGTGCGTGCGGCGGGCGGCAGGGTCAAGGTCGTGCTCGACCCGGTGCTGCGATCCAGTTCAGGCACGGAGCTGTTGAGCGCGGAGGGTGCGGAGGCGCTCCAATCGAGACTGCTTCCGCTGGTCGACTGGGTGACGCCGAATCTGGCCGAGCTCAGCGCTCTGACCGGGCAGGGGATCCACACGCCCGAGGAGATGGAACGCGGCGCCGAAGCGCTGAGTGCACTCTATCCGCAACTGGGCGTGGTGGCGACCGGCGGACATCTGTCAGGCGGGGCCGACGACCTGGTGTGGGGGCCGGCGGGTGAGCGGGAGTGGATGCGGGGCGAGCGCCTGGCAAGCCGGTCAACCCACGGGACCGGCTGTGCCTTTTCGAGCGCCATGGCCTGCCGCCTGGCTGCTGGAGCGGACGGCCTGCTGGCGGCAAGGGACGCCAAGGGCTTTGTGTGCGAGGCAATCCGGCGCGCCGAACCGATTGGCCGGGGAAATGGGCCGATGAACCTGCGCTGGCGGATGCGGGTGTGAGTGTCCGCGGCTGATTGCGTCTGCCTGGCCGCCGATAGGAGCTTCGAGGACATCCAGTGAACACGACGAAGCTTGGAGATTTGGGAACGGCAGAGCCTTTCGGTTCCGGTTCGGGAAAGCCGCTCGCGCCGGCAAGACGAGAGGCCGGCAGACCCGGCGGCACGGAGCGCCGGCGCGGCAATGCCATGCAGGGACGCGCGCTCGAAGCGCTGGGGCATGCGGTCGAGTATCTGATGGATTCACGGATGTTTCTGGTCGGGCAGGAAAACGGCAAAGCGGAGCAGGATGCGTTGAAGATCCTGATGCAGATGAGCCGGACGGTGTTCTTGGAGTGTCCCGAGGTGGTCTCGGTTTGGGACAAGATGGGCAGGCTCTGCCGGCGCTCGTTCGCCCGGCGGACCGCTGACCGGGGTGTCGTGCGCTAGTGCGGTGTGCCCGCTGGTAGGCTGAACGTATGGCGCTGATGCTTGTAGTGAACGGACAGCGACGCGAGCTTTCCACCCTGGAACAGGGGGCGGCTCTTGCTCACGTCATCGCGGAGTTGAGTCTGACTGCCGACCGGGTGGCGGTGGAGCACAACGGGGAGATCGCGCGCAGAGCTGCCTGGGAGACGATCCCGGTGCATTCGGGCGACAAGCTGGAAGTGGTCCATTTCGTGGGCGGCGGATGAACGTGTCTGGTGGTCTTTGTGATGTGACCGAAAGGTCGTTGGGTGCCGTCGGCGAACGTCGCGCGGCCAGGAATCCGGATGCGCTGATCCTCAGCGGAACGCGATGAAGATCGTGCTCGATGCTTCCTTTTAGCGGGAGTTGTAGACTTTACCCCTACCCCGTACCGAAAGTACGCAAAGTATTCAAAACAAGCTGGTTGTAGTCTGACCGCAACGTGCGATTGCTCCAGGAGTTGTGCATACTTCCACGACGGTTTTCAAGATTGCTTGAAAGACGGTGGGGCGGCCATCGACGTGGCTTTCCATCTGAAGCGGGAGGCGATGTCTAGATGCGTCTCGCCTGCCGGAGATGTTCGATCTCGTCCGGCGTAAACACCCGAGAGCGCGTGAGGAAGCGGACTCCCTCGGGACCCTCCAGCGAAAACATTCCACCGCGCCCGCTCACCACGTCCAGGATGAGCTGGGTGTGCTTCCAGTACTCGAACTGCGACCGGCTCATGTAGAACGGCGTTCGGCAGACCTTGCCCAGGAGCACATCCTGGTCGCCCACCAGGAACTCTCCCCGGGGATAGCACATCGGCGAGCTGCCGTCGCAGCAGCCGCCCGACTGGTGAAACATCAGCGGCCCATGCAGCGCCGCCAGACGCGCGATCAGCTCGTCTGCTGCCGGGGTGCTGAGAACCTGCTCAGGTGCTTCAGTCATGGCGAAGGCTCCAGGTGCGAATTCTGCCGGACGGGCCGCTGCGCGCGGGGCAGCCACTTTGTGGCGGAAGGTGCTTCGCGTGCCTCTCCCGCTGGTCGACATTGGTCCCGTGCCGACCAGCGGAAGGCCCACACCAAAGGTCGAAATCCGCACAATGGTCCTAGAAGAAGCCCAGAGCGTTCGGACTGTAGCTGACCAGTTGGTTCTTGGTCTGCTGGTAATGGTCCAGCATCATCTTGTGATTCTCGCGCCCGATCCCCGACTGCTTATACCCGCCAAAGGCCGCATGCGCCGGATACGCGTGGTAGCAGTTGGTCCACACGCGGCCGGCCTCGATCCCGCGCCCGAAACGGTACGCTCGGTTGAAGTCGCGCGTCCACACGCCCGCGCCCAGCCCGTACAGCGAGTCATTCGCGATCGCCAGCGCCTCCTCGTCATCCTTGAACGTGGTCACCGACACCACCGGCCCGAAGATCTCCTCCTGGAAGATGCGCATCTTGTTGTGTCCCTTGAAGACGGTCGGCTCAATGTAATAGCCGTCGGCCAGGTCGCCTTCGAGCAGATTGCGGTGTCCGCCGGTCAGCAGCTCCGCACCCTCCTGCCTGCCGATATCGATGTACGAGAGAATCTTCTCCATCTGCTCGTTGGAGGCCTGCGCCCCGAGCATGGTGGTCGAGTCCAGCGGATTGCCCTGCCGGATGGCCTTCACGCGGGCCAGCGCCCGCTCCATAAAGCGGTCGTAGATCGACTCGTGAATGAGCGCGCGGCTGGGACACGTGCACACCTCGCCCTGGTTGAACGCGAACAGCGTAAAACCCTCGAGCGCCTTATCGAAGAACGCGTCGTCCGCGTTCATCACGTCGGCGAAGAAGATGTTCGGCGACTTGCCGCCCAGCTCCAGCGTGACCGGAATGATGTTCTGCGAGGCATATTGCATGATCAGCCGGCCGGTGGTCGTCTCGCCGGTAAAGGCGACCTTGTTGATGCGTGGGTTCGACGCCAGCGGCTTGCCCGCCTCCACGCCAAATCCATTGACGATATTCAGCACGCCGCGTGGCAGCAGGTCGCCCACCAGCTCCATCAGGATCAGGATCGACACGGGCGTCTGTTCCGCCGGCTTCAGCACCACGCAGTTGCCTGCGGCCAGCGCCGGCGCCAGCTTCCAGCATGCCATCAGCAGCGGAAAGTTCCAGGGGATGATCTGCGCCACGACGCCCAGCGGCTCGTGGTAGTGGTAGGCAACTGTGTCCGCGTCGATCTCCGAGATTCCACCCTCCTGCGCCCGGATGCATCCCGCAAAGTAGCGGAAGTGATCCGAACACAGCGGAATGTCCGCGTTCATGGTCTCGCGGATCGGTTTGCCGTTGTCCCAGGTCTCGGCCGTCGCCAGCAGTTCGAGATGATCGTCGATGCGCTGGGCGATCTGCTCGAGGATGCGCGCCCGGGTTGCCGCCGGGGTCCTGCCCCAGCTCTTCCTGGCCGCATGCGCCGCATCGAGCGCCCGCTCCACATCCGCCGCTTTCGAGCGCGGCACCTCGCAGAAGACCTTTCCCGTCACGGGCGACACATTCTCGAAGTACTCGCCCGCCACCGGCGCCACCCACTCGCCGCCAATGTAATTCGCATAACGCTGCTTGAACGGAACCGGAAATCCATAGGCTCCGGGTTGAATCTGTGTGACTGCTGCGGTTGCCATCGTGATGTCCTTCCTCGGTGTGAGTCTCCGCGCCGGCGCGAAAGGGGGAGAACGCGGGCAAAGCCGCCGCCGGCGTGCGCCCAACAGCTTACGCCTTCTGCATCGCTTTGGCATTCCGCCGCCCCATGCCGGTTCGACCGCAGACAAAAAAAGGCGCATTGCTTCGACTTACGCAATGCGCCGTTCTGCCTTCATGTGGCGGGACTTCGGTCCTGAAAGAAGTGCTAGGAACTTCCGGCTCGGAACTAGGAGTCACTCCGCTGTCTGTGGTTCTGAACTGCGGGGCGGGTACGGGATTGAAGCCTGGAGGAAGCCGGCCGGGTGCCGCTGATGAGGGGTTTCATGGTCTCGGCAAACAGGCGAGAGGCAGCGGGAACAGAGTCGGGTTCGACATGGGCGTAGAAGCCATCCTGCTTGAAGGATGGTGGCGGGAGGGTTGCCGGTGGGGCGACGGCGAGGCCATGGAAGGTCTGCTTGGCAAGCTGGCTGGCATTCGAGCAGGCGGGAACGGGGGCAAGGTAGACGACGACGTTGTAGCCGCGGGCCCGGTACTTCTGCGCCAGCGCCTGCACGCTCGCGTCTTTGCTGGTGTCAAGAAGGCGCGTGGGTAGATTGCAGTCCGGACTGACGGGCGGGTAGTTTTCGCGGTCGTCCGCGTGGCCGAGGGCTGCGGCCGTTCGGGCTTCCCGGTCCCCGTCATGCAGGATCGTCTTGATGATGAAGGGTGTGACCGTACTGTAGTTGCGTAACGGAAACGCCAGGAGTTCAACCGGATGCCTGCGGGCGAAGACGGCGATCTGCGGAGGTGTGTCGTGGCGGAGCAGCATCTCTTCGCCCTCGAAGAGGTGGCTATCCGTGGAGGCTGCGTAGTCGAGGTCCCATGCGGTGAAGTAGAGGACGATGATGCGTGGCCGGGAGTTATGAGCGAGATAGTATTCGAGCGCCTGATCTCCGTTGATCGGCAGGCTGCCCACGGTGTTGGGCAGGACCACCGACTTGATGTGGAGTTGCCGGTCAACCAGGCGCGGGTCGATGCCGAGGAAGGCGCTGGAGTCCCCGAAGATGACCATATCTGCGTTCACGCCCTGGGTCTTCCACGCGAAGTCCAGCATGGGCCCCCATTTGCTGGGTCCCCAGCGCTCGTAGGAGGGGAGTCTTACAAGCGGAATGGCCAGCAGGTAGAGAAGCGCTGGAACCAGGAAGAGCCAGAAAAAGAAGCGGCGGTAGGGATGGGTGCCAGGGTGGTTCTCCGGGCGGGTGCCGGCACCGGTGAGCAACGACTCAGGCGCTTCGGCGGTACGCACGAGAGTGAGCTGACTGGACATGAAGAACGCGGCCTCCGAAGCTGGGTGACTCTGTCACTAAAACTGGAAGTAAAGAAACGAACTCGGGTCCTGCATCTTGACGACGGCGACAAACAGAATGACGCCGAGGGCGAGCCCCCACGCCGCAGTGGGACGCCAGACGTAGGAGATGAGCGCCGGTTTGCGATCGGCGCCGGTAACCTCCAGCGCGGGTTTGAAGTTGGCGAGGATCTGCTGCGTGTTGGGGAAGCACCAGACGATGATGAAGCCGATCGCGATCAAGGCGAAGGCGCTGTGGCCCGGATGGAAGGCCGCGGAATCTGCCGAGACGGCTGCGGAGTGGCGCCCGAGCAGACCTCCCAGGAAGGCGAAGGCGTCCCGCATACCGCTGGCGCGGAAGAAGACCTGCGCCAGCAGTACCGCGGCGAAGGTGAGCAGGCAGGAGCCGGCCGAGGTCAGATACGCCGGGACGGAGCGGGTGGAGACGGTTCCGGAGGCCAGGGGAGGAGCTTTCTTGAGGCCGCGATAGAGTCGCCAGCCATGATTGATGCAGAGGTAGAGAGCGTGCAGGAGTCCGAAGACGATGAACTGCATGCCGGCCCCGTGCCAGATGCCTGCAAGGAAGAGGGTGATGATGGTGGGGGTGGCGATGAGGGCGGCGAAACCGGACGGCGTCTGCATGGCCTTGCGCGAGGACTTGAGGCCGTGGGCGACGCGCCAGCGGGTAATGCGGACGGCGACCGGATTGTAGATGTAGAGGTTGATGTAGCGGGTCAGCGTCATGTGCCAGCGCTGCCAGAAGTCGATGATGTTGGTGGCCTTGTAGGGGCTGGAGAAATTGAGCGGGAAGTCGATCGAGAACATGCGGGCGAGACCGAGCGCCATGTCGGAGTAGCCGGAGAAGTCGAAGTAGAGTTGAAGCGCGTAGCCGAGCGAACCAACCCATGCGGCGCTGCAGCCAAGCGTGAGCGGCGCGGCGAAGGCGGGGTCGGCAAACTGGGCAAACTTGTCGGCGAGCAGAACTTTTTTAAGCAGGCCCATGATGAACCAGGAGAAGCCGACGGCAAGGTCGTCCGCGCGCAAGCGGTAGTCGCGCTGCTGCTGGAACTGGGGCATGATCTCGGCGTGGTGGTAGATAGGGCCGGCGATCAGGTGGGGGAAGAAGGTGGCAAAGAGGACGTAATCGGCGAAGGTGTGATCGTGGAATCCGCCTTCCTGGTCGCTCTCCTGCAGATCGACAAGATAGGCGATCTGAGTGAAGGTGAAGAAGGAGATGCCGAGCGGGAGCGCGACCCCGGCGAAGCGGTCCTGTCCGGTGAGGTGGTGCGTGAAGAAGTTGAGCGTGGGAAACAGGTACTTGTAGTAGCAGAGAGCGCCGAGATCGGCGACGATGGCGAAGGTGAGGATGGCTGAGGTGGGCAGCTGGTTGGGGATGCGGCGGTTGATGAGGCAAGCCATGGCGTAATTGAAGAAGATGGAGACGCCAAGGACGATCAGAAATGCGGGTTTCCACCAGGCGTAGAAGCCGAGCGAGGCAAGCGCAAGCCAGGCGACGACCGCACGACGGCCAAAGTGCGCAGCGATCTGATACCCGATCAGTGCGGTGGGTAGAAAACCGAAGACGAAGATGTAGGAGTTAAAGAGCAAGTCGCCGTCTCCCAGGTGGACCTTTTTTATGCAGGCGTTCGTGCGTTTTCGAGCTTGTACTCGATGATTCCGACGAGCTGCCCCACGTTGTGCAGGTTGCCGAGCTCGGACGTCTTGAACTTGATCTTCAGCCGTGTCTCGATCGAGACGATGAGGTCGACGTGCGCGACGGAGTCCCATCCGTCGATGTCCGAGGCGGTGGTTTCGGGCGTCAGGGTGATGGAATCGTCGTCGAAGACGTCGCGAAAGATTTCTTCTAACTGACGGTAGATGTGATCGTTTGCCATGGAGCTCCCTGGATCAGTTGCATGTGAATAGGACGGGGTTCGAAGCCGGCGAGCGCGAGCGACCAGCGGGTGGTGCCGTCCGCCTGCGTGTCTTCAAGCGTGAAGCCGAGCTTGCTGTAAAGGTCTTTGACCATGGAATTCTTTTCGGTTGGCATGTAGGCGCCGTAGAGACGATGGCAGCCAAGCTCGATGGCGCGGGCGGCGAGCAGGTTGAGCGTGGCCTGCTCGACCTCGCGGCCGAGGACGCGGCAGCTCATCAGCCACACATCGATCTCGAGGTCGCAGCGAGGCGTGAGCTGGCAGATGACCAGACCGATGATGCCGTTGTCGCCGTAGACGTCGGTAAGGCGGAGCTGAAGCGTAACGAAGCGGCCTTCTTCCTCGCCGCGCATCACCTCGGTGACTTGCGCCTCGGTGTAGCGGCGGGTGGTGAGATTGAACTGGTTGGTCTTGTTGATGAGTTGGACGATGCGCTTGAACCCGGGCTGATCGAAGGGCTGCCAGGTGAGCTGCATCTGCAGCGAGTCGAGGAAGCCGGCCATGTCCGTTGCCGACGCGCGCAGGGCTTCACGGCTGGCATTCTGACGGTACAGCTCGGCGCGCTCGCGATCTTCGGCGGTGATGTCGAGGGCTTCGAAGTAGCCGGCGAGAGCGATGGTCTGAACGTAGAGTGCGGGATCTTCGGGCAGCTCGGGCACGGCGACCTGGGGTAATTCCCGGCGGATGAGCGCACGCTCGACGGGGTTATCGTCGACGAAGACGAGGGAATCGATGCCGATGTTGAGGGTGCGAGCGATGTGCTTCAGGTTTTCGGCTTTGTCCTGCCAGTTGGCGACGAAGCAGGCGATGTCGGCTTGCTTGAGAATCATCTCGGGGTGCTTCTGGAAGGGTGCGACCGCGTTGGCTTCGTCGTTCTTCGAGCACACGGCCAGGATGATGCCGCGCTCCGACAGCCGCTTGGCGTAACGCTGCAGGGCGAGGTGGGCTTCGCCGGCGGCAGTGCCCTGGCCGAGCACGATGCCCTCGAGCCCGTCATCTCCAATGACGCCGCCCCACAGGGTGTTGTCGAGGTCCAGTACGAGACACTTGGACGAGCGGCCGCGAATGGCGGCGAGCATGCGACCCACCTGATCGCCATAAAACGGCGCCGCGGCATGCGGGACCTCGTGCTTTGAGAGGTGCCAGAGGCCGGGGTCGAACCAGGCGGAGATGCCGCCGGTGAGGGTAACCCACTGATCGAGCGCAAGAAGGTAGATGTTATCGGCGGGTGCGGTCTCGCGCAGCAGGGTGTTGATGCGTTCGACGATTGCAGCCGGAGACTGCGCCAGGCGGTCTTCGTTGTTGCCGAGCGCGGGCATGAAACGCGGCAGAATCGTCTGCTGGATGACAATGGCCCCGAGCGCGTGCGCAGCCTTCCAGGAACTGCGCAGGTTTTCCACGGCGGCTTCTGCATTCGCTGTCGAGTGGCCGGCCATATGGTCGGCGTCGAGCGCGAGGAGGATCACGTCGGGCTTGAAGGCGTGCAGCGAACTCGTGGGGTCGGCCAGTTGCTGCCGGTAGAGGCCGTAGTCGCCCAGGTAGATGTCGACCAGCAGGCCGCGCCGCAGCCCTGCGAGCCGGATGTGCGGAAGCAGATGCGCGAGCGTAGAGGAGCCGAGCACGGCGAGCTTGATGGAAGCGAGACCTCCGGGCGCGCCGTTGCGTGCGATGAATCGCTGGATGGTCCTGTCGAGCCGGTTGGCGCTGACGAAGTCTACGCGTGAGTTGGCGAGAGCTCGAAAGGCCTCGAAGGCGACTACAGGCTCGGACTGCTGAGCCTGCACAAGAGCCTCATTCCAATCGGCGCGGATGGGCAACCAATCCAAAGACACGGACACGCTGGACTACTCCTGATGTGTGGGGTCGTTCGGATTCTCCGCGGGTCGTACGCGCAAGGAGAATTTCTTTGTGTCTTGGATGCACTCATCCCGCATTTCGTCTCCTAAGTGACCAAACCGGCGAATTATGAATCTAATCGCATCGATGCTCGGGAAGACGGTGCCGGAGAGCTTTGGCGGGAGCCGGAGAGACTGGCCTTCTTCGTCAAGGGTGCTCCGTGTGGAGAATCCTTTATCAGGTGGGCCAGGGGTGAAGCCGGATGCCGACAATCTATGAGACGACCGTTACAGAACACCGTGTTGGAACGGTCGCCGACGAGATCAACCTGCGGCCGGGCGATCGATATGACAGCGTCGCACCTCCAGCTTCCAGGTTTCAGAATCTTCACTTCCTGCGAACCGTCGCGATTGCGTTCGGCGTGCTGTACCTGTTGCCGTGGTGCCTGATCCGGGTACCCAGCATGGAGCGCTGGGTAGGTTCCATCTACGGCGCCGTGATGGACTACGGATACGATACGGCAGGGCAGAACGCCGACGTTCTGCTGGTCGGCGATTCAAGCCTGATTATGGGCGTAGATCCGAGCGTGGTCTCGCGCGAACTCGGGTTGAAGGTCATCTCGCTCCCGAACACCATCGGCAGTCTGAGGATCGATGGGGAGATTGAGCTCCAGCGGTATCTGAAGGCGAACCGGCCTCCAAGGCTGATCGTGATGTATTTGAATCCATGGAACCTGAACTACACCCATGCCGATGACGGCCTCTCGTTTTATGAAGGGGAAGAGATGATGCTGCGGCACGGGAGCGCGCGCGAGGTGGCCGGGTTCTTCCTGCGGTATCCGGCGGCGACGCTCGAGTTTCCGTTTCGTTTCTACATGGCCAACCCGAAGAACGCGTGGTACACGTTCCGGAAGCACCTGCGGCCGGGCGAGACGGCGTACGCGACCGGTGGCCACTACAACGCGCTCTACATGTTCACTCCGATCGAGGGTGCCTGTGTCCTGCCCGAAGCCAAGACGAAGGCGGTCCCCATGGATTCGGGCAAGGAGTTTCTGGCCGAGTACAACCGCGGAGAGACCCAGGCCGCGGTGTACCTCGCTCCGCTGCCCGATTGCCGAAACTCGAACCGGATTGCGACCCGTTCTTTTGCCGCGATCGGAGCTCCTCCGCCGCAGGTGCTGAAGGCGAACGACTTCCTCGCGGACCCGTTTTACGGCCATATACAGCCCCAGGGCGTCGCCGACTCGACGAACCTGCTGGTGAGCTTTATCAAAGACAAGCTTGGCAAGAAGACTGCCCCCGGCGGCCTGACGAAAGCGCAGCCATGAGGATGCTCTGGTTCTGCGGCCGGGACCGCGGCCTTTGCTGGAACTCCAGAGCCTTCGCTTTGGCCGATGTGCTGTCTCCCGGGAATGATGTGCTGTCTCCCCCGAATCAAGAAGGCGTTGTTCCAGGAGCGTCTGCCCGCCCGGCGAGAGGGTCGAAGCTGCCGCGGGAGAACGAGCGGCCGCCAGAGCCCATGAGCACTGCCGACTACGTTCTGATGGGTGCCGGATTTGCCGTTACTCTCCTGTTGAGCGCGGTGCTGGGGCACGGACGCATCTTCTGGGAAGACGAGATGCTGGGCTGGATGCTGCTGACCGACCCTTCGTGGCACCACATGGTGGCCGCATGGAGGCTGGGGGCGGATGGTGGCGGATTCGCGTTCTACCTTCTGGGCCGGGCCTGGCTGCACGCCTTCGGGCCGTCGGAGGCCGCGTTCCGACTGTTTTCCGCAACCGGGTTCGGTTTGGGCTTTGTCCTCACCTACGCGACGCTGCGGCGCTTCTACGTTCGATGGATTGTCGTGGTCGCGATGTTCAACACGTACTTCTGCAGCCAGCCTTTGGTGCTGCACATGGTGGAAGGGCGATTCTACGGATTGCTGGTCTTCGCCCTCGCGCTGACGGTGTGGCTGGCGGTCCGGTTGAGGGATTACAAAGGACGACTCACTCCGTTCTTTTTCGTTGCGGTGCTTTTCGCGCACGCCCTGCTGGTGACAAGCCACATCCTGGGCGTGACTTACAGCTTTTTCGTGCTGGCGGCAATGTTTGCGCTCGACCGGCAGGCGCACCGTTGGAGGCCAGGTCTTTACGCAACCGTGGCCGTTACGTGGCTGCTGCTCGTGCCCGAGCGTGAGGCCATCCGCGCTTCTGCACAGGTGGGGAAGCCCTGGTTCTGGACGACGCAGCCTACGCCGGTGCATCTGCTTGGACCGGTGACCGGCTACAGCGCGGAGATTGTGCTGGTCATGTTCGTTCTCACAATCGGCATCCTCTTGACCCTGAGGCGCGGTGAGAGAGGTTGGAAACAACGATGGATCGATGGGTGGAACACCCGCCGATCCGTCTATGTGTTCATCGCTTCGTTCCTGCTGCTTGCCTTGACCTATCTCATCGAAGGGTATTTCGGGCCGGTGTTATTCGTAAGCCGGTATCTGATGCCGCTGGTCATCTTGACGGCCTTCCTGACCGCCGAGATGCTGCAGTGGATCGACTTCCGGTGCGTCCTGCCGCAGTGGATCCTGAGCAGCGCGGAGGCGCAGAGGCGCGCGCGCTGGGCGGGGTCTGCGATGCTGGCGGCGGTGGTGCTGCTGTGGGACTCCACGCATATTCCGCCGCTCCTCATCATGCAGCCCAACTACACCGATCAGCTCACTGCGATGCTGCCGAAGGGTGTGCCGGTCCTGTTGGAGGATGGTCTGACGTTCACCGAGGTGATCGGCCGCCAGCATAACTCGGGAGTGGATTACCTGTTTCCGCTGGATTGGGAGCAGTCGGTCAGCCCCTACGCCCCCAGGCTGGAGGTGACGCAGTATAACCTGATGAACAACTGGCGAAAGGCGGGGTATTTCTCCGGGTCGATCGTCAATTTGAAGGATTTTCTGGCCGCGACTCCGACATTCCTCGTGGTGGACGGGGTGACTTACGCGAAGGGGAAGCCGGTGCTCCCGGAGATAGGAAACCCATTGGCGCTACGGTTCGCTAAGACTCGTGGGTATACCGTGAAGGCGTATGCGGCCATGCGGCGGGACAGCCTGGTGCGTACTGCGTGGCTTGTCACTCATGATCCAAGGACAACCGGAGTTCCAGCGCCAAGCGGACCTCTCGATACCAGGTAGGCGAGTGTTTCCGCACAAAGCTCAGCGGACAAGGCTGGCATCGAACGAGAATGTGCCTGCACCTTTTCTAACATCCATCTGAGAAGTGCACGATCAGAGCGCGAGATGTAGGTTGAAGAGCTTTGCCACCAGCACCAAGCCAGATTGGTCGCCACGCGCGCCGGGGATAGAATCGACTCGATCGAGGTACGAATGACTTCTTCGCGGCGCAGCTTCTGCCAGACGCTTCTCGCCGGCCTTTCTGTTGCGACCGGTGCCGGCACACTGCTCAAAGCAGATCTGCTCAACGCTTTCGCGACCCCCGGTACCGCGCCGCCGCTGGGTTTGAATACCTGGAGCCTGAGGGCTCTGAAGCATGATGAGGCGATCCCTGCCATTCTGCGCGTCATGAAGGAGACGGGGATGCGCAACTGCCAGCTCTTGTTCAGTCATGCGGAGCCGGAAGAGTTCGATCCGGATTTTGCGTTCCTGATGAGCGCAGCAGCAAGAAACATGACGGCGGAGCAAGTCAACGAGCAGAAGCGCCGGTCTGAGGCACGGACCGCCTGGCGGATGTCTGTGCCCATGACTTACTTTGAGACGCTGCGTTCGCGCTTTGAGCAACAGGGACTGAAGATCCGCTCCTATGGCGCGCCGTTTCCCAGCTCTGCCGAGGAGATCGATCGTCTCTTTCTGATGGCGAAGACCCTGGGAGCAACGGTCGTCAACGGTCGCCTGTCGATGGCCCAGACGAGCCTGGTTGCGGACGCCGCTCAGCGATACGGCCTCTTTGCCGGCATCCAGGTATCCGATCCTCCGATTCTTGCACAGCAGCTACGCGCATCGGACCGGTTGAGAGCCGATCCAGATCTCGGCGATCTGACGAAAGCAGGCTTCTCCGCGCTCGAGTTTATCAAGCAGCACCTGAACAGCGTCTCTTCCATCGACTTGAAGGACGCCGTCACCGGCGGCGGCAGCGTGCCGTTTGGATCCGGCGGTGCACAGATGGCCCAGGTGCTCGAGTTCCTTGTCAACGAAGGCAGCCATGTCGAGCTGTATATCGACTGTGACTACCCCGGAACCGGGACTTCAACCGACGAGGTGAAGCGCTGCGTGAGCTACGTACGGAAAGCCATGCAAGCGTAGGCTTCGCCGTCACGCCACGCCGTGCAGGCACCGCGGAGATGTCGCGGGGTATCATCGCGATCGCGTCACCCGACAGAATTTCACTGCGAGGTAACCATCAGTGAGACGCCCACGGAGTTTTCCAGTGTCACCGTCACTCCCGCGATCGATGTCGCATCGGTGTCGAGCGTAAACATCTGCGTGTAGGTAAACGCCGACCCGTAGGCATCTGACGCCGTGGACCCATACCAGCCCGCAAACAACGCACTGACGTCGATCGTTACATCGGGGTTCTCGATGGACGAACCGGGCGCCGGCGTGAAGTGGAATAACGCCGTCGTCGCTTCGCGGGTGTTCGAGAACCCGACCACTGCCACCGTCAGTGTCTGCCCCATGCTCGACGTCATGGCCGAGGTCAGGGTGGGCACCGCCGCCGGTACGTTGATCACGACCGGGGCCACGTTCGCCGGAGTCACATTCACTCCGGCTGATGTCACCGCGAGCGTCACGGTAGCCGTTCCGGCTATGGTTCCGGTCTGCAACTGCACCGCGGGAGTTGCCGTCGAGTTTGCCGGGATGCTGAAGCCGATGGTTCGTCCGCCGGTGGCGAACTGCACGGTCGGATCATCCGCCACCCCCGCTGAAGCGATCGGCGCGAACGTCAGGGTCAGCGCTCCGGCCAGCGGAAACGGATACGGGTTCGTCAGTGTGAACGTCAGCGCCGGCTGCTCTCCCGAAGTCGCTGTTGAAGGCCCCGACAGGACAAACTGCGGCGCCGCGGCTACCGTGAACGTCGCCGCCGCGGTCACGGTGTCACTGGCCGAGTCGGCCACGGTGATCAAGCCGGTTCCAGCCGAAGCGAAGAAGCTGGCCGGCAGAGTCGCGGTCAGGCTGGTCGTGCTCACAAGCGTCGAAGGAATTGCGGTCCCGTTCAACAGGACCGTGTCTGTGCTCGCAAAGTTGGTTCCGGTCAGGGTCAACAGGGTCGCGCCGCTGCCCACGATCCCGATCGTCGGCGAGATAGCGGCCAGCGTCGGGACCGGAGCGGTCACCATGAAGCTCCGCGAGACGGGCGTGGCTGCAGCGTACGTCGCGTTGCCAGCCTGGGTCGCCTGGATCGTCACTGTACCGATGCCGGTAAGCGTGACCGTGCTGCCGGATAGCGAAGCCGGCCCGCTGACGACGCTGTAGCTGACGGCGAGGCCGGAGGATGCGGTCGCGGACAGCGTGAACGGCGGATCGCCATAGACGTGGTTCGGGATCGCAGGGAAGGTGATGGTCTGCGTTGTCTCGGACACGGTCACGGTCTGCACGCCACTTACGCTGGCGGTGTAGTTGGTATCGCCTCCGTACCGCGCGGTCAGCGTGTGCGTGCCGGTCGCGAGGGTGGTTACGGTCAGCGTTGCTGTTCCTCCCGTGGGAACAGCCGTGGCGTTGACATTGCCGATCGCGGTGGTGCCGTCGAAGAAGGTGACGACACCGCTGAGGGCCGGCGAAGCGGCCCCGGCGATGGCTGCGGTCAGCATCTCCGGCTGTCCGGCGTTGATGCTGGCGGCAGAGATTGCGAGCCGGGTGGCCGAAGTGATTTGACTGACGGTAACCGTCTGCGCGGCGCTGCCGCTGCCGGTGTAGTTGGGATCGCCGTTGTACTGTGCGCTGATGCTATGCGATCCCACCGCAAGCGAGGGAACCGTCAGGCTGGCGGCGCCTGTGTTGCCAGTCACCGATAACGTCTGGTTGCCGAGCGACACCGTGCCGTCGAAGAAGGTGACATTGCCGGTGATCGCCGGGGAAGTGAGGCCGACGACCCTGGCGGTCAGCGTCTCGCTTTGTGCGGCTGTTATATTCGCCGCGGAGACTCCAAGCGACGTGGTCGTGGGTGCCTGCTCAACTGTCAGCGTGAACGCTCCACTTGTGCTTGGATTCACGTTCTTGTCGCCGCCATAGCTCGCTGTAAAGAGGTGAGTTCCCGCAGTCAGCGGCATCGTCTGCAATTGCGCGTTCGCCGTCCCGCTCTGCTGCGACGCGGTCACAGCCTGCGTCCCGATGACCACTTTGCCATCCAGGAAGGTCACCGTCCCGGTCGGCGTCAACCCGGGCTGCGTGGTGGTGATAACCGCCTCCAGGCTTGCCGTCTGTCCCGCAGAGAGCGGCTTCGACGGGCCAACGAGCCCCGTGGAGCTCGGCACCGGACCGGGAATGTAGACCGTTCCCACTGCACCGGGATTGCCGCTGCTGGCGCCGCCGCCGCTGGCCGTGGCCTGGGCCAGATTGAAGCTGTTGCTGCCGAAGTAGAGCGCGACTCTGCCTCCGCCGCCGCCTGCCTCGCCGCCTGCGCCACCGTTCGCAGCAATGATTCCGGACCCGGCGAGGTTTGCTGTATGGATGGAGACCGAGCCACCCGAGCCACCGCCCACCTGGAGCCCGGTTCCGTCTGCGCCATTCGCCGAGATGACCCCGTCGTCGGTCAGCGTTCCTGAGACGGTGAGGAGAAGCGCTCCACCACCCGATCCGGGAATGGTTCCGCAGCAGCGCGAGCCTCCCCCGGAGCCGAGATCGACGGGTTCCATCAGGGATCCGTAGGTTGCGGATGGAGGAACTCCCACGCCTGCTCCGCCCAGGCCGCCGTAGGAACCGCCCGCGCTGCTACCAGCCGGTGCTCCGCCCGGACCCGCGCCCGCGACATACCCCTGCGCGTCAGCATTCAGCGAACCACTCGCGTCGACGGTAAGTGAGGCGGCCTGGATAGCCACGCCCGAACCATCCCAGACGCCGTTAACCTGCGCCGTATCGTTCACGGATTGCGCGAGCACTGTGCCGCTCACCGTGAGTGCACCGGATGTCGTCAGGGTTGCGCCGCCACCGATAGTCAGCAGCGCCCCGCTTTGCACGGTCACGCTGTTGTAGGTCGGGGAGCTTCCGGGCGCGATCGTAAAATTCTGGTAGATCGCCAGGTTGTTGTTGGCAACCGACGTATCGAAGAACGCCGCCGTGCCATTGCCGCCGCCGCTGGAGGTCATCCCGTTGGCGCACAGGCTGTTGCCGTTGGCACCGCAGGCGCCGCCGGTCGCAGTCGACGCCGCGAAGCCGGTGAAGCTGCTCGATGGCGCATCGTAGTAGATCGCCACGCGTCCGCCGCCGCCGCCGGCTTCGCCGCCTACGCCGCCGTTGGCCGTGAACGCGCCCGAGCCATCCAGCGCTGCCGTTCTGACATAGACACTTCCGCCGGAGCCTCCACCAGCCTGGTATCCAACCACGGCCACACCATTCGCGGAGACGATGCCGTTGTTCGTGAAGGTCCCCGAGACGTTGAAGGTGAGTGCACCTCCGCCGGCGCCGGCAACCGATCCACAGCAGCGGGAACTTCCGCCCGAACCGAGATCGGCCGGTGCAGTTGTCGAACCGTAAAGCGCCGGAGACGTAGATGCTCCCACACCCACGCCGCCCGGTCCGCCGTACGAGCCACCGGCGCTCGATCCGGTGGGCGCACCGCCCGGACCCGCGTTCGCAATATACCCCTGGCCATCTGCGTTGATCGAACCGCCCGCGTTGACGACAATGGACGTCGCGTCAAGGATCACTCCGCTCCCTTGCCACACATTGTTCACAAGGGCAGAGTTGTTGATCGACTCAGCAACGACCGTTCCGCTGACCGTCAGAGAATTCGTCACCGTGACCGTCGAGCCGCCGCCGATGGTCAAGGTTGCACCCGGCTGCACGGTGATCGAGTTGTAGCTGACAGACGTACCCGCCGGGATCGTCAGGTCCTGATCCACCATCAAGTTGTCATTCGCGGATGACGTGTCGAAAAAGCCCGCTGTGCCGACTGCGCCCGCGGATGAAGTGCCGTTCGAGCATTGCGTTCCGCAGCTGCCGCCATTCGTGGTGGATGACGCGAAACCGGTAAAGGTGCTGGTGGGCGCGTTGTAATAGACGGCGATCCGTCCACCACCGCCGCCTGCCTCGCCCCCGCTGCCGCCATTGGCGGTAAAGACGCCCGATCCGGCCAGCGCAGCCGTCGTAACCCATAACGATCCGCCCGCACCCCCGCCCGCCTGGTAGCCCACGATGTTCGCGCCGTTGGCCGAGATGCTTCCGTTATCCGTCAACGTGCCACTTACGATCAGGCGGATGGCTCCGCCGCCCGCCCCGGGAATCGATCCACAGCAGCGGGAACCGCCACCCGAGCCGAGGTCAGTCGGCGTCGTGTCGGAGCCATAGATCGCGCCCGCCGGAACCCCATCGCCCACTCCGCCGAGTCCACCATACGATCCGCCGGCGCTCGACCCCCCGGGGGCTCCAGCCGGGCCCGCATTGGCGACATAGCCCTGGCCGTCCGCGTTGATCGAGCCGCCGGCATTGACCAGAACCGACGCCGCCTGGAGAGTGACGCCACTGCCTTGCCAGGTGCCGTTGACCTGGACCGAGTTGTTGATCGACTGCGCGACCAGCGTGCCGCTGACGGTAAGCGCAGTGGCAATCGAAATGTTAGATCCGCCGCCAATGGTCAGCGTTGCGCCCGGCTGCACCGTGATCGAGTTGTAGCTGACCGTTGTCCCGGCAGGGATCGTCAGGTCCTGATCCACCATCAGGTTGGGATTCGTGGCTGACGTGTCAAAGAAGGCCACCGTCCCAACCCCGCCAGCGGACGAAGTTCCGTTCGAGCATTGCGTGCCGCAGTTGCCGCCGTTCGCCGTGGACGACGAGAACCCGCCAAAGCTGCTCGTCGGCGCGTTGTAGTAGACGGCGATGCGGCCGCCGCCTCCGGCTGCTTCGCCGCCCATGCCGCCGTTCGCCGTGAAGACTCCCGAACCGGCCAGGGCGGCAGTCGTGACCCACACCGATCCGCCCGCACCCGCGCCCGCCTGGTAGCCCGCGATGTTCGCGCCGTTGGCCGAGATGACCCCGTTGTCTGTGAGCGTTCCGCTTACGACCAGGCGCACCACACCGCCGCCGGCTCCGGGAACCGAGCCGCAGCAGCGGGAGCCGCCGCCCGAACCCAGGTCGGTGGGCATTGTGCCGGAACCGTAGATCGGAGGCGGCGGAGTGCCATCTCCGACTCCACCCATCCCACCATAGGATCCAC
>CAJCHN010000092.1 GCA_903970285.1 Rhodanobacteraceae bacterium | reverse complement strand
GGCGGGTTTGCGGCTTTCTACGGGCCGTCTCTCTACGCCGAACTTGCTGCGACTTCAAGCTATCTCCCGGCCGGAGGCAACCCCAGTGATCCAACCGCTTACGCCGCGGAGTATTACCTGATCGGCAACGGCAATGGCTTCTTCTCCGAGCGCCCCGGCTTCGGCCTCGTCGGTGGTCTCGACCCAAGCTGGCGCTTCGCCTCCTACGTCGCGGACACCTGGAAGGCGAAGCCCTACCTCACCCTCACCGCGGGCATCCGCTGGAGCGTCGACACCGACCGCGCCAATCAGGATCTGCCCACGCCGCTCTGCTCCAGCGTCGACCCTTCGCTCCAGTTCCCCGGCTGCACCGGCAATACACCGCTCTTCGATCAGTTTCAGGCCGGCCTCGGCGGCAAGACCAACCAGCCTTACAAGGACTTCGGCCCGCAGGCCGGGTTCGTCTTCAGCCCCGGCTCCCATAAGCTCGCCATCCGCGGCGGCGGCGGCATCTTCTTTGAGTCGAGCGTCTTCAACAACACCACCAACTCCCGTACCGGCGAGATCCAGACGCCCATCGCCGCCTTCAACCTTGGCTTTGCTGGGTATGGCTCGTCAAGCATCACCCTCCCCGGATACGGCGTTGTCACGACTGCTCCAGACGGAACTCCTGTTTCCACCATCCTCACTGAGTCCATCGCGCAGGCTTCTCCGGAACTTAATGCAATCAAGGCCGAATATCAGTTGAAGGTCAAGAACGTACCAGGATCCAATCCTTCGTACATCGGAAACGGCAACGGCCTCTATGCCTCCAGCCTCTATGCGGCGCCATACAGCACCCCCTACTCTATCCAGCTGAACTTCGGTGCCCAGTATGAACTTTCCAAGGGCCTCATCCTCAGCGCCGATTACGTCCATAACGCGACCCTCAAGATTCCGCTCTCGGTCGACGTCAATCACAACGGCGCTGCACGAACCCTCAACACCGCGGCAGCCCAGAACGCCATCGTAACCGCGCTCGCCGCCACCGCCGCCGATGGCAGCGGCGGTGCCTGCGGCAACCCCTTCGCCGTCACCCTTAACCAGGCATTGACCCCAGGGGGATGCCCGAGCGGTGGTGGAGTTGACCCCGTCACCGGAAAACCCAATGCCTACCATCACCATTGAGAATCTCGCAGGCTACGGCCTCGACTCGGGAACTGTCTACAACCAGAACTATGCCGACTCTTACGCCGGACATACGGTCGCGACGGGCGCGGCCTTCCCCGGCACCAACCCCAACCTCGGGACCGGCAAGTTCATCCTGCCAGTTGGCAAGTCCGGCTATAACGCACTTCAAGCTGTCCTCCAGCAGCAGAAGCAACATCCCCTTCCCGGCATCCTCAGCAGTAACCTCACCGTCTCGTACAACTACTCCAAGATCGTCACCGCCACCGGGGGCGGAACCGCTGACCAGTTCTTCGCCGGTACCGGACCTTGGAACAACGACAACCCGACCGAGTACATCGGCCGCAGCAACCTCGACCACACCAACGAACTCAGCTTCGGCGGCAGCTTTGCCGTCAAGTACGGCGTCCAGGTAGGCGCGATCGGACACTTCTTCTCCGCACCGTCCGCGTCTCTTACCCTTGCCCCGCAGACAACTCAGGCCCAGATCTTTCAAACCGACCTCAACGGCGATGGCACCATCGGCGATCTGCTTCCCGGAACCAGCCCTGGTTACTACGAACACGAGATCAAGGGTGCCGGGCTCGCCAAGCTGATCAACACCTACAACACCCAATATGCGGGCACCCCCACCCCTGCCGGAAATGCACTCATCAACGCAGGTCTCCTCAACCAGCAGCAGCTTGTCGCACTTGGCGGTGTCCAGCAGCAGATCCCCCAGGTGCAGAACTCTGCGATCAATAACCCCGCTCTCCGTACCTTCGACATGAACGCAAGCTACCCGATCAAGTTCACAAAATTCCGCGAAGGGCTCTCACTCACTCCCGGGGTTGCCATGTACAACGTCTTCAACATGAGCAACTACAACGCTTTGAGCGGTTCGCTGGCTGGTCAACCGGGCACCGTCAACGGCCCCAACACCTTCGCCGCCCTGAATTCGTCCAACCGCATCACCCGCAACTCTGGCACCTTCGACCAGGGCGGTCCCCGCACCACCGAGTTCCAGCTCAAGCTCAACTTCTAACCCCGAAGCAGTCACCTTCCAGGGCAGGGAGCCTCACGCTCCCTGCCTTTTTTCATGGGCCGCAAACCTCCTCCAGCCTCAGGTCACCGCCGCATCCGGGCCCGCATCGTACCTCGTGCAGTTGCCACCGAAGTCTTACCGAGGGAATGGATATGCCACAGGGACTCGCAGTCGTCACCGGAGCTTCAAACGGAATCGGCCTCGAACTGGCCAAAGTGCTCGCCACCGAGGGCTACGACCTTATCGTCTGCGCCGAAAGCGCACGTCTCGCCGAGGCGGTCGCCGACCTCCAGGCGCTGGGCGCCAACGTCACCAGCGTCACTGCCGATCTCGCCACCCGCGAGGGCGTCGACCGGCTCTGGGAGCAGGTCCAGGCCGCCGGCCGCCCGCTCGATATCGCCTGCATCAATGCCGGCGTCGGTGTCGGCGGCAAATTCGTCGAGACCGATCTCGACGAGGAACTGAACCTCATCCACCTCAACTGCGGCCACACCGTGCACTTCGCCAAGCACGTGGTCCGGCAGATGGTGCCGCGCGGTGCCGGAAAAATCCTCTTCACGGCCTCCATCGCCGGCGAAATGGTCGCTCCGCGCGAAGCCGTCTACGCCGCCTCCAAGGCCTTTGTCCTCTCCTTCGCCCACAGCCTCCGCTACGAGCTCAAAGACACCGGCGTCACCGTCACCGCGCTCCAGCCCGGACCCACCGACACCGACTTCTTCCATCGCGCCGGCATGGACGACACCCAGGCCGGCTCCGAGGGCAAGCAGGAGTCGCAGCCAGCCGACGTCGCCCGCCAGGGGTACGAGGCGCTCCTCGCCGGCAAGGACCACGTCTACGCCGCCAACTTCAAGACCAAGCTCGAAGGAGCCCTCGCCAACTTCGTCCCCGGCGAGCTCAAGGGCAAGATGCACGACGACATGGCCAAACCGCTGGCAGAGAAGTAAAGACGCAGAACCCGCAAAACGTCCGGGGCTGTTGCACCACACTTGGAGCAGCGGTCCCGGAAGGTCTCACCATAAGCACTTTAGGATGAATACTTTGCATCTTTTCGCGCCGGGTGGGCGTCAAGTCTACAACTGACGCCCACACCATCAGGTCAGCCGCGTCTCGAGGACATGCCGCGCCACCCGCAGCGAATTGGCAATCACCGTCAGCGATGGATTCACCGCGGACGCCGAGACAAAGCAGCTCGCGTCCACCACATACAGATTGTCCAGTTGGTGCGCCTTGCAGGTAGGATCCAGCACGCTGTTCGCCGGGTCCGCGCCCATCCGCACCGTCCCGTTCTGGTGCCCCACGCCCTCCAAGGGAATCCGCTTCTTGAAGTACGCGTGCAGCGGCATCTGAGTGTCCGCATGCCCGGCCTTCTTCAGCGTATCCACCCAGCGATCCTTGAGCCGGTTGAACGACTCCACGTTGTTGGGCGTGTAGCTCAGCTTGATGCGGCCCGGCGGAGCCACCGAAACCGTCCCGCACTGGTTCCACGCACCCTCAGGATCGGTGTCGCTCGCCGGGTGCGGCCCGGAGACGTCCGGCGTCGGCGTCAGGTTCGATCCCGCTTCGCCATAAACGGAGGACGGCGTGGCGTTCTCCAGCGTCACGCGGTTCTCCGCCGCCGGCAGGTCCTCGGTCGTCAGCCACCACGGCACCGCCTTGTGCTTCATCGCGTCCAGCACAAAGTCCGGCGTCATGGGTGGCGCGTCGCTCTTCATCATCTCGTGGTGGAAGCTGCCGACCGGCTGCACCTGCCCCAGAGGAAACGGGTAGCTCGGGTCCGGATCCTTCAGGTAAAAGTCGTTCGTCCCCCAGGTCTTGGTATAGGAATCCGTATTCTCCTGCAGCGAGAGCGCCAGCAGCGCGTCTGCCTGGTGGTACATGAAGTTGCGCCCCACCTGGTCCGACCCATTCGCCAGCCCACGAGGATGTGCATCGTTGGCCGAGGCCAGCAGCACCACGGCCGAGTTCACCGCGCCCGCCGCCAGCACAAACAGGTGCGCAGCATAGTGCGCGATCCCCTTCTCCGGCACCGCCGACCCAGGCTCATGCAACTGACGCCCGCTGTGCTCTACCTCGATCTCCGTCACTGCTGTGCCACGTGAGTTGGTCAGCAGCCGGAGCACCCGCGTGTTGGTCATCAAGGTGACATTGGGAAGGTGCAGAATCTGCCGCACGCAGTTAATGTCCGCGTCCGACTTGGCATGCACCAGGCAGGGATAACCATCGCATGTATCGCAGCGCACACACGGTGCCTTCAGCGGGTCAGCCTCGTTCCGCTTCAAACCCAGCGGAATGGGAAAGGTGTTGACCCCGCACGCCCGCACACCAGCCTCAATGGCCGCCATGCGCGGCTCGTTGGTAAAGGCTGGAAACGGATAGCCCTTTGAGTGGAACGGCTCGGTGGGATCGAACGCCGACCCAAGACCGCCCGGAACCTCCGGACGGTTTGCCCCCAGATCCCCATGCACGTGGAACAGCTCTTCGGCCTCGGTGTAGAACGGCTCCAGGTCGGCGTAGGTGATGGGCCAGGCCGGCGAGATGCCGCCCTTGTGCTGGATCACGCCGAAGTCCTCTGCGCGCATGCGGAACATCGCCGCCCCGTACACCTTGGTCTGGCCGCCGACGAAATAAGCCTGCTGCGGGTGCAGCGGCTTCCCCTCCTTGTCGTGCCAGGTCTCGCGGGTGTGATAGCGATTCTCGATGAAGACCGCTGAGGTCGACCAGTTGAGCTTCTCCTGCGGCAGAAACGGGCCGCGTTCAACAATCAGGATGCGCTTGCCTGCCTGCGCCAGGCGCAGGGCAAATGGTCCGCCACCCGCCCCGCTGCCGATGATGATCGCGTCATAAGGTTGTGCCATATAGATAGGATGCCACCGAACGCCGCTTGCCGACCGCGTGCGGCTGTCTATGCAAAGATTACCGCCTCTCAACCCGGTGCGTCCGCGCCAGGCACTCCTCGCTTGCGCAACAGCGCTCACCTCTATCTTGCGCAACAGCGCTCACGTCTATATAGATAGACCGCATGATTCCTTGTTCGCACCGGCTGAATGCCATCGACGGATCCAGATGAACCGCCGCCAAGCCGCCAGGATGTTGTCCGCAGCCTTTGTCTCTGCCAGATTTCCATCCAGCCTCGCCGCGAGGCTTGCGGCCGCAGCGCCCCCGGACTCGGTTCGCTTCTCCGTGATGCTCTGGACGCTGACGCAGCATACCTCCTTCGACCGCAGCCTGGAGATTGTCTCCGCGGCCGGCTATCAGGGCGTCGAGCTGGTCGGCGAGTTTCACGCCTGGCCGTCCGACGAGCGCCGCCGGATCCTCGACCGCATGCGAAATCTCAACCTGGCAGTGGACGCGATGAGCGGTGTCGTGGCCGGGTTTGCGGTTCCCGCTCAAACCGAAGCCTTCCTCAGCCAGTTCGCCGAGCATCTCCGCGCCATGGAGGACTTCCACTGCACCCGCGCCATCCTGCTCTCGGGACCACGCGTACCGAGCCTCAGCGCTGCGGCCCAGCGCGCTGTCGCCGTAGAGAATCTGAAGCGCGCCGCCGCCCTGGCCGCCCGGCAGAAGGTCGAGATTCTCATCGAACCGATCGACCTGCTGGAAAATCCCTCGATCTTCCTGGCCTCGGTGACCGACGCCTTCGAGATCGCTCGCGCTGTCGCCGCGCCCAACCTGCGCGTGCTCTACGACCTGTACCACGAGCAGCGCAGCTTTGGGAACCTGATCGAGAAGCTCGAACAGAACATCGACCTGGTCGGCCTGCTGCACGTCGCCGACGTGCCCGGACGCCACCAGCCCGGTACCGGCGAGATCAACTTCCCTGAAATCTACCGACGACTAGCCGCCCTGCACTACGACCGGTGGATCGCCATGGAGTTCTATCCCACGGGCGAACCAGTCGCCACGTTGAGAGACGCCCGGCTGAAAGCGGAGGCGAACCTGCAGGTGCTGCTGGCCTGACAGATCGTACCTACGGGGTCTCGGCCGGAGGCATCGATGGAACCAAAGCGAACTCCTTCGCCATGAAGAATATATGCAGAATGACAGGGGTGGCGTAGGACAGCACAGCGCCTCCAGCGGACTGGAGCACAGCCGGCGGTGTTAGAGTGGGCCCAGATGTTTTGAAGGAGTGCGGCGTGGCGGATTGGAAGCAGGCGGCTGCATGGGGAGTGTTGACGTTGGCATTCACGGGAGCAGCAAACGGGCAGGCGCTGAATTATCCAGCAGCTCATCTTTCCGATCAGAAGGACGTATACTTCGGCACCACTGTCGCCGATCCGTATCGCTGGATGGAGAATGTCGACTCGCCCGAGGTGAAACAGTGGGTCGATGCTGAAAACACGCTGACGCAGAGCTTCCTCAGCGATGTCCCGCAGCGCGCCAAGATCCACGCGCGGCTGATGGAGCTGAACAACTACGAGCGCTTCACTCCGCCGGAGATGGAAGATGGGCGCTTCTTCTACCGGCGTAACTCCGGCCTGCAGAACCAGTCGGTCCTCTACTGGCAGCAGGGCGAGCATGGCGAGTCGAAGATTCTGCTCGACCCGAACACGCTGCGCGACGACGGCACCATCGCGCTGCAAAGCTCGTCCGCCACCGACGACGGCAAGCTGCTCGCCTACTCGCTCTCCGAAGCCGGCAGCGACCTCGAGAAGATTCACGTGAAGGTGGTCGAGACCGGTGAGGATCTTCCGGACGTCGTCGACTGGGTGAAATTCAGCGGCATCAGCTGGCTGAAGGATGGCAGCGGCTTCTTCTACTCCAGCTTTGGCGTGCCGAAGACCGACGCTGAGAAGGCGGAAGCGCTCAAGCGCGCCGCCTACTTCCACAAGCTCTACTTCCACAGGCTGGGCACGCCGCAGACCTCTGACGTGATCGTCTTCGAGCGCTCGGACGACAAGGAGATGACGATCAACGGAGGCGTCAGCGAGGATGGCCGCTGGCTTGCGCTCTACCAGGGAAAGGGCAGCAACAACGCGCTGGTGGTCAAGGATCTGACCCGGACCGGATGGCAGGCGGAGACGTCTCCTACGATCAAGATCGCGCCCGACGCGGACGCGGTTTATGGATGGATCGGCAGCGAAGGGCGCGAAGTCTGGATGCAGACCAACAAGGACGCGCCCAACTCCAAGATCGTCAAGGTAGACCTCGATCATCCCGAGCCTTCCCATTGGAAGGTCATCGTTCCGGAGACCAGGAATTCGATCGACTCCGCGGTCATGGTGCACGGCACGCTCATCATCACTTATCTCGTTGACGCCAAGAGCGAGGTCGAGCTCTACCAGCCGGACGGGACACACATCCGGAAGCTCGCGCTGCCCGGCATCGGCTCCGCCGGCGTGAACCCCGGCAAGAAGACCGATGAGGAGACCTTCTACACCTTCACCAACTACACCACGCCTCCGACCGTTTACCGGCTGGACATGAAGACCTTCGCCAGCACGGTGTGGAAGCAGCCGAAGCTGACCTTCGATCCCGCGCAGTACGAGACCCGGCAGGTTTTTGCCACCAGCAAGGACGGCACCCGGGTGCCGCTCTTTATCACAGCCAAAAAGGGAACGACGATGGACGGCTCAACGCCCACGATCCTGTACGGCTACGGCGGCTTCAATGTGTCGCTGGGTCCGGGTTACGCGTCCTCGCGGATGGCATGGCTGGAGATGGGCGGCATCTACGCCGAGGCGATTCTGCGGGGCGGCGGCGAGTATGGGGAGAAGTGGCACGAGGCCGGTACCCGGACGCACAAACAGAATGTCTTCGACGATTTCATCGCCTGCGCGGAGTTTCTGATCGCCAACAAGTACACCTCGCCCAGGAAGCTGGCGATCAACGGCGGCTCAAACGGCGGGCTGCTGGTGGGAGCCGTGGAACTGCAGCGTCCGGACCTGTTCGGCGCGGCGCTGGCGCAGGTTGGCGTGATGGACATGCTGCGCTTCGACAAGTTCACCATCGGCTACGCGTGGAAGTCGGACTACGGCTCACCCAGCGAAAACGAGGCGGACTTCCGCTCGATCCTCAAATTCTCACCCGTCCACAACGTCCGCCCCGGCGTGCTGTATCCGCCGACGTTCATCACCACGGCCGACCATGACGACCGCGTCTTCCCGGCGCACAGCTTCAAGTTCGCGGCGGCCATGCAGGCGGCGGCGGAGAAGACTCCCGGCGCCCGGCCGGTTCTGATCCGCGTGGAGACACGGGCCGGCCATGGCGGCGGCATGCCGCTCTCCAAGCAGCTCGATGTGACCGCCGACATGTATGCGTTTCTGGTGAAGGAGCTGAAGATGTAGCTACCCGGCAGCCGTGGGATCCAGCGCGAGCCGCGCAGCCCGTTGCTCTTGCGCCTGCATCCAGCCTTCAAGGATCACCACGGCGGCGACCTGGTCGATCATCTTCTTCCGGTTCTTCGTTCCGTACTGAGCCTGGTTCAGAATCTCGTGCGCGGCGACCGTACTCAGGCGCTCGTCCCATAACTCCACCGTCAGGCCGGAGCGGACGCGCAGCTCTTCGGCGAACTCCTGGACCTTCCGGGTCCAGGCACCCACTTCCCCCGACAGGTGCAGCGGATTACCGACGACGAGATGCGTGACTTCGTGCTTGCGCACCAGACGCGTCAAGCTGCGGAGGTCTTCGCCGCGCGATTTGCGCCAGACCGTGAGGAGCGGCTGCGCGGTCAAGCCCAGACCGTCGGTGATGGCGACGCCAATTCGAATTCTGCCGACGTCAAGCGCCATCACACGAGCGGAGTTCATAGAGGTAGTTTACGGACGTCCACGCTGGCTTTGACTGGATCGTCTTGGACAGCGCACTCTGCCTCGGCGGGCGGGATCGCGTATCCCCGAGATCCGCTGTATCGGCATTGTCCCGTTCGAACGGCTCTGAAACCATGGGTCAGATCTTCTGCACCCGCTGCACGTCGCGGACGCCGGGCACCTTGCGCAGATTCTGCGTGAGCTTGGTCAAGTGGCGCACGTCGACGGTTTCAATCACGAAATCGACCATCACGGAACCGTCCGGAGTGGGCTTGGTATCGACCGAGCGGATGTTGGTTCCGTCGTCCGAGATGATGGCCGTGAACTCTTTCAAGAGCCCAGCGCGATCGTCGCATAGGACGGTGAGCTTCACCGGATAGGTGGTCGGCTTCTGCTGGGCGGTGGGATCGGCGCCCCACTCCACCTGAATGCGCCGGTCCGACTCGTAGAGCAGGTTCTGCACGTTCGGGCAGACGCGGGCGTGGACCGCGACGCCTTTGCCCCGGGTCACGTAGCCGATAATCTCCTCGCCGCGGATGGGGTTGCAACATCGCGCGCGATAGACGAGCAGGTCGTCCTGACCTTCCACCTGCAGCGAATCGGAGCCTTTGCCGAAGTAGACGCGCCGGACCGCGTCCGACATGTTGGCGAGCGCACCTGGAGCCGTCTGCGCGGCTTCACTGTCGATGGTTTCGACCGGCATCGTCGAACCCGGCACCAGCTTGTTCAGGACGACGCGTGCGGAGTACTTCCCGAAACCGACGCCGGCGAGCAGTTCCGGCTCGGAGCCCAGACCATACTCGTGCGCGGCGCGGGTGTAGTCCTCGTCGGTGACGGTTTTGAGCGAGACCTTCCACTTGCGGGCTTCGCGTTCCAGCAGCTTCTTGCCGATTTCGATGGCGCGCTCGCGCTGGTGCTCGTTCAGCCAGTGCTTGATCTTGTTACGGGCACGGCTGGACTTGGCGAAGGTCAGCCAGTCGCGCGAAGGTGCGTGGCCGGCCTGCGTGGTGATCTCGACAATGTCGCCGTTTCTGAGGCGAGTTCGCAGCGGAACGATGCGTCCGTTCACCTTGGCGCCGATGGTCGTGTTGCCCACCTCGGTGTGGATCGCGTACGCGAAGTCAATCGGGCTCGCGTCCTTGGGCAGAACGACCACCTTGCCCTTGGGGGTGAAGGTGTAAACCTCCTCCGGGTACAGGTCGATTTTGAGCGTCGACATGAACTCGTTGGGATCGGACATCTCGCGCTGCCATTCCATCAACTGCCGCACCCAGGCGAGGCGCTGCTCGTCCTTGGCGGAGACCACGTCGCCGGCCTTGTACTTCCAATGCGCGGCGATGCCCTCCTCGGCGATGCGGTGCATCTCCTCGGTGCGAATCTGCACCTCGAACTGGTGGCCGCCGGGTGCGATCAGCGTCGTGTGCAGGGACTGGTAGAGGTTCGGCCGCGGCATCGCGATGAAATCCTTGATGCGGCCTGGAACCGGGCGCCACTGCGCGTGCAGCAGCCCGAGCACGGCGTAGCACTCCGCCACGGTGTGGCAGATGACCCGGATCGCCAGCAGATCATAGACCTGTTCGACCGGAATCTTCTGTGAGAGCAGCTTCTGCTGGATGGAGTAGAGACGCTTGATGCGCGACTCGACCCGGCCCTGGATGCCGGCCTCTTCCAGCTTGGCCTGCAGCGTGGCGACGATGGTAGCGAGAAAGTCTTCGTTGGCGCCGCGAAGGTTTTCGACCTCCTGTGCAACCTGCAGGTAGGCGAAGGGATCGGTATAGCGAAACGCGAGGTCTTCGAGCTCCCCGCGCAGTTTGCCCATGCCCAGGCGATGCGCCAGCGGCGCGTAGATGTCGAGGGTCTCGCGCGCGATCTTCTGCTGCTTTTCCGGCTTCAGGTGCTCCAGCGTGCGCATATTGTGCAGGCGGTCGGCGAGCTTGATCAGCACCACGCGCACATCGGTGACCATGGCCAGCAGCATCTTGCGGATGTTCTCGGCCTGGTGATCCTCGCGATTGGCAAACTTGATCTTATCCAGCTTGGTGACGCCTTCGACGATGTGCGCAACCTGCTCGTTGAACCGCTTGGCGATCTCCGGGCTGGTCACATTGGTATCTTCGACCGCGTCGTGCAGCAGCCCGGCGGCGATGGCCGTCGAGTCCATCTTCATGTCGGCGAGGATCTGGCAGACTTCGAGCGGATGGATGATGTAGGGCTCGCCCGAGGCGCGATTCTGGCCTCGATGCTGCTGCACGCAGAAGGCCCAGGCACGCCGGATCAGGTCCAGATCGTCCTGCGGACGGTTGCGGTGCACGGTTTCGAGCAGGTGGTTGAAGCGCTCTTCGATGCTGGCGGAGACCGGCGGCCTGGTCGCGGGCGGCGGCAGCTCCTCGGGGGCGGGCGCCGGTTTGACAAAGGATCCAGCCGGTTCGGCAAGGCTGGCGAGCGAATCCGCTTCTGCTGCCGGCGGCTTCTGCAGCGCGGCTTCGAGGTCGATGCCCGCAGGAGTCTCCTCATCACCAAGGCCGGGAGCCTGGGTGACCTGAGTCTGCGGCGGTTCGACTTGCAAGGAGTCGGCCTGCGAGGAGGCCGGCGAAGCGGTCGCCATAGTGCATTATAGGCTGCGTGGCTCGGAGCCGCGAAAGCACGGGAGGCGTCTTTCGAGGTGATTTGTGAACTCGTGCCGAAATCGGTTCCGTTTCGTTCGCCTGAGGCCAACCTGCCTGCGCCGGGTGTACTCTGACTGACTGCGGGAGAGTAGTGCAGTTCTCCTGTTGCTGCACGCTGGACTTACTTTGCAAGCGCCCGTCTTCTTACAAAGAACACGGGTCTGCGCAGTTCGTCCGGCGCACATCCTAGGAGAACCGCTCTAACCCCAAGATTCAACCACAGAGAGAAACCATGAGCCTGCGAGAAGTTTTGATCGATGAGTTGCGCGACCTGTACAGCGCCGAAAATCAGCTGGTGAAGAGCCTCCCGAAGGTCGTCAAAGCGGTGGAAAGCACCGAGTTGAAGCAGATTCTGACCCAGCACCTGGAGCAGACCAAGGAGCACGTAACCCGGCTCAGAACAGCCTTCGAACACCTGGGCAAAAAGCCGACCGGAAAGCATTGCAAGGGCATGGAAGGCGCCATCGACGAAGTGAAGGAGGCCCTGGAGGAAGATGAAGAAGGCGCGCTGTACGACGCCGGCATCATCGGCGCGGCGGCGCGCGTGGAGCATTACGAGATTGCCGGTTATTCGGTCGCCATCCTGATCGCGAACACGCTGGGCGAGACCGAGATTGCCGGCTTGCTGAAGCAGACGCTCGCGGAGGAGCAGAACGCCGGCAAGCTGGTGATGAGCACCGCCAAGGGAATCCTAAAGCAGGCGTATGCGGCCGAGGGCGACGACAAGAAGGTGCCGGAGAAGAAGGCGAAGGACGCGAAGGAAAAGAAATCCGAAGCCGATTCCGTGAAGGACGAGAGCGAGGCGGCGCAGGAGATCAATCAGCCTGCGGAGCAGAGTGTCGAAGAGGTTCCGGCAAAGAAGTCCTCCTCAAAGAAGAAGTAAACCAAGGATAGTAGGTCGTTTCAGAATCGGCGGCGGCGGCTCCAGCTTGTTCCGGCGGAGCCTCCGCCGCTTCTTGCGTCTCAAGCTGCTTCGACTGCGTCCGGCTTCAGCGTCGCCATATCGATCACATAGCGGTAGCGGACCTCGCCGTCCTCCACCCGGGTGTACGCATCGTTGATGTTCTTGATGTCGAGAAGTTCTATATCGGGTCCGATCCCGTGCTGCGCGCAGAGGTCGAGAATCTCCTGCGTCTCGGCGATGGAACCGATCAGTGACCCGGCGATCGCGTTCCGATGCGCCGCCATCTGCATGTTGTTGAAGGGGGCGAGCGGCTCCAGCGCGCCGACGATCACCAGGGTTCCATCGCGCTTCAGCAACGGCACGAAGGGGGTAAGGTCGGTCTTCTTCGGGATCGTAGACAAAATGAAGTCGAAGCTGGCTTTGAGGCTCTCGAGCATGTCGTGATCGTCCACGTGCACGGCATAGGCGCCGACGACCGGAGCCTGGTTCACCTTGGCCTGGCTGGTGGTGAAGACGGTCACCTCCGCACCCATGGCCTTGGCGATCTTCTGCGCAATGTCTCCGAGGCCGCCGAAGCCGAGAATGGCAACCTTCTTCCCCGGGCCCATGCCCCAGTGCTTCATCGGCGAGTAGGTGGTTACGCCGGCGCAAAGAATCGGCGCGGCCACCTCGGGCTTCAACCCGGCCGGAATCTTCAAGGCGAAGTCCTCCGGCACCACCAGCGACGTAGAGTAGCCGCCGTACGTGTTGTCCTTCCCGTACTGGTTGGTTCCGGTTGGAGCCTTCGCCGACGGCACCATCGGGCCGTTATAGGTCGCCAGCCAGGAGTTCGGCCCCTCGCAATAGTTCTGCTCGCCCGCCTGGCAGGGCTCGCACTGCCGGCAGGAGTCGATCATGCAGCCTACGCCCACCAGGTCGCCCACCGCGTGGCGCGTCACCGCCGCGCCCACCGATTTCACGCGCCCCACCACCTCGTGTCCCGGCATGCAGGGGTAGACCGTGTTGTGCCATTCATTCTTCACCTGGTGAATGTCGGAGTGGCAGATCCCGCAATACATCACCTCGATCTCGATTTCGTTCTGCTTTGGCTCTTCGCGCTCGAATGCGAGCGGCTTTAGACTGGAAAACGAATGGTTTGCTGCGTATCCCACTGACTTGATCATCGAAAGCTTCTCCTTGACACAGGCGTGTAAGACGCCAACCGCCACGCCCGTGCCGCCCGGCATCCGGAGCGAGCGCGACGTATCCTAGGGAGAGCATGCCTCTCATCCTCGCTGCCATCCGCACCGGCCAAGACCCCGTCGGCAAGCTGCCAGAAGCCGCGTTTCACCGCTGGCTGGACGACTCCATCCAATGCCCGAAGTGCAGCGCCACCTACAACCTGGTGTGCGACTACAACGCGTCCGTCGGCCGCTTCTTCGAGGAAGAGTCGCGCCGCCTGATCCTGATGCTCCAGAAAGCCATCTTCCTTGGCCACGCAAACGGCCACAGGGTCGCGCACTTCGAGACCGCGGGCGTGGTCGTCACCAGTTTTCTCCCGGAGAAGAAGCCGACCGTTCACTGAACGAATCGCCCGAAGATGACCCCGGGCGGGCGTTGCTTGCCTGATTCCCCGGCCTCGATCGCCTCGCACATCCCGTACCCTAGAAGCAGACATGGCAAAGAAGAAACTGCGCATTGGTGTTTTATTCGGCGGCCGATCCGGCGAACACGAAGTCTCCCTGCTCTCCGCAGCCTCCATTCTGAAGGCGCTGGACCGCAGCAGATTCGAGATCGTTCCCATCGCGATCACCAAGGCGGGGCAGTGGCTCGGCGGAGACTCCGCCCGGGCGCTGCTGTCCGGCGAAGCGCAGCCGCTTGCGCTCGAAGCCGCCGCCGAGAGCAGCACGGAGCTGATGCGCTACTCCGCGGCCCTGACCAACGCCATCGACGTCATCTTCCCGGTGCTGCATGGAACCTTTGGCGAGGACGGCACGATTCAGGGGCTGCTGGAACTCGCCGACCTGCCCTACGTGGGCTCGGGGGTGCTCGGCTCCGCCGCCGGCATGGACAAGGACGTGATGAAGCGGCTGTTTGCGGCCGCCGGCCTGCCGCAGACGCCGCACGTCGCCATCACGCGCTCCGAGTGGCGCGCTGACCCCAGGCGCTGCCAACGCGAGATCGAGAAAGCGCTGTCCTACCCGCTCTTCGTGAAGCCGGCGAACCTCGGCTCCTCGGTCGGCATCTCCAAGGTGAAGGTGCGAGCCGAGCTAGCGTCCGCCATGGACCTCGCCGCGAGCTATGACCGCAAGCTGGTGATCGAGCAGGGGGTCGGCGGCCCGGGTGCCAAGCCGCGTGAACTGGAGGTGGCGGTTCTGGGCAACGACGCGCCGGAAGCCTCTGTGATCGGCGAGATCATCCCGGCCAAGGAGTTCTATGACTACGAGGCGAAGTATCAGCTTCACGGGCCGGATGAGAGCGTGAGCGTGATCCCTGCGAAGCTGACCGCCGCGCAGCAGAAACAGATTCGCGCCATAGCGCTGGCTGCATTTCGTGCCTGCGACTGCGCGGGGCTTGCCCGCGTCGACTTCCTGATGGAACCGGCGCAGAAGGGATTCACGCCAAAGGTCTTCCTCAACGAGATCAATACCATGCCCGGCTTCACCAGCATCTCCATGTATCCGAAGCTGTGGCAAGCCTCCGGGCTTTCCTATAAGGAGCTTCTGAGCCGCCTGGTCGAGCTTGGGATGGAGCGACACGCGGAGAAGCAGGCCACCGCCTTCAGCCGCTGAGACTCCCGAGCGGTCCGCGACGCAGTTCGGCGCGAGACCCAGCCCGTTTCCGGTCCGCAATTCTGCCTCTCGCCACGGAACGGGACGAGCGTCTTCGCGGTTCAAACATATTTCTTCGCGAAACAGCCTGCTTGGTTTAGCTTCATGGCAGAACCTTCACAGTACAGAGGAACATCCTGTGGATCTCGGCCCCGTGGACGCTAGCTGCCTGCCTCTTCTTCTCTTTCTTCTCCTGGTGCTCGGCTGCTTTCGGCCGATGCTCCGGCGCGCCGGGCCGGACGCCGGCCTCTGGTTTGCCGGATGGGCCCTTCTCCTGGTTCATCTCGGCATTCGACTCGCGCAATCCCTGCTGCCCTCCAGAGCTTCTGGCCACCCGCTTTCGGTGAGCGGCGAATGGACACTCACGCTCTGCCTCGTCCTTCTTCTCCTGGCGGCGGAGAGACGCGCCTCGCACCGTGTCTCCGGCCCCGTGGCCGCAAGCCTGGCCATCCCCATGCTGCTGGCGAGCGTGATCGCAGCCTTTCCACTACATCCCCTCGGAGTCGACCGGCTGGAGGTTCTGCTCTTTGCAGCACCGGCCATCTACTTGCTTCTGGTCAGCCGGGCTAAGACGCTGCAGACCAACCTGCTCGGAGCCACCTGTGTCCTGCTCACCGTTGTCGCGCTGATCGCCGGCCCGGAACGGCAGACCATCACCCTGGATGCCGCTTTTTCGTTGCTGCTGCTGGATGCGTCCTGGCTCTTCGTGCGTTCGGCGGCCAACCTCGGACTTGGAACCCTCGTCGCCGCCGCCGGCTTTGCCGGATGGGGTTTCAGCATACCGGCACCTGCTCTGTGCCATCTTCTCTGGCCGCAGCTTCTGCTTCCCGGCGCGGTGTACGATCTGCCCGTCTTCGCAGTGGTGGCTGGAATCCTGCAGACCCTGCTTGAAGATCAGGTCGCCGGCATCGAGCGGCTGGCCATGCACGATCCGCTGACCGATCTGCCCAACCGCCGCATGTTCGAAGCCCGTTTATCCGAGGCGCTCGAAGAGGCGCGCGCCCAGCGCACCACCGTCGCCTGCCTGGTCATCGATATCGACAACTTCAAATGCATCAATGACTCTCTGGGGCATGCGGCCGGCGACCAGATTCTGCGCGCCCTGGCGGTCCGCCTCTCCTGGAACCTGAGCCCGCGCGACCTGCTTGCCCGTACCGGCGGCGACGAATACACGGCGTTGCTGGCAGGCGTGCACGACGAGCATCACCTGGAGTTCGTCGCGAGCGCGATGATGTCCGCAGCCAGCGTTCCCATCATCGTCGACGACGTTCCCGTCGCCATCCGGATCAGCACCGGCATCGCGTTCTCCTCCGGCCAGTCAAGCGACCTGGACGGCCTGCGCCGTGCCGCCGACGACGCCATGTACTCCGCCAAGCGACGTGGCGGCAGCCTGCTGGCGTACGCCGGCAGAGACTGAGGGAAAAGCCTTCTACATGCTATGGCGGCTCGCCCGCAGAAACATCGCTTCGACCTCCAGCCAGTTGCGCACCCGGGGGAATTCCGTGCACGCAATATTGTGGTGCGAGTGGAACAGCACCCCCTGGCCGGTAAACCGCCGCAGCTGCCGGGGGTTGTCGTCGATCAGGAAGTCCGCCTTCAGAATGCTCTTATCGCCGCAAAACACGATATTCGAGGCAGGAATGAAGGGAAAGTGTCGGGCCAGCCACTCGTACTTCGCAGTGAACGAGCTCGGCACCTCCATCGCGGCGCTCGCGATAAACACCTCGTACTCGTCCTGCAGCGCACGCAGCACGCGCTGGGCGTCGGGCATTACCTGCAGTACGGCGAAGAAGTCTGCCGACCGCAGATAGTCCTCCAGCGTGGCGTGGCGGCTGGGTTCCACCACATCCCACAACCACCTGCCCTGCAGATCGGCAACCGTAATCCGCTCGCCGAACTCCAGATTGTAGCGCCTCAGGTGTTCCGCCACCGCGTCGGCCATGACCTCGTCCATGTCCACGCAAAGTCGCGGCCTGTTCCGGCTCAACTTCCCCTCACAATCTGTGCGGCGATGCTCTCGAACGGCACCACCTTGCGCTGCGGCGAGTCGCGCGCCGGATCGTAAAACAGCAGCCGGCCGCAGCTCTCGCAGGTCAGCAGATCGAGGTTGTCGCGGTCGCGCAGCTCGTTCCAGCGCTGCGGGCGCAGCAGCATCTGGCAGGCGGTGCACTTCTGGTTCAGCGCCTCTGCCATTCCTGTACCCTTGGCTCGCGCGATCCGGTCGTACAGCGACAGCGCGTCTTCTCCGATGGCCGCCCGCACGGTTGCGCGGCGCGCCTCAACGTCCGCCAGCGCCACCTTGTTCAGCGCAATGGTCGCCGTGGCCCGTTCGCGTTCCACGGCGAACTTCTTTTCGGCGGCGGCCACAGCTTCATTCGCCAGGTGGTTCTGCTTTTCCAGCTCTTCGCTGCGCTCCATGCTTTCAAGTTCCGCGTCTTCCAGGCTGGCGATTTCGCCCTGCAAATACGCAATCTCGTGATCGAAGGCGTTTACCTGGACCGCTGAGGTCGCGGCATCCATCTGCCGTTTCACCCGGGCGATCTTCTCCTGCTTATCGCGGATGTCCGATTCCTGGCGTCGCCGCAGCGCCTCCTCCTTGGCGATGAGGTCGATCACCACAGCCCTCTGACCCACCGTCGCCCTGGCCGCCGCCTCAAGCTGCGATACCAGCTTCGGCAGCGCGTTCATCTCGTCACGCAGGCGCCTGGCCTCAAGGTCGTAACGCTGCAGGTTCATCAGCTTCTCGCCATCTGGATGCATTGCGCCCCTCCTGCATCCACCGATGCTACAGGCATTCTGCCTGCATTCGCCAGCAGGCCGCCGGTCAGACCGGATCGCGTGCGTCTTTGGGCAGGATCTCGCCGGCAGGCTGCGGGTGCATGCCTCCACGCGATGAAAACGCGCAACGCGATCCACGTACAATCCGTGCAGGGACCTCATGGCAGCCGCAACCGCCACGCTCGCCGATCAGGAGATGCACGAACCGGGCAGCCACGCGCAGCTCGAAGCCGAGCGCCGCTCCGACGCAGCCTGGAAGCCGCGCACGAACAAGTGGGCGATCGCCCTTACCGTCACCCTCGCCACCTTCATGGAGGTGCTCGACTCCTCCATCGCCAACGTCTCGCTGCCGCACATCGGCGGGGCGCTGGGCGCCTCGCAGGACGAAGCTACCTGGGTGCTCACCAGCTATCTGGTCGCCAACGCCATCATCCTGCCGGCCTCCGCCTATCTCACCACCTTCATCGGGCGCAAGAAGTTCTACATGATCTGCGTCGTCCTGTTCGGGCTGTCGTCCGCGCTCTGCGGCCTGGCGCCCTCGCTTGGCCTGCTGGTCTTCTTCCGGGTGCTGCAGGGCGCAGGCGGCGGCGGTCTTGCGCCGTCCGAACAGGCCATCCTCGCCGATACCTTCGAGCCGAAAGACCGCGGCAAGGCCTTCGCGCTCTACGGCCTGGCCGTCGTGGTCGCACCCGCCATCGGCCCCACCCTGGGCGGCTGGATCACCGATAACTACAACTGGCGCTGGATCTTCTTCATCAACGTTCCCATCTCCATCCTGTCGCTCATCCTCACCAGCCGCCTGGTGGAGGATCCTCCTCACGTCGTGCGCGAGGTTGCGGAGTCGCACAAGTATGGCCTCAAGCTGGATTTCTTCGGCTTTGGCCTGCTCGCCTCCGGCTTCGGCTCCCTCGAGTTCATCCTCGACAAGGGCCAGGAAGACGACTGGTTCGGATCGCACATCATCACCTTCTTCGTCATCCTGTGCGCCGCTTCGCTCATCACCCTCATCCTGTGGGAGCTCTACCAGCTCAAGATGCAGAACCGCCCCATCCTCAACCTCACCTTGTTTCGCCGCAAGACGTTCTCCATCCCGTTCGTGCTGATGTTCGTGCTCGGTTTTACCTTGTACGGCACCACCGTTCTGATCCCGCAGATGGTGCAGACCTTGCTCGGCTATACGGCAGAGCTTGCCGGCTTTGTCATCTCGCCGGGCGGCGTCTGCATCATGCTCTGCATGCCGATCGTCGGCATTCTCATTGGCAAGGTGGACCCGCGCTGGCTCATCTGCTGGGGCTTCGCGAACCTCGGCACGTCCATGGTGCTGATGCACACGCTTTCGCTTGACTCCAGCTTCAAATACATCATGTGGGTGCGCGTTTACCAGGCCTCCGGGCTGGCGTTCCTCTTCATCCCGATCAACACCATCAGCTACACCGGCGTGGCTCGGGCGCAGAACAACGATGTCTCCGGCCTTACCAACCTCGCCCGCAATATCGGCGGCTCGGTGGGTACCGCGTTCATCGCCACCATGCTCAGCCGCGGCTCGCAGCGGCACGAGGCCTACATGATCCGCAACCTGACGCCGTCCAGTCCGGGCTTTATGGACCAGGTGAACCGGCTGAAGCCGATGTTCCATCACTTCGCCCGCGATCCCAGCTTTGGCGGCGGCCGCGGGCAGGACGGCGTCTACGCCGCGCAGGGCTTTATCTACAATCAGCTGCACCGGCAGTCCGCCATGCTGGCCTATCTCGACATCGTCGCGGTCCTGGCGATCTTCTGCTTCCTGATGATCCCGCTGGTGTTGATGATCCCGCACATTCAGCCGCCCAAAGACGGTCCCGCGATGCACTAGGAGCATGGGCCTGTGGCTGTGTCCTTGGCGCCCCTACCGATGGGCTTGCTGTTTGCCCACCGAAGAGATGCTGGCGGCGCTCCAGACCCGGCGATTCTCCAGGGCTACAGCGCCGGAATGAAACTGCGCGGCTTCTCCTCCTCGATCTGCCCGATCACCCACTCGCGCCCGGGCGAATGCAGGAACGCGAACTCGATCCCTACCGTGTGATCCGTACGCGACCTCCAACGCACATAACCCTGGCCGCTCAGGGCGGGATGGTCGCTGTCGAATTCGCAGCGGAAGGCGATCTTGCCCAGCCCCAGCGCGTCGGGGGAGCGCGCGCTGAACCCGCCACGCCCCAGCCGGAAGCACTCGGCAGTCTGCTCCGCCTGGGGGCATTCGCTGGAGTTCACCTTCGAATGGCTGCCGGCAAGTTCGATCCGCATCTCCACCTCCTGCCGGGGAGCGATCGCCATCGGCTTCAACCACAGCGTCTGACGCTCCGCGATCGCATGTTCAATCGCCCCGGCCAGCTCTTCCATGTGGAACGGCTTGGCCAGAAACGCCTCCACGCCCAGGTCGTACATCTCGCGCTGATCGACGTCGCCAAAGCCGCTGACAAAGATGATGCAGGGGATGAAGTGTCCACGGCGCGCCAGTTCGCGGATCAGCGTCACCCCGTCCATCACCGGCATGCGCACGTCGGTGATCAGCACATCCACCTCCGCACGTTCCACCTGCTGCAGCGCCTCTTCGCCGTTCGAAGCGGTGCGGACATCCTGGCAGCCCGACTTGCGCAGCCACTTCGCGAAGATCTCGCGCAGCGCCACCTCGTCATCCACCACCAGGATGTGGGCCTCACTCAGAGTCATGCCGTAACCTCCTGCGCTTCCTGCGTGCACTCAGGCTCGCCGGATGCGAAGGGAAGCAGCAGCCGGAAACAGGTGTTTTCCGTGCCGGTCAAGAGTGTCAGGCTGCCCCCGTGTTCGACGGCGATGGCGCGTGAGAGGCTCAGCCCCACGCCCAGTCCGAGCCCCCTCGTCTTGGTGGTGAAAAAGGGTTCCATCAGGTGTTGCCGCGCCTCTTCAGCGATGCCGAAGCCGCTGTCGATCACGTCGATGCGCACACAGTGGCGATCCACGCCGGCCTCAAGAGAAACCCAGCGCTCCGGGCACTCCAGTTGAGTGATGGCGTCGTAGGCGTTGTTCAGCAGGTTGGTCAGAATCTGGCCTACCTGCACCTCGCGGCACAGCAGCAGCGGCAGTGCGGGCGCCAGTTGCACCCGCAGCTCCACCCCGTGGCGGGCATAGCGCGCCTCCTGCAGCTGCACCGCCTGCTCCACGATGTCGTAGACGGAGGCATACTCCATCGGGTCGTGGCCCGCCTCGCGAGCGAATCCATGCAATCCCTTCAGGATGCGGATCGCCCGATCGGAGGTGTGGACGATCGCCTTGCTGGCCTTCCGCACCTCCTCGGCCGGCAGCAGCGGCTCCTCCAAGGCCAATCGTTCCAGGTCGCTGGCCGTGGCCTGGATGATCGCCAGAGGATTGCTGATCTCATGCGCCAGGCCCCCCGCCATGTGACTGAGCGCCTCGATCCGTTTCTCCCGCAGCAGGTGCTCCGCCTCCACTTGCTGCTCCAGCTTCTTGCGTTTGGTGATCGAGTGGAAGAAGATGCTCAGGCCTCCGGGGCTGGGGTAGGTGTGGACCGCATAGTGTTCCTGGTACGGCTCGTAGAAGTTCTCCCACTCCGCCTCCGTCCTTTCATCCATGGTGCGGCGCAGCAGGGTCTCTGTCTCGGTCCTCTCCAGACCGGGAAAGCATGCCCAGTACGAAAGCTTGAGGTCAAGATCGGGCAGAATCTCCCTGGCCCGGCGGTTGGCGTACACGATGCTCCAGTCCGAACCGATCTTCAGAATGGCGTCGGAGGTGGAATCCATGACCGAGTTCACCTGCGCCAGCAACGCGGCGCGCTCCGCAGCCAGCCGGTCTTCGAGCACCCGCTCCTTCGAAATATTGGTGAAGAAGATGCTCATCCCCTCGGGCGTCGGATAGACATTTACCCGGAACCAGCGGTCATAGGGCGGGTAGTGGGTCTCATAGTCGCTGGCCACCCGCTGGTGCATGGTCTTACGCAGGCAATCCTCGGCATAGCTCCCGGCGACGGCGGGGAAACACTCCCAGAAGTCCTTGTCGATCACCAGGTCGGGCAGCAGCTCGAAGGCCACGCGGTTGCCATACCGCACCGTCCAGTCGGATCCAACCTTCAGAACACCCTCGGAGGTCGAGTCCAGGATGTGATTCAGCCGGGTGTTGGCCGCTTCGATCAGGGTGTCGGCCCTCATCTGTTCAGCCAGGATGCGTTCCGCGGAGAGCAGTGCCAGGCGGCTCTCGTCCCGCTCCTGCCGGGTCTTCAAGAGCAGTTCGATCAGCTCGGGAATCTTGTACGACAGCGCCGGGGTAGCCCGGGCGAACAGCACCGCGGTGGGCACCGATGCCGCCGCGCAGACAATCTTCACCGCCGCGGACATGGGGTAGATGGGCCACCAGACCGTCACCACCTCCATGACGTGCGTGGCCCCGCAGGCAGCGATAAAGAGGCCGAAAGAGAAGAAGATCCACAGATACTCGCTAAAATCCTGAACCTTGCGCAGGCGCAGGGTCAAGCCCAGCAGACAGGAGAAGATCACCGCGTAGGAGACGGCGATCAGCCCGTCGGTGACGGCGTTGGTCCAGATCAGGCCCGGAGACGCGAGGTAGCAGGTGCGATGAGGCAGGTAATGGTCGGAGAAGAGCTCCGGCAGATGGTACGTCCGCAGCAGCGTCGCCCCCACCCATCCCGCAGCGGCGAGTCTGGTCAGCAGCCTGGTCATTGGTCCTCCGCATCCAGGTCGCAACTTCCCCTGCCACGTGGGGATCCGGGAGGTGCTTGCGCTCGAAACCTGCACGCAGAACCTCAGCTTAGCCGCGGAAGGTTACGCTGTGCCTGGAGAATCGGGCGTGGGTGGCCGACCTTTCCCAAATCGCTCCATGCCAGTCATTCTGTCCCAAATTGGCTCGCTGATCCTCGCCTTGGGAAAAGTGGGTGCCCAGAAATGGTGCAACTCCGCAGTCTGCTTAACGCCGGTCAGGTCAAACCTTAAGTTCAACGCTTTTAATACTTTGCATCAAATCACGACGGGTGGGGCCAAGCGTCCGCGGATGCTTCAGGCTGGCCGCGACCAGGTACTCGGCGACTGCGGCATCTTTTGCCGTAGGCCTCTCGCACAACCTCACTTGCAGCGCAGGATACGCCAGACTGGTCCTGAGCCATCCGCCATTTGACCTGCGAGGGGCCGGGTCATAGGCTTGTGAATGTGCTGATTACCACGTTGGATTTGCAGAAAGAGCCGCTCGAGTTTCGCCAGGAGATTGCCGAAGGCGCGATCGACTACGCGCCGGACACGCGCCAGGTGGGCGTGCTGCCGGTGACCGGCAGGGCCGACCTGATTGTGGAACATCGCGGGCCGCAGGAACAGGTCGAGGACATCCGGCTGCGAGCGGAGTATCGAGGGCAGTTCGAGGTGCTCTGCGCGCGCTGCGTCGAGCCGGTGGCGGTGCCGCTCACAGGCGAATTCGACCTGTTGTTTCGCCCTGAGAACGCGGATGCCGAGGCGGGCGAGCGCGCCATCACCGAGGACGAGACCGAAATAGGCTATTATGGAAAGAGCGGCCTGGAGCTGGAGGACGTGGTGCGGGAGCAGGTCTTGCTCTCCCTGCCCGGACGAACTCTGTGCACTCCGGACTGCAAAGGTCTTTGTGCCCACTGCGGGCAAAATCTGAACGTCATGCAATGTGGCTGCGCGGGCAGCGCCGGGTTGAAAGATCCGCGCTGGAGCGCGCTGCAGGGACTGGCGTTGAAGCAGTAGGATCGATGAGGACCAGGGTCGAAGACACGTGCCCGGTCAAATAGAGGGAGTTTAAGATGCCTAATCCGAAACGGCGCCATTCGAAACAACGGACTGCCAAGCGCCGCAGCCACGACTTTCTGACCCCGGTGAACAGCGGCGATTGCCCGAACTGCGGCGAGCGCAAGCTCTCGCACCGGGCCTGCCCGAAGTGCGGCGAGTACAAGGGTCGCGCCGTGGTTGCGACCGGCCAGGCCGCCAGCTAAGCCTGACAGGGCGGGTTCCTGCTGCCATAAGATACCTGTGCGACAACCACCTGAACCATGCGCTGAGTACGTGAAGGCCTGATGCCAGTCGAGATTGTGGTCGATGCGATGGGATCGGACCGGGCCCCCGAATCGGAGATTCGCGGGGCCATTCTGGCTGCGCGCACGCTGGACGTGAAGGTGACGCTGGTCGGGCCGGAGGATACGATTCAGCCCGCGCTTGAGGCGGCACTGCGGGCCGCATCGCGGGTGCGCTGGTTTGAGCGGCTTTCGGAGTCTATCTCCGTGTGCCATGCCAGCGAGTGGATCACCATGGATGACAAGGCCGCGCAGGCGGTGCGCAGCAAGCGCGACTCCAGCATGCGCGTGGGGCTGAAGCGGGTGCGCGAAGGCGTGGCGCAAGGTTTTTTCACTGCCGGCAACACCGGCGCGGCCATGGCAACCTCCAAGATGGTGCTGGGCGGGCTGAGCGGGGTCGATCGGCCGGCGCTGGCAACGATTCTGCCCACCGTGACCGGATATCCGACGCTGCTGCTGGACGTGGGCGCGAACGTGGATTCGGACCCGGAGAACCTGCTGCAGTTTGCGGTGATGGGCTCGATCTACTCGCAGAGGCTGCTGGGGGTGCGTGCGCCGCGCGTGGGCCTGCTCTCGATCGGCGAAGAGGATTCCAAGGGGAATTCGCTGACCCGGGATACGCTGCCGATGCTGCGCGGCTTGAGCGGCATCCATTTCATCGGCAATGTCGAAGGGCGCGACCTGTTCAATGGAAAGGCCGACGTAGTGGTGTGCGATGGCTTTGTGGGCAATGTGGCGCTGAAGACGAGTGAGGGCGTGGCCAAGCTGGTGAGCGTGTCGCTGCGCGAATCGCTGAAGTCGACGGTGACGTCGCAGGTCGGGGCGCTGCTTTCCCGGGCGGCGTTTCACGATTTCAAGAAGCGCCTGGACTACTCGGAGTATGGTGGCGCGCCGATGCTGGGCGTGCGTGGCGTGTGCATTGTGGGACATGGCTCGTCGAACGATAAGGCGGTCATGAACGGCATCCGGGTGGCGGCGGAGTTTGCCCAGGCCGAGGTGAACTCGGGAATTGAAGCGGCGCTCAAGCCGCACTGAGATCGGCGAGGGTGTTGTTCGGACGCGGTTGGCGGCACGCAGTCAGGGTACAGACAGGCGGGATTGTCGGCGTAAAATCGCGCGTATGAGCAAAAGCTGGACTCTGGCGCGGATGCAACCGCAGACCGGCAAGCGGTTCCTGATTACGGGTGCGAACAGCGGCGTGGGCTACTCCGCCGCAGTGGAACTGGCGCGGCGCGGCGCGACCGTGATCCTGGCGTGCCGCGACAAGGCGCGGGGCGAAGCGGCGCTCGGCAAGCTGCGCACCGAGGCCGAGGGACCGGGCTCGGCGGCGAGCGAGGCGGAGTTGGTCTTGCTGGACCTGGCATCGCTTGACTCGGTGCAGCGCGTGGCGGAGGAGGAGTTGGCGCACGGCCTGCCACTGCATGGCCTGATCAACAATGCGGGAGTCATGGCTCCGCCGAAACGGCAGGAGACCCAGGATGGCTTTGAGCTGCAGTTTGGCACCAATGTGCTGGGGCACTTTGCGCTCACCTGCCGACTGATGCGGGCGCTCCAGATGGGGCGCGGGACGACGCTGGCGGAGGCCGCGCGGGTGGTGACGCTCTCGTCGATCGCGCACAAGCGGGGAAAGCTGAATTTCGACGACCTCCAGTCGGAGCAGAGGTATGTCCCTATGGAGGCGTATGCGCAGTCGAAGCTGGCCGACCTGATGTTTTCCTGTGAGCTGGACCGGCGATGCCGTGCGGCGCGGCTCGGGATCCTCAGCATCGCGGTGCATCCAGGCGTAGCCCAGACCAACCTGTTCAAGGTAGGTTCGGGCAGGGGGCTGGCCGGGATCGCAGAGAAGGTCATCCAGAAGACGATTGGAACGCTGTTGAACTCGGAGCTGGGCGGCGCCATTCCGACCCTGTTTGCCGCGACTGCTCAGGCGGCGAAGGGCGGCTGTTACTACGGCTCGCAGGGATTCCTGGAGATGCGCGGCGGCGACGTGGGTCCGGCTAAAGTCGCTCCGCAGGCGCGCGACGCAGAGGCGCAGCGGCGGCTCTGGGAGGTGTGCGAGAAGCTGACCGGGGTTGGCATGTCGCTGCGGGAGATGCCGGTCGCGTGAGCCAGCAGGGTGAGCCCGGCCCCGGCGTAAGCTGGAGCGAGGACGCAGCGACAACCAGATCAAACAACAGGAGAAGAGACCGGGATGGGAAAGTTGTGGCTTAGAGGTGCTGCCGGGTTGGTGTGGGTATGCACGTGCATCTCCGCCCAGGGGCAGATCTCCCCGGAGCTGCGGGCGAAGGTGGATGAGGCGGCTGCCGATGTGCTGGAGAAGACCGGGGTTCCCAGCGCCGAGGTGGGCATTGTCCAGGGCGGCAAGGTGGTCTATGCAAAGGCGTATGGGGATGCGCGGCTCGTGCCCGAGTTGAAGGCATCGCAGGCGATGCGTTATCCGATCGGGTCGATCTCCAAGCAATTCACCGCGGCGGCGGTGCTGCTGCTCCAGCAGGACGGGAAGCTGACGCTCGAAGACCCGGTAAGCCGTTGGTTTCCCGAGCTGACGCGGGCAAAGGACGTGACCCTGCGCGAGTTGCTCTCGCACACCAGCGGATACGAGGACTACGCGCCGCAGGATTACACGATCCCGCTGTGGGTGCGGCCCGCCAACCCGCTGGACGTGGTGCACGAGTGGGCGGAAAAGCCGCTGGACTTTGAGCCCGGCACCCAGTGGCAGTACAGCAATACCAACTTCGTGCTGGCTGCGCTGATCGTCGAAAAGGCAAGCGGCATGCCGTACTGGCAGTTCATGGAAGGGCGTGTGATCGAGCCGCTGCACTTGAAGGAGGTGATCAACCTGGACACCGATCGCAAGGCGGTCGAGCCGGTGGGCTACATGCGCAATGCGCTGGGGCCGCTGCGCCCGGCGCAGATGGAAGGTCCGGGATGGTACTTCGGCGATGCCAGCCTGGCGATGCCGGTCGCCAGCCTGCTCGAGTGGGACATCAGCATCATGGACGAGACGCTCCTGAAGCCGGCCAGCTACCAGGCGATGGAGACCGAGGTAAAGCTGAAGAACGGCGAGGGCAGTCACTATGGTCTTGGCGTCCAGGTGCTGGATCGCAATGGACGGCGGATCATTGAGCATTCCGGCGAAGTAGGCGGCTTTGTGGCTGAGAATGTCGTCTTTCCCGACGACAAGGTGGCGATCGCGGTGCTCACGAACGAGGAGGCGAGCTCGGCGGCAAGCGAGATCGCCAAGGCGATCGCACCGATGGTGCTGCCGGCGGCGCCGACGCCGGTGAAGGCGGAGGACACGGGCAAGTCCGCGGCCGAGTCGCAGGCGAAGAAGGTTCTCAGCGGCCTGCAGGCAGGGAAGATCGATCGTGCGCTGTTTACGGCGGACTGCAACTTTTACTTTTCGGCACAGGCGATCGAGGACTTCAAAGACAGCCTGAGCAAGCTGGGCCCTATCAAGGAGCTGAAGGAAGAGGTTGAGGAGCTACGCGGAGGCATGGTCTTCCGGGCGTTCGGCGTAACCTTCGCGAATGGCACCAACCTGGAGCTGACGACCTACACCACGGCTGACGGGAAGCTGGAGCAGTTCCTGGTCGCGCCGTAATCTTGCGTGCTGCTCAGCGATGCTGCCGCTTGCGTGGTGGGAGATCTCAGGGCTGGCGCAGGCCCGGTGGAACGAAGCTGGTGGAAAGCTGCTCGGGATCTTCGGTCAGGTAGACGGTGGGAATCGCCGGGAACTGCTCTTCGACCAGTTGCAGGGTGCGGAAGTCGAAGGACTGCACGTCGGAGCGGCTCTGCATGTGGGCGCGTTCAATGGTGGAGCACAGGGTGGTGACGAAGACCTGCGGAGACACGGTGTGATTGGTGTTCGGCTCGCGGTCGGGGAGCGGCGGCGTGCTGCCGCCGTCGGGAAGCGGCACGATCTTGGTTTCGAGGTTGAAGCGGACATTCTTGGCGTTCGAGGCGCGGGCGGCGGCCTCCGGGTGAGTGTGGCCGGCGCCGGACTGGTAGAACTCGGAATAGAAGGCGGCGAAGCGGAAGAGCTGGTCGACGGTGATGGGCGTGTAGGGGCTGGGCAGGTGTTCCGCGCGGGCAAAGGCGACGGCAACGGGTGAGAGCGAGAGATCGTTGCGCTGGTCGGGAAAGCGCGTGGGCTTGAGCTTGTCACAGACGAAGCTTGCCTGCAGTTGGGCGAGGGTGTGATCGCGAAAGTAGACGGAGTCTGGAAAGTCGTAAGGCTGAGGCTTCCCGTCAAGGGCGACGCGGTGGCAGGACTCCGGATTGAGAAATTGATCGTGCCACAGGATGGAGTGTAGATCGCTGGTAACGCCGGTGTCGGTCTCGATGGTGGTGATGAGGTGGTCGAGCCCGGCTTCGAAGGCAGGCAGTGTGTTTTCCGGACGCAGGCCGCGTGCGCCGCGATGGCCTTCCACGTCGAATGTGGCGGGGATGTTGGGATCCTGGCTGCGAGCGGCGGCGAGCGCCTGCTGCAGCAAGTCGGGCCGGTCGGAGATGAGGCCGTCGACATGCAGCGCGATGATCTGCCGCATTCTGGCAGGGTCGTTGGTGGTCCAGGGGATGATGCTGACTCCCATCGCATGGAGTGCCGCGACGTCTACCCGGGGCTGGGTGGTCAGCAGGGACTCATCGTAGGGGGAGAGGATGGGCACCGGCGCGTGCCGGGCGAGCGCGTGGGTTTTGGCGGCAGACATGAGCGAGGTGAATGGGTTTGCCGGCATGGAGGGTTGCGGAGTCTGCGCGAAAAGCGGAGCCACGAGAAGGATCGACAGTAGGGTAACGCGTGCAGCCTGCATAGGGCTCCTGAGATTGGCCTTCATGGAGAGAGTAGGCGATCCATGTTGGCTGGACGTAAAAGGAGCACTTCTCTGGCCGAACCCTTAAGATGGAAGAGAGTGAGGTTTGACGGTGTCTGAAACAGATGTTCCTCGGCAGCATGCAGCGAATCCAACTCACCCCGGCACGGCCCCGACGCCCGAGCCAAGCCATGCGGAGCGCATGCGCACACTCATGTTGACCCGCTCGGCGGGCACGCTTTCGACGTGGTCCGCCAGGCATCCGGGCTTCCCCTTCGGTTCGCTGATGCCGTATGCGCTCGATGTCGCCGGGCGGCCGATCCTGCTGATCAGCAACATGGCTATGCACACGCACAACCTGAGGCGCGATGGCCGGGCGAGTCTGTTCGTCGAGCAGGCGATTGCGGATGGCGACGCGCTGGGTGCGGCGCGCGGCACCATCGTCGGCAACGTGGCACCTGTTCCGGCGGACGATGCTGTCGAGGTGCGCGCGCTTTACCTGGCGCGGCATCCGAACAGCCGCTCCTGGGTGGATTTCGCGGACTTCGGATTCTTCCGCCTGCAGCCGGTCGAGATCTATTATGTCGGCGGCTTCGGGGTTATGGGGTGGATTTCGGCCGAGGCATACGACGCGGCCGCCCCGGATCCTCTAGCCGATGAAGCGGACGGCATTCTGGCGCACATGAACGCCGATCACGTGGACGCAATGCTCCGGCTGGCACGCCGCCATGCCGGCATCGAGGCCAGCTTGGCGGCGATGACGTCGGTCGACCGGCTTGGCTTTACGCTGCGCCTGACAACTGCGGCGGGGATGAAGGGTACGCGCATCAACTTCACGCGCGAAGTGAAGAGTGCGAGCGAGACGCGAACTGTGCTGGTGGAGATGGTGCGGGCGGCGGGCTAGAGATTTTGTGGATTAGGTGGTCGGGTCCCAGACGCCGAAGCCCTCGGCGGCGGCAGCCGACTTGAGATCATCATCCGAGACGATAAAGCTCATATCTTGAGCAGCGAACAGGTCGCGTGCAACGATTGCGCTGCCCAACTGGATGGCGTCCAGGGCGCGGAGATGGTGGCGATCGACCAGAATGCTAGCGGCATCGAGAACCTGACGGTTGACCGGCTGCTCGATCATCCGCCGCGCTTCCGCCGCAATGCTATCCATGGCGATTGCGGCCTCGGCAGAAGTAATAGACTTTCCCTTGCGAAGCCGACAGATGGCGGAACGAGCCTCCACCTGCGCGATTGTTGAGACGACCTTATTTCGGTCGTCTTCGGCGGTTGCGAATCTGAGCATTCTGTCACTACCCTTTTCAGCGACGAACAGCTTGAAAAGAGCGCTTGTGTCTATAAAGTGAAGGATTACAGCCTCCCACGATCACGCAGGAGAATCTCCGAGCCGCTAGGTCCATCACCACGGAGGTGGATCGGTTGAAAGCGGGCTCCTTGGGCAGTTGCTGATTCCAGGCTTGGAAAGGAGGCGTCCAGCTTTGAGAGTAATGCTGCAAAGAGGGCTGGTTCAGGTTCCGTGTTGCAGTCGTGCGTCCCGAGCACATCGTAGCCCCTTTGTTTCAGCTCTACAGCGAGAGCCCTTTCGAGCGCGGCAGTTTTGTACATGAGCGGACGATGATCATCCATGGTTTCTTGCTCATCGAAAATTGGACCGATTGCCGTCATTTGAAACATGCAGGACTCAGGATCGATTCTACGATCCTTGAGTCTCTTACCGAGCGCATTTCCCCTTGCATGAAGGCTGGGATCAAGATGCTGGCCCATGCAACGGAAGGGAGAAGGAGCATGGGGTGAAGAAGAGTCGCCCGTGCGACCAACGTAAAGATGCCGCGAGGAGCCTCTAATGTCCCATATGTAAATCCAAAAGCCACGACGGAGCAATTTTCCGCTGAACTCCATGGTTCGCACCTCAAGTTCCATTGCGGTGTCCTCCAGCCGTTAGGATACTCCCGCGCTTAAGGGTACTTCCTCGAAACAACAGTCCGCTTTGCCGATGCCCACTCATCGCGTGAGACCAAGGCGGATGAATGCGGTGCCCAGGTGTGCCAATACCAAGTGAGGACGCCAGGGCTAGCTGGTTGCAAGTTGCCGCAGGACGTACTGCAGGATGCCGCCGTGCTGGTAGTAATGGATCTCCTGCGGGGTGTCGATGCGGACGGTGACGCAAAATTCCCGGGTGACCCCAAGCAGGTTTTCAGCCAGCACGATGAGGTTCTTGCCCGAAGCGAACTTCGTGTCCAGCATCTCCTTGAGTCCCAGGATGTCGTATATCTCCTCGCCGGTCAGGCCCAGCGACTCGGCGGACTGGCCGGGCGCGAACTGTAGCGGCAGGATGCCCATGCCGACTAGGTTCGAGCGGTGGATGCGCTCATAGGATTCGGCGATGACGAAGCGGATGCCGAGCAGGCGCGGACCCTTGGCCGCCCAGTCGCGCGACGAGCCGGAGCCATACTCCTTGCCCGCCAGGATTGCGAGCGGTGTGCCGCGCCGCGCGTATTCGACGGATGCGTCGTAGATCGACATCTCGGTAAGCTCCGGCAGCAGCCGGGTGACTCCCCCCTCGGTTCCGGGCGCCATGCGGTTGCGCAGACGGACGTTGGCGAAGGTCCCGCGGACCATCACCTCGTGGTTGCCGCGGCGCGAGCCGTAGGAGTTGAAGTCTTCCACAGCCACGCCATGCTGGAGCAGGTACTGGCCGGCTGGCCCGTTCTTCTTGATCGAGCCCGCCGGAGAGATGTGGTCCGTGGTTACCGAGTCGCCCAGCACCGCGAGACAGCGCGCCGCGCGGATGTCTTCGACGGGCTCGGGTGTCGCCGGCATGCCGTCGAAGTACGGTGCCTTGCGGATGTAGGTGGAATCCGGCTCCCAGTGATAGGTGTCACCCTGCGGAAAGGTGAGATTCTGCCAGTTCTGATCGCCATCGGTCACAGTACTGTACTGCTTGCGGAACATCTCACTGCCGATTGAGGACAGTACTGTTTCCGCGACCTCGGCCTGGGTCGGCCAGATGTCCTTCAGGTATACCGGCTGCCGACCGTGATCGTAGCCAACCGGCTCGGTGGCGAAGTCGTGATTGATGCTGCCGGCGAGTGCGTATGCGACCACCAGGGGCGGGCTCATCAGGTAGTTGGCACGCACTTCGGGCGAGATGCGGCCTTCGAAGTTGCGGTTTCCGCTGAGCACCGAGACCGCCACCAGGCCGTGAGCGTCAATTGCTTCAGAGACGTCGGTCGGAAGCGGGCCCGAATTGCCGATGCAGGTGGTGCAGCCGTAGCCGACTACCTGGAAGCGCAGCGCGTCCAGGTATGGCATCAGGCCCGATTTGATGTAGTAATCGGTGACCACCCGAGAGCCCGGCGCCAGAGAGGTCTTCACCCACGGCGGCGTCCGCAGGCCCTTTTCAACTGCCTTTTTCGCCAGCAGGCCGGCCGCGATCATGACATACGGATTTGAGGTGTTGGTGCAGGAGGTGATGGCCGCGATGACGATGCTGCCGTGGTCGAGATAAGGCTCAGGATCGACCCCGTAGCGGGCTTTCACACTGGTGATGGGCGTAACAACGTGTTGATGCCCGTGACCGGAGCTGAGCGTCGCGACCGGAACCACGGTATCGCTTAGAGGCAAGTGAGATTCGGTGCCGGGCGCGGGCGCGCCGACCGCGCTGGTGACGTCGCCCGACGCTGACATGTGCCCGCCTTCACCCTCCCAGCGGACGAGCTGCCGGGCGGCGGATTTGTTTCCGTTGGGACCGAGCAGACTGGGCAGCTGCTTCTGAAAGCTCGCCGCGGCTGAGGAGAGCAGCACGCGATCCTGCGGGCGCTTGGGCCCGGCGACGCTTGGCTCGACCGTCGAAAGGTCCAGCGAGAGCGTGGCGGAGTAGGTCGGTTCGGGCGACTTAGGGGTATGGAACAGACCCTGCGCGCGCATGTACGCCTCGACCAAAGCGATGTGCTCTTCGCTGCGGCCAGTAAGGCGCAGGTAGTTGAGGGTCTCCTGGTCGACCGGAAAGATGCCGCAGGTCGCGCCATACTCGGGCGCCATGTTGGCGATGGTGGCGCGGTCGGCGAGCGGCAGGCCGGCGATCCCATCCCCATAGAACTCGACGAACTTGCCCACTACCCCAAACTTGCGCAGCGCTTCGGTGACGGTCAGCACCAGATCGGTGGCGGTGGTTCCTTCCTTCAGCTTGCCGGTCAGTTTGAAGCCGACGACCTGCGGCACCAGCATGGAGACGGGCTGGCCCAGCATCGCGGCCTCGGCCTCAATGCCGCCGACGCCCCAGCCAAGCACTCCGAGTCCGTTCACCATGGTGGTGTGCGAGTCGGTCCCCACCAGCGTATCCGGATACGCCATGATGGTTCCGTCCGCAGCGGGCGCAGTGGTGAAGACAACCCGGGCCAGGTATTCGAGGTTTACCTGGTGGCAGATGCCCATGCCGGGCGGCACGGCGGAGAAGTTCCGGAACGCCGACTGGCCCCACTTGAGGAAGGCATAGCGCTCCCGGTTGCGCTGGAACTCCAGTGCAGCATTCATGTCGTAGGCGTGGAGGGTTCCGAACTCATCCACCTGCACCGAGTGGTCGATCACCAGCTCCGCCGGCTGCAGTGGGTTGATCTTCTCCGGGTCGCCGCCCAAGGCACGCATGGCATCGCGCATGGCGGCCAGATCGACGATGGCGGGCACGCCGGTGAAGTCCTGCATCAGCACGCGCGCGGGCATGTAGGCGATCTCGCGTGAGGGCTCGGCCGCGGCGTCCCACTGGGCGAGAAACCTTATGTCGTCTGCCGTGACCGTCCGGCCGTCCTCGTGGCGCAGCAGATTTTCGAGCAGGATGCGCAGCGAAAAGGGCAGACGCGACAGGTTGTATTGCTGCAGCGCAGCCAGCGAAAAGTAGCTGACGGTCTGGCTGCCGGAGCTCAGCGTGGAGCTGGCGGAAAAGCTATCGGGGTGCGGTGTGGTCATCGGATTTCCTTCGGAGGCGCGAGTGGGCTGCGTCCGCCTCCGCTATCGTAGCGGATGGAAAGCACTCTTGCGGGCGGGTGCGGGAACGCGCGGCCGGCTCGCCTCTTGCTTTACACGCCCCGCGTTACTTCCCGTTGCTGCCGTTTGGACGCGCACAGCTTGGCGCAGCGACCCGCGGCAAGAACCTTACCGCTTCCTGGCGCCGGGGCACAAGGCTGCGAGTGACGAGTTGGCCGCTTCCGGTGAGGAACCGGCGTTTTTCGGTTGCCCGGGCAGAATCCCGTGTTGTAATGCGAGGTGCCATGTTCCGCACGCTGCGCAGGGTTGAACGCGTCCTCTTCGAACAGATGTTCCACCGCCCCCCGGCCGGGCGGCTGGGTGCGCGGACGTTCCGCTTTTTTCTGCTGACGGCGGTGTTCGCGCTGCTGGCCGGGGCGCTGCCGCGCGGGATCGGAAGCCTGTGCCGCGTGTTCGCCTGGATATGTTTCACCGGCCTCGCCGTATGCATGATGGCCTACGTGTTTCGCTGGGTCTTCAGCCGCATACTCTGGACGGTGCGCAGCCGATTGATCGTCACCTGCCTGCTGATGGGGCTGGCTCCCATCATTCTGTTCGGAACCCTCGCCAGCATTGCTGCGTACATCTTCTGCGGACAGTTCGCTACCAGCATCGCTCTCGAAGGTATCCACGACTCCGTGGACCAGATTCAGGAGCGCAGCGCGGCGGTGCTTGCCTCCGTGATTCAGGGCGGGTTTCCGGCGCGGTCTGGTTTGGCTCAGCAGTCGCCGGCCGACCTGGGGCCGCTGGAGGTCAGCGTCTGGAACGACGATAAGCTGGTTCCGCGCCAAGCCGGAAAAGCGGCCTTAGCCGCGGACGCATCTCCGTTTGAAACCGCCACCCGCCCGGCGTGGCTGCATTCGGGCTTCGCCGGTGTGGTCGCCGCTTCGGGCAAGCTTTTTCTCTGCGGCGACAGTGCCCGCCAGGCGTCCGGGCATGGTCTGGAGGTGCTCGCCTGCTCTCCCTTCCGCGACCAGGAAGTGGCGACCCTGGCCGAAGGTCTGGGAACCTTGCGGATCATGCCGAACTTCGACCTCAGAGTCTCGAACAACTCCGATGACGACGACGATGCCGCAGCCAAGAAGACGCAGGATTATGAGTGGCTGAGGGCCGGAACGCTCGCGGCCCCGGTCAACCTGTTCGATGTGCGCGTCTTCTTCAGCGCTCCGGTGGCGACCACGGACTGGGTGACAGGCGGGAGCGTTCCGGACCGGCTGCTGGTCACGTCGCGTCCCTCCGTGCTGTACCGGCGGCTATTCGAGAGCTCGGTCGAGACCGGCAGATACATGAACATCGCGCTGATCGCTATCAGCATCCTCTTCGGCGCGCTGGAGTTGCTGGCCTGCGCGATCGCCATCGTGGTGAGCCGCACGGTTACCCGATCGATCGCCGACCTTTACGACGCCACCCGCATGATCGATCGTGGCGATCTCGAGCACAGGATCCCGGTGCGGCGCAAGGATCAGCTGGGGGCGCTCGCGGCCTCATTCAACAGCATGACCGCATCGCTGCGCGAACTGCTGAAGGAGCAGCGCGAGAAGGACCGCATGCAGAACGAGCTGAAGATTGCGCAGGAGGTGCAGAACAATCTGTTCCCGCACACGCCGATCCGGATTCCGGGGCTCGACCTGTTCGGCATCTGCGAGTCGGCTCGCACCATCGGCGGTGACTACTACGACTTCATCCCCTTCGGCGGCTCGCAGGTTTACATTGCGCTGGGCGACATCAGCGGCAAGGGGATCTCTGCGGCGCTGTTGATGGCTTCACTGCATTCAGCCGTGCGCGCCTACCGCAGCGGCGCCGCGGCTTCGAATGGTGACGCTACGGCGGGGATCTCGCCCGGGCGTCTGCTGGCGCTGCTCAATCATCACCTTTACACCAGTACGCAGCCATCCAAGTATGCCACGCTGTTTCTCGCCTCGTTCGATCCCGCGACCCGCCGCCTTACCTACGCCAACGGCGGCCATCTTCCGCCGCTCGTGCTCTGCGCGAACGGCGAGATGCAGCGGCTGGAGTGCGGCGGCAGCGTGGTCGGCCTGCTGGACGGCCTGAAGTACCAGGAAGCGACGGTGCAACTGAGCCCCGGGGACCTGCTGGTTGCGTACTCCGACGGCCTGACCGAACCCGAAAAGGACCAGGTGGACTTCGGCGAGGCCGGGCTGATCGATGTGATCCGCCGCAACCAGATTCTCGGTCTTTCCGACATCGGGTTCCAGACCCTGCGCGCGGTGCGGGCTTGGATTGGCGACGAAGAGCAGCCCGACGACATGACGCTGGTGCTGGCGCGGCTCAGTTGAGGCGCCGGGCTGTCGAAGGCGAAAGGAAAACAGCCGCAATATTTTTGAAACTTCCGGGTTCCTCCTCAATGAGGGCAGGCCGGACAGCATCCAATTTCCTCAGAGGACGTGACACGTATGCAAACCAGGATTTGGCAGACCGGCATGACCGGATCGCTTGTAGGTTTAGCGCTGGTTTTCGGCGCCAGCGGATGCAAGAGCAACAACAGCAATCAGCCGGCACAGATCGTCGACGCCAACAACGGGGCCGACCCTGCCGACGCCAACCTGGCGCCGGTCAGTTCATCCGCTCCTCCCACGAGTTCCAGCGGAAGCACCTCGCAGCGAACCCGCGTGCTGAGTTCGCGTTCCTCGGCCTCCGAGTCGGCGAGCGGAGAACAGTACCAGAACTCCGACCAGGACTACGCGCCAAGCAACTACGACTCGGACAACGACCAGCAGTATTATGCCGACCAGGGCCAGGCCGCGCTCTACGCAGACCAGGCTCCGCCACCGCTGCCCGAGTACCAGCAGCCGGAGTTGACCGAGCCCGGTTATGAGTGGACTCCCGGTTACTGGGACTATGGTTCGGGCGGGTACTACTGGGTGCCCGGCGCGTGGGTCGCTCCCCCGTACCAGGGGGCTTTGTGGACGCCGGGGTACTGGGGCTACTATGGGGGCCGCTACGGATTTCACCGCGGCTACTGGGCGCGGCATATCGGCTTCTACGGAGGCATCAACTACGGCTTTGGCTACGTGGGCTTCGGCTACCAGGGAGGCTACTGGAACAACGACCACTTCTACTACAACAATGCGGTCAACCATGTGAACGTGAACCTGGTGAGGACCGTCTATGTGCGCAACATTACCGTCAACAACACCTACAACCGGGTCAGCTTCAACGGGCCGAACGGCGTGCGGGTGCAGCCGCGACCCGCCGAGCTTGCGGTCCTGCACGAGCAGCGTCTGCCGCCCATGCAGGTGCAGCAACAGCGAGTGCAGCAGGCGCAGCAGAACCGGGCGCAGTTCTATGCGGAGAACCACGGACGTCCAGCGGTCGTGGCCGCACCGGAGCATTTTGCCGCCGATCGCACGCCGCCCCAGCCGATCCGGCAGAATGCCGCGCCGGCCAGCCAGCCGCAGCGCGGCGGCTTTGGCCAGCCCGCGGTCGCCAACCAGCGTGAGCAACAGGTGCAGCAGCAACAGGCAGCCCGGGAGCAGAACCAGCAACGCACAGAGCAACTGAACCAGCAGCACAATGCCCAGGTACAGCAGCAGCAACAGGCCCGCGAGCAGAACCAGCAGCGCACCGAACAACTGAACCAGCAGCACAACGCACAGGTACAGCAGCAGCAACAGGCGCGGGAGCAAAGCCAGCAGCGGGCCGCGCAGGCAAACCAGCAGCGGCAACAGGCACGTCCTCAGCCCGAGGCCCGGCCACAGCCCGAGGCACATCCTCAGCCCGAGACCCGGCCACAGCCCGAGTCACGTCCGCAACCCGAGGCACGTCCGCAACCGGAAGCACGTCCACAGCCGGAGGCACGCCCGCAACCAGCCGCCCGCCCGCAGCCAGAGGCAAGGCCGCAGCCGGCGCCGCGTCCTCAGGCCGCACCCCATCCTCAGCCCGCGCCGCATGAAGCCCCCCACGAAGAGGCTCATCCGCACCGGTAGCTGGGGCACGCGCTGCAGTCGGTGGACCGTGCGGGCCTGCTGCACACCCGCACGGTCCGTTCTTCCCTTCAGATGAATGGCTGGAGATTCTCAATGAGCACGGCAAGATGGACCGGATTGATCCTCTTGGGGTGCCTGAGCGCGGCGCTGAGCGGCCAGAGTTCACAGCCGGCGGCGACTGCTTCGGGGGGAAATCCTCCGGCAACCAATGCTGCCGCAGCGACCGTTCACCATCATCGGCACCGTCATCAGACTCGAACTGCAAGCGGCTCGGCGGCCGTGGTCATTCCACGTGAGAGCCAGCCTGCCTCCGCGCCGCAGCCTGAGGAGACCCCGGCGCAAAAGGCCGCCGATGCGCGCCTGCTCCAGCAGCAGCAGGCGCAATCCGCCCAGGCTGCTGCAGTAACCAACCAGGTGGTGCAACAAGCGACTCAGCAACAGCAGAAGGTGCAGAACGAGGTCCGCATTCAAGATGCTCCCGGTCCTGCACAGACCGGAGTTGTTCCCGGAGCCGGCGTTCCGGTAGCTCCGGTGAACGCGGATGATCGTATCCAGGACGCCCCTGGCCCTGCGCAGACCCTGCCTCCGCTGCCCGCGACGACCCAGCCGTCGCCTTCTCAGGCTCCAACCCAGAGTCAACCCAGCCAGAGTGCACCGCCACAAAGCTGATGCGTGTGCAGCAAAGTCCTGCCGTCCTGCACACTTCCAAGGGCGACGGCGCGTGGAGAACCCAAGTTCTACACACTGTCTTGAAGAACCAGGCAACGATGACACGCGGGTCGTGACCTGTCAATCGTGCGACGCAGGACGCCCGCCGGTGTCCTACGCCTGATTTGCTTGATTGGGAGTCGGGGCCGCGGCAGCTGCGGCAGGAGCCGCTGAATTGGCGGCAGGCTTCTTGACGGCTGGCTGCTGCACCTCCGCCTTTTTGGTCGGGGCGAGGATGGCATGCAGCGTCGTCCCTTCCATGCGCGGCATGAATTCGACCGTGCCGGCGTCGCCGATGTCGAGAATCAGGCGATTGATAATCTTGTAGCCGAGATCCCGGTGAGCCATCTGCCGCCCCTTGAAGCGCAGCGACGCCTTCACCTTGTCGCCCTCGCCGAGGAAGCGCACAGCCATGTTCTTCTTGGTCTGGTAGTCGTGTTCATCTACGGTGACCGAGAACTTCACTTCCTTGATGGTGATCACCTTCTGCTTCTTGCGGGCGGCGCGATCGCTCTTATCCTTCTCATAAAGGAACTTACCGTAGTCCTGGATCTTGCAGACCGGCGGGACAGCGTTAGGCGAGATCTCGACCAGGTCGAGCGAGCGTTCGCGGGCCATCTTCAGGGCTTCAAACGGCGCCATCACGCCAAGCTGCTCGCCATTCTCGTCGATGACGCGGACTTCGCGTGCGCGAACACGCTCGTTGGTACGGATAAAGGATTTTGCGGAACGCTTATCGATCGGTGGAATAATCTGCCTCCACAGCGTGCCTCGAGGCAGACGCCATGCATGGGTTAGGGTTGAGATTTCAGGCACAATGCCGAGGCGCGAACAGACGCCGCAACGTGAAGTATAGCATCGGCCAGGAGAGATGGATGTCAACGTCGGACCGCTGGATGCCCCGCCATGCGGACGATCGGTCTCCTTTCGGACCATGAAGTCTCGACGCGCCGCCCCGGTTGCAGGTTTGAGCCCCAGCGTGGATGATGAGAGGCGTACATTCAAGGGTTTGCTGCGAGGAGAGCTGGATGAAGCGTCGTATTCTGCTGGTCGATGACGAAGTGGCCGTGTTGCTGACGATGAAGGCTGTGCTAGAGATCAGTGGGTTCGACGTGGACACGGCGGCCAGCGCCCGCGAGGGCAAGTCGAGGCTGAAGACCCGCACCTACGACATGGTGATCACGGACATGCGCATGGAATCGGAAGAGTCGGGGCGCGAGGTGATCGTGGCTGCCCGGACCGCCGCGTATCACCCGGCAGTGGCGCTGCTGACGGCGTTCCCCGTTGCCGACGATGACTGGCAGAACATGGGCGCAGACAAGATGCTGGTCAAGCCGATGCAGACCCGGGCGCTGATCGGTCAGATCGAAAAGCTGTTGGAGACCCACCAGGCCAAGCTCAGGAAGCTGGAGTCGGGCGGAGGCATCGCGGCCGGCCTGGCGGCCGGCTTTGCCGCCGGCATTGCCGCGGGCAGTGTAGGCACGGCCAAGCCAGTGGCGGTCAAGAATGGCGCTGTGAAACAGGCGCCGCCGAAGACTACGGACGCGAAGCGGGCACCGGTGGTGAAGAAGGCGGCGGGAAGGAAGGCCACGGCCAAGAAGGCCGCGGCCAAAAAGCGGGCAGCGAAGTAGCGCGGCGAGTCCTGCGGGGCTCACGGGAGATCGCTCAAGTTGTCAGTTCCCCAGGGTCTGAACGAGCGGCTTACCGGGCGGCGTGCGCCTTGATGTACGAGCGCAGCGACTGATTGATATCGAGCGCCTTGTTGACGCCGGAGTCCAGCATTCCCAGCCAGTCCGATGCCGGCTCCTTCAACTCGGCAGTGGAGAGCAGATAGCTGGTCTGCACAATGATTTCAAGCGCGTTGGACAGGTCATGCGCCATCCGGCGTATCTCCAGGGCAAGCTCTTCTGGAATCAGTTCTGTCGATCCGGCTGAGGCTTGAGACGTTCCATTCTGCGAGGTATTTGAAGTCATGTCGTCGCCTTATCGTTCATGGTGCTTCCTGGTACTCCTTGGAGGAAATGTTACATGGGTGGGATGGTGCTCCACCTCGAGCCGGTGCCGTGCGGACTCAGTGTAAGTGAGACGGTGGCGGATTGACAGTTGACTCAGATTTTGCGAAGATCGAGACTCCTGAGCCGGTGGCCCACCGGTTCGCAGGTCGGTAGCTGGTATCAGCTGGCTCCGGCTGGTTCGCAGGTTTTTCAGGGCCGTAGTGGCGGAATTGGCAGACGCGCGTGGTTCAGGTCCACGTACCCGCAAGGGTGTGGGGGTTCGAGTCCCTTCTTCGGCACCAACTTTTCAGGCAATGCCAAGGCCCCGTCATCGGCGATGACGGGGCCTTTTGCTGCGATCTGACAGGCTGACTGCTGCGTACCAATACATGACTGGAGCTAAAGTAAGCTGGGAGAAGACGAGTACATGCCGACCCAACTAGATCAAATTCTCTCGCGTACGCTGTTGACGGTGCTGGATCGAAAGGCTGCGGCAGATATCCCGCGGCTGGAACGGATGGCTGCCGCGCATCTGCCACGTGGATTTGCCCAGCAGCTACGGAAGACAGCCACCACCGGGCCAGCCATCATCGCCGAGCTTAAGAAGGCGTCGCCTTCCAAGGGCACCCTGCGTGATGATTATCGTCCCGCCGCCATCGCGAAGCGCTATGAAGAGGTGGGTGCGGCGGCCATCTCGGTGCTGACCGACGAGCCTTTCTTCAAAGGTTCGCTCGAGGATCTGGAGCAGGTCTCGCAGGTGGTGAAAATTCCTGTGCTGCGCAAAGACTTCATTCTGGATCCGTTCCAAATTCTTGAGGCCCGAGCCGCCGGCGCAGATGCCGTGCTGCTGATCGTGGCCGCACACAAGGACTCAGACCTGAAGGATCTGGTGGCCTCTGCCCGCCGGACCGGGCTGGATGTGCTGTGCGAGGTACACGATCCCGATGAGCTGCGGCGGGCGGTGGATCTGGGCTGCGAACTGATCGGGGTCAACTGTCGGGATTTGAAGACGCTTCAGGTCAATCCCCGGCTGCATGAGCAGATGGTGCGGCTGATGCCGGAGCGGGCCCTCCGCGTCGCCGAGAGCGGCATCCGGACCCCCGCCGACGTAGAGCGCCTGCTGAAGGCGGGTTACGATGCATTTCTCGTAGGCGAGGCGCTGATGCGGCAGCCAGAGCCGGCGGCCATGCTCGCTCTGCTGCTGGGCGTGGACTACGCCTCCGAGTTCTAGCAAGGGTTGGGGGCTCTCCCTGTAATCTATCCCGATGTGGGTCAAGATCTGCGGCAACACCAACGCTGACGACGCGCTTCGCGCTGCGGCACTTGGCGCCGATGCGGTTGGCTTCGTCTTTGCCTCCAGCGTACGCCGCGTGACTGCGCAGCAGGTCGCTGAAGTGACGGCACGGCTGCCGCCGACAATACAGTCGGTCGGGGTCTTTGCCGGCCACGACGCGGAAACCATTGCGCAAACGGCGGTGCAGGCGGGGCTGACCGCGGTGCAGATGCACGGCGGGGTGGATCTGCAGCTTGCCGCGCGGGTGCGGGAACGTCTCGGACCGGCGGTAGAGATCATCCATACAGTTCACTGGACGCTGGGCGAGGATGAGAACTCCGCGCTCCGCGTACGGCGTCAACTGCAGGCACTGGAGGATGGCGAGCGGGTGCTGGTGGACGCAAAGGTGGGATCGCGCTCGGGAGGTCTCGGTTTGCGCTTCGATTGGGCAGCGGCACGCGAGGTGCTCATGGATTTTTCCCGGCTGAAGCTGATCATTGCCGGAGGTCTGAATCCGGCAAACGTGGCAGAAGCGGTGCAAACGCTCCAGCCCTATGGGGTGGATGTAGCCAGCGGTGTCGAACGGGTCCCGGGCAGCAAGGACTCCGACAAGCTGCGGGACTTTATAGAGAACGCCCGGCGAGGATCGTCACTCGGCCGGGCCGTTGGGTAGTTGGCTGGGATGCGCTGAGAGCTGTTTTCTGGCCGCTTCGAGATGGCTTAGTGATGAGCGACCGGCGTGTGATCGTGCACATGCGGCGTGTGATCGTGAAAGCTTGTCTGGTGCGCGTGGCCTCCCGTAATCGGCAGCGGATGGGCCGATGCGATGGCCGGACTCAGGCCGAGAACCAAGGCAGCTACAGTGATCAGGTTGAAGGTTTTAAGTTTCATGATTCCTCCCGTCTCACACATACGACGCACCAGGCCCGGAAGCGGATTCATGAATCTGCTGTCAGGTTGTATGAGTCTTCTGGAAAGGATCGGAGCGAATCTCCTCATGCATGCCCGCGACGCGGCGCAACCGTAGTCCGACTTAAACACTCGACCGGTTTCATCCAGGGTGGGTTGGGAAACACCGATGGCGGGACTTGCCAGAAAACGGCGTTGGGCGCGAATCCGTCCGTACACCTACAGGAGATTCGCTCTACTCGTCGGCGCGCACGCCGGAGCCCTTTTTGGAACGAATCGGATTCTGCTCCATACACCTGTCCGACACCTGCACCGGATTGGCCATCTGCTTTGCGGCCGCGCGGGTGAACGAACGATAGAGCCGCGAGACATCGACCCGTCCGCCACGAAGCTCGCTCTCGACCGCCTTGTGCATGGCCGAGAGCAGCTCGTCCCGAAGTTCGTTGAAGACTTTATCGATGTACAGGTAGGGCAATGGTTCTCCGTGAGGCATTCGGCCACGCCGGGCAGCAAGCTTGCCCAGCCTCTATCTTATGGCTTCCTGATGAATTCGCTTTGCCATCCCGCTGGGCCTGGCACTCGGTGAACCGTGCGCAGCGGCCAGGGCATCTGAAGCTGCAGGAGATTCAGATGGAATACAGGCAGCTTGGTCGTTCAGGTCTAAAGGTGCCGGAGCTTTGCTTCGGGGCGGGCACGATTGGTACGCAGGGTGAGTTCTTCGAGGCGTGGGGCAAGACCTCGCAGGAGGAGGCCGATCGCATCATCGGCATCTGCATGGATGCGGGGCTGAACTTCTTCGACACCGCGGATATCTACTCGAATGGAGGCAGCGAAAGCGCGCTGGGGAAGGCGATCGCCAAGTACGATCGCGAGAAGGTGCTGCTTTCAACCAAGGCGACGTTCCGTTTTGGCGACGGTCCGAACGATGTGGGATCGAGTCGCTATCACCTGGTGCAGTCGCTCGAGCACAGTTTGAAAAGGCTGGGGACGGACTATGTGGATGTCTACCACCTGCACGCCTTCGACGCTCTGACGCCGGTCGAGGAGACGCTGAATACGCTGGATAAATTCGTGCGTGAGGGCAAGGTTCGGTATATCGCGTGTTCGAACTTCTCCGGCTGGCATCTGATGAAGTCGCTGAGTGTGAGCGAACGCTACGGGTGGGCGCGCTATGCCGGGCACCAGGTCTACTACTCGCTGGTGGGGCGCGACTACGAGTGGGAGCTGATGCCGCTGGCTGCAGACCAGGGCGTGGGCGCGTTGGTCTGGTCTCCGCTGGGGTGGGGCCGGCTGACCGGCAAGATTCGTCGCGAGACTGGCATTCCGGAGGGTTCCCGGCTGAATACGAAGGTGGTGGTGGATGCCGGGCCGCAGGTGCCGGAGGATTACCTGTTCGACGTCGTTGATGCCATTGATGAGGTCGCCAGGGAGACGGGCAAGACGGTGCCGCAGATTGCGCTGAACTGGCTGCTGCGCCGGCCGACGGTGTCGACCTTGATCATCGGCGCGCGGAATGAGGGGCAGCTGAAGGCTAACCTGGGGGCAGTGGGCTGGAAGTTGACCGATGAGCAGGTGGCGAAGCTCGACAAGGCCAGTGCGCGTCCACTGGCTTATCCGTACTGGCACCAGGCGCAGTTCGAGGAGAGGAATCCGTTTCCTGTGAAGGTCAGCTAGAACGAGAGTCAGGGACCAGGGTGCGGGGTTCAGCGAACCGGCTCCACGGGCCGGCTTTCTACACCCTGCTTCCCTGCACCCGTGCTTCCCTCACCCTGAGAATGAGGGCAACAACTTGGGGCTGCCTGGGTTCATAGGAGCAACGGTGAGTGGATGGGCCCACTCTCACCCATTCAGCACTTCTACGAGAGGGCACGATGAGATTGACACGATGGATTGAACTCGGTGTTGCACTGGCAATAACGTTGGCAGCAGGCGCGGCGTTCGCACAATATGGACCACCTCCACCTCCGCCTCCCGGTTACCAACCGGGACCGCCGGTGCCGTATGGCGCGCGGGGCTGGGATGCGCCTCCGGGAGAGCTGCGGGAGGTTCAGCGGCAGGGCTTTATCGACGGCGTGCAGGGCGCGGAGCGGGACTTCGCCAATCATCGCATCTGGAACGTGAACAACCGCGATGAGTTCCGGCATCCGCATGTCCCCGCAAACGTGCGCGGGGACTATCGGTACGGCTTCAAGAAGGGCTACTATCTGACCGCGCAGCATTATCAGGGTGGGCCGGGGCCGTACGGGCCTCGTTAGGCGGAAGACCTAGAACGCTAATCGGAGACGTTTTGTTGCGTCCTTGCCCTCGCCAAGGCCTCTCGACTAAACGTGGGATACTAAGCAAAGAAGCGAGGCGATGCTCGCTCCGGCGATGGGATGAACCCAGGCGGGTGCTATCTCCGCCAGCGGCTCCAGGACAAAGCGGCGGTCGTGCATGGCGGGATGCGGCAACGTAAGCTCCGCGGTGGCGAGCACCACCTGATCGTAGAGCAGCAGGTCGAGATCGATCGTACGTGGGCCCTTGGCGGGCACTGTGGCTCGGTCACGCCCCATTGCGCGCTCGATCGCCAGCAGTCCGTGCAGCAGTGGAAGGGGAAGCAGGCGGGTTTCGAGCAGCAGTGCCCCGTTCAGGAAGTCCGGTTGCTGCACCAGGCCGACCGGCGCGGTGTTGTGGAAGCGGGAGACGGCCACCACCTTGCCGAGGGTAGCCATTCGGTCGATTGCCAGGCGAAGGTTGCGCTCGCGGTCGCCAAGGTTCGAGCCCAGCGCGATGGCCGCGCGGGAGGCCTCAGGCATGGGCCGGAGCGAGACGCAGGGCCGGGCTCGCGCTCTGAGTTTCGGTTTGGGATGTCTCCGGCAGCGCGTCGTAGCCGTGAGCGAATTCCCAGGCGGAGCGGTCGCGCATCAGCTTCTGCACCAGGGCGGTATGCATGGCGTGGCCGGCGCGTTCGGCGACGACGCGTCCCTGGATCCGCCGTCCGGCCAGCGCCAGGTCGCCGATAAGGTCGAGCACCTTGTGGCGGACGAATTCGTCGTCGAAGCGCAGCGGCCCATTTTGGATTCCGTGGCGGCTGAGGATGATGGCGCAGGCCTCGGAGGCGCCGCGGATCAGGCCCATATTGCGCAGCATGGCTTCATCTTCCTTGAAGCCGAAAGTTCTCGCCGGAGCGATCAACCTGGCGTAGGCGCCGCTGGCGAGATCGCCGCGAAAGTTGGCGGACCCGATGGGATGGGGAAAATCGATGGTGTAGTCGATGGTGTAGCCAGCGCCCGGATAGACGCCGATGAACTTGGAGCCGTCGCGGACCTCGACTTCTTTGAGAATCCTGAGGTATTCGCGGCGGCGTCGCTGGACGCGCAACCCGGTCGACTCGAATGCCTGCACGTAGGGGAGCGCGGAGCCATCCAGAATGGGAACTTCAAGGTTATCGACCTCGACGATGACATTGTCGACGCCGAAGCCAATGAGAGCCGAGAGCAGGTGTTCGGTGGTCTGGATGAGCACTGATTGGCGCATCAGCGATGTCGCATAGCTGACCTTGGCAACGTTCCGTCCGGTTGCCGGAATTTCGAAGTTATCAAGATCGGTGCGGCGAAAGACGATCCCTGAGCCAGCCGGAGCCGGCACCAGCCGCATCTGGACCATGGCTCCGCTATGCAGACCCACGCCGCTGAAGGAGATGTCGGATTGTAACGTCCGTTCAAGGTGCGCCGGACCAGGGGTTCCATTCACGAAAGAGCGATCTCCGTGCTAGCAACACAAAGAGTACACGGGAGTTGGCTGAGCCAAGTGTGGCAAGAATGCCACAGTTGGCTACTCCGGTGTGGAGCCTGCCTCGGGTTCATGCAACTGCCGCAGCAGCGCGACGGTGCGGGCGATGGGCAGGCCCACCACGTTGAAGTAGTCACCCTCGATGCGTGGAATCCAGCGCGCGGCGTACCCCTGGATGGCGTAGGCGCCTGCCTTATCGAGGGGCTCGCCGCCGGCAACATAAGCTTCGATCTCGTCGGCGCGGATGAGATCGACAAAGACCTGGGTGATCTCGATGGCGGAGACGGCGCGCCGCGCATCGACGGCGGCCAGGCCGGTCATGACGGCATGGGTTCGCCCGGAGAGCTGCCCGAGCATGCGGGCAGCATCCGCGGCATGGAGCGGCTTTCCCAGATTGGAGCCGCCGGTCAACACGACAGACGTGTCGGCGGCCAAAACGCGTGCCTCCGGGTCACCGCAGGAGGCGAAGACGGCCTGCGCTTTTTCCATGGCAAGCCGCACAACGTAGGCGGCTGCCGGCTCATCGGGCAGGGGCGTCTCGTCTATTTCGGCGGGCTGCACTTCAAAGACGAAGTCTGCCTGCGCCAGCAGTTCGCGGCGGCGCGGCGAGGCCGAGGCCAGGATGAGACGCTGCGCCATGGGTTCAGGCAGCCGGCTCGACTCGGACGCTGAGCGTCATGGTGTGGGTCGCGCCGGGTTCCAGCGTGATGGAGTCGGAGCCGGTGTTAGCGGCTTCCACGCAGAGAAAGGTGAGCCACGAGTCGGGACCCAGATCGGCCAGCGTGGCGGAGCCGTCCGACCATGGGTTCCAGACGACAGTGGTTGCGGAGTTCTGCTTCTCGATGCGAAAGATGCGCTGGTTGCCGGCGTCTTGGATGATCGTAGAGGCAGTGTTGGCAGGAAAGACGCGGTCCGAGAAACTGGTCAGCTGCAGGGGACCGTCGGGTGCCGCCTTCTGCAGGTTATGGTCGCGCTTGTCGAGATACTCAGCCGATTCGAGGCCAGTCACCGGCGCCTGGTGTACGTCTGCGACGCTGAAATAGCTGTGCAGCGCCTCTTCGAAGCGGAGCGGCTTGTCTCCCAGGTTGGCGACGGTCAGCCGCATGGTAAGCGTGGCGCCAAGCACCATCTCGCACGCGATGCGAAAGTGGTCGAAGCCGAGCGACCGGCTGAGCTCCGTGGGGCCCAGCACGAAGGTGAGCTGCAGGCTGTCGCCCGCGGCGTCTGGCATGAGCGCCGCGAAAGCAAGCTCCCAGGGCTCGATGCGGGCAAAGCCATGCGACGGGCCGGAGCCGCCATCGCTGCGGCCGCCAAACCAGGGAAAACAGATGGGGACGCCACCGCGAATCGCCTTGCCGGGCACAAAGGCGGAGCGCTCGCTCATAAACAGCGCGGGCGTCTGTCCGGATGGTTTCCAGTGGGTCAGATGAGCGCCCTGCAGGTATGCTGTCGCCTCGCAGGAGGGCAGGTTAACCTGGGCGCGAATCAACTCCCCGTGCTCCTCAAAGCGCAGCACGCCGGCGAGTCCAAATTGTTCGTTCAATGCGGATGCGTTCATAGCTCCAACAGTGTATGCCGCATCCAAGGCGAAATGGTGAAAGCTTTGTTGTGCGATATCGACGGCACCCTGGTGCAGAGCAACTGGCTGCATGCGCAGGCGTGGCAGGCGGCATTTGCGGAGTTGGGAATCAATCTGGAGGTGGAAGAACTGCGGCGGCAGATCGGGAAGGGTGGTGATCAGCTGATCCCTGTGTTCGTGTCCTGGTGGAAACGCAGGCAGGTGGAGGAACCGCTTAAAGAATTCCGTAAGTTCATCTTTCAGACCGAGTACCTGCCGCGCGTTGAGCCGATACCACGGGTTCGCGAGTTCCTGCTGCGGCTCAAGCGCGCCGGAATCCGGCTCGCGCTGGCTTCCTCCGCGGGCAAGCAGGACCTGCTGAGCTACAAAAAGATCGCCGGCATCGAAGACCTCATCGACGAGGAGAGCTCCGCAGACGATGCCCAACGGTCGAAGCCGCACCCGGATATCTTTGAGGCCACGCTCGAGCGCCTGCGGCTGAAGCCGGCGGAGGTGCTGGCGCTGGGAGATACCCCGTATGACGCTGAGGCAGCGGGCAAGGCCGGGGTGTGGACCATCGGGGTCACGACCGGCGGCTGGAGCCGCGAAGACCTGCTCGCCGCCGGATGCATCGAGGTCTACCGGAACGTGGGCGAACTGCTCGACCGGTTCGAGGAGAGCGCACTGGTGCGGTGATGTTTGGCCTGAACGGGGTGAGCGTGTAAGTTCCGTCAGTGTACGCCGGTGCCGGGAATGATACCCGCAAGTTCCCGCGGGAGCACGAGCGCTTCCATGCTTTCTCCCCTTCGGAACGGGCCGAGTACAAGTCGCCGGTGATGACTGGTGACCGCGAACAACAGATGATCGGAGTAGAGGAGGTCCAGAACGGTAGCGTCTCTGTGCTCCGTGTCCCCGGTAGCAAGCAGCTCCATCAGAATCGGAGGACGGTCACGGTGCAGGGTCTTCTGCAGACCCTGAAGAGCATTCACCTCGAAGCCTTCAACATCCATCTTGAGCAGGGTGACGGGTGGCAGCTGGTTGGCGGCCAGAAAGTCGTCTCCGGTGACTACCTGGACGGTGATGGTTTCGCTGCTGGCGTTGGCGGGAAGACGGTCAGAGAGGGTTCCGGTGCCCTGGTTGGCACCGGTGGGCGGGGTAAAACTGGCGAGTCCGTTCTTGTCCCCGAACGCCACGGGAAGGATGCTCACGTTGTCCACGCAGGCGTGCCGCAGCTTGCGAGCCATCTCGTCGCGCACCTTGTCGAAAGGCTCAAAGGAGAAGATGTGGTCGGCATGGCGAGACATGAACAGGGTGTGGTGACCGATGTTGGCACCGACATCGTAGAAGTTGACGCTATCGCCGCGGGCGCGCAGAGCGTCGCTGAGCAGACCGAGCAGTTCCAGCTCTTCGGGAGCGAACGCGCCATAGAAGAGGACGTTCCAGTCGATGAAGTTCGAGAGCCGGCCGGAGTAGCGGAGGCCATAGAAGTCCACTTCGAACGATGTTGGAGGATGAGTGTCGGGGTTGGCGAAGGCGCGAAGCAGGCGGTCTGACCCGCGAAGCCAATGCTGATGGCCGATGGAGCGGAGAAGACTGTTCTTGAGGGTAAGCACAGTGCCTCGAGACGTTTACGATGCGGCGATCGTACACGCCCGGCACGCCAGGCAATCTGCGAGATGCTGCGTTGTCACGATTTTTGCTGCTAGAAGCTGAGACGCGCTCCAAATTGGAACTGCCGCGGATCGCTCGCCGCGGTCTCCTGGCCGGCGTTGGTATAGAGGAGGTTCACGTCGAGCGTGTTGTTCTTGTTGATCAGGTTGAAGGCGTCAGCAGTGAGCTGCAGCGCCAGGTGGTGCTCGAACTCCATCGCTTTGGCGAAGCGGATGTCGGTGAATGCTACGAAGGGTCGCACTCCTGCGTTGCGGCGAAGATTGCCGTTGAAGAAGCTGGAATCAGGCCCTGCCGTCGCCGGAGCGTCCGCGTAGCAGGGCAGGTTGAAGGCGCCGGTCGGCGAGTACTTCGAGAGGACAGTCGGCGTACCGCAGCTGTTGGTGGCACCCGGAGAGACCGCGTTCGGACGATCGGTGAGCGGATCGAAGTCGAAGTTGGTGTCTGTTCCCGTAAGGATGTTGAACGGACGGCCGGAGCTGACCTCGATGATGGGCGCCACGGTTAAGCCGGAGAAGACGCCCGGTAGAAAACCCGATCCCAGCATGCGGCCGGTGAGATGACCGGTGTTGTAGACGCCCGAAAGAACCAGGCGATGGCGCTGGTCGAAGGCCGAAGTAGACCGATCAGCATTGGGGTTGAGATTGTTTTGCGGCGCGTCCGAGGTGCTGACCACGTCGGTGGAATCATCGATGGCGTGCGACCAGGTATACGAGACGAGAAATTCGTAGTTCGCCGAAAAGCGCTTGCGCAAGTTGACGGAGAGTCCGTTGTAGCTGGAGGTGCCGGTGGTCAGGTTCGGCGACATATCGCCGAACGGCACCGGGATGCCGATGCCTAACCCATCCGCAAGCGAGATCTGCTCTGCCAGCGCCACGCATTGGCCTCCACCCTGCGCGTTGATGAAGCTGGCGAGCGAGGTATTGAGGCCCGAGCGCCGGAAGAAGTTGAGCAGCGGTGGCGCGACGTAAGGCCCCTGGGGTCCAATCCCGCAGGGGTTTACGCCGGAGGCGGTCGCCACGGTCAGCGGGCTGGAAGTTGCGCTCGCGGTTCCCGCCGCGGCGGTGCCGGCGTTCACTGCCGCTACCGCGGCGCGCCAGTTCGCGGTCAGCAAGGCGGGGTTCACCGGGTTCACGTTAACCGGGCGATTCAGGTGCCGTCCGCCGGTCGAGTTGAACGCAACGTTCAGCGAAAGATCGTGGCCCAGGTCGCGCTCGACGCCCACAGAAATCTGCTGCACGTAGGGGGTGTGATAGTTCAGGTCGGCGGGCAGCCCGGAGGGCAGAATCGCCAGGGGAAATCCCGCCGTGAGAAAGCTCTGGTTGACAAACAGCGAGTTCGAGTTGTCCGGATCGAACCGCTGCTGCGATGCAAGGTAGTTGAGGCCCGCGACCGGCAGGCAATTGGCGTTCGAAAGCGAGCCCTGGAAGGTGTTGGTCGCATTCAGATTCAAGGGGCTGATGGTGCTCGCCGCGGTGCAGGGCGCACCCCCGGCAAGGATCACCAGCGGCACCTTGTACGAGTTGAATGAGGTCGATTGCGACTCCAGGTTGCCGGGTGCGCGATCGTAGAAAAGCCCGTAGTTGGCGCGGAAGACGGTGTGCCCGTTGCCCGCCACGTCCCACGCCGCGCCGATGCGGGGCGCGAGGTTGGCCGCGCGCAGCCGAATTCCCTCGCGAATGCCGTAGAGCCGCTCCGCCTGGTAGGTATCCTGATTCAGCGCACCCTGCGTGGGGAAAGCCTCCACGTCATAGCGCAGCCCGTAGTTGAAGGTCACGTTGCCGACGTGCCAGGAATCCTGCGCGAAGGCGCCCAGCACCTTCAGGTCATACTTGTCGTGAGTCTGCCCGATGCCCTGGGCGAACGACTGCGGCAAGCCCAAACCATACGCCTGAATCGCCGAGAAGCCCGGCAATCCGGCCAGAGACGCCGAGACATCGGTCGCGTTCAACGCCGCGAAGGTGTAATCGCCGCCGCCGTAGAGTTGTCCCTGCAGCAGATTGATGGGGATGTAGCGCAGGTCAATGCCGACCTTCGCGGTGTGCCCGCCATGGATGTGGGTGTAGTTGTCCTGGAACTGCGACTGATCCTCAATGCGGTTGACGACCGAGAATGGAGTCTTGCCGAAGTATGCGAAGCCGGGAATGTTCACCGCCGTGCCGTCGCCGCCATCCTGGGTGTTGTTGGAGAACAGCACCGGGTGCCGGGCAAATTGCAGGCGCGCCTCGTTGACCGAGTTACTGCCCAGCAGCAGCGTATGCTGCCCAAAGATGGACCAGTCGTGCGACCGTGAGGTGGCAGTACGGGAGAAGCTGTTCTCGCCCAGGTTCTGGTTGGCCGCGTTCTCCTGGATGCCGGTCACATAGCTCGGCGAAGCGGTTCCGCGCAGCAGCAGCTGCTGGTTGCTGGTCAACTTGTGATCGATACGCAGTGAATAGACCTCGCTCTTTTCGGAGATGGGGAAGTTTCCAATCAGCGAGTCCAGCGGGACGTACGAGGTGGGGGTCGCATACCCGGAGGTGGTGAAGTTGTTGACTCCTATGGTTGGCTGCAAGAAGGACGGATTCTTCCCCGTCAGCGCCAGCGACGAGCTTCCACCCACCAGCCCGATGTAGGTCTGAATGCCGGGCGTGTTGGCGGGCAGCGCGGCCAGGGCCGCCGCCTGGTCGGGCGTTCCCTGGATGATCAGGGCGCCGGTCGGGGCTCCGAAAAACTTGCTGACGTCTATATTGGTGAGGCCAAAGTTGTCGGCTCCGATGACCGAAAAGCCGGACTCCTGCCGGCGCGTAATCTCGGTGCCGAGGAAGTAGAAGGTTTTGTCCGGCTTGATCGCTCCGCCCACGGTAAATCCGGCCTGCACTCGCGTGTAGGCGGGCTGATCCACGTTCGAGAACGGGTTGGTTGCCTGGATGTAGCGATTGCGCAAAAAGCCGAATGCGGAGGCATGGGTGGCGTTCGTGCCCGACTTGGTCACGATATTGACCACGCCACCCGAGGCTCGGCCATACTCCGCGGCAAAGCCGTTGGTGATGATCTGAAATTCCTGCACCGCGTCCTGTGAAACCGTGGCTCGCGTGCCACCGGAGATATAGTCGCCTACATCCGCGCCATCGAGATTGATGGAGTTGGACCGCGCCCGCACTCCGCCGAAGTTGAGACCCGACGTCGGAATGGCACCCACAGAAGGAGCGGCATCCCGCGCAATCTGCGAGTTGGTCAGGGTGAAGTTGATATAGTTGCGGCCGTTAGTCGGCAGGTTGGTGATGCGCAGCTGATCGACCGTGGTCGACTCCGACGACCGCTCGGTCTCGATGATCTCGGCGTCGGCGCTGACCACCACTTTCTGGTCCACGCTGCCGATGGCGAGGGTAAACGGCAGGTTGGCTTGTTCGCCGACGGTCAGGATGACGTTGTTCTGCAGAATCTGCTCGAACCCCGTGGCCTTCACCGAGATGGAATAGGTGCCTGGAGGAAGCTGCAGCAACTGGTAGTTGCCCCCGCCGTCGGTGGTATCGCTGCGCGAAAGGCCTTTGCTGGGGTCAGTCGCCGTCACGGTCGCTCCCGGGACGATGGCGCCGGACGGATCCTTAACGGTGCCGTTCAACTGGGCGGTCGCGATACTCTGCGCCGCGGCATGGGGTACCACCCATAGCGAAAGAAAGAACATAGGACCGGCAAACAGGAATCCGGCGAACACAAAACCGGCAAGCGTACCTGGCGACTTGATGAACATGCGACGAAACTCCGGTCTGAGATCGCCGCGCCGGAGCCTGCTGCGCCCCGGTTCCAGAGCGTTGGCGGCGGCGCGAATTGCGATGGCAGCGACGGGGAGTTCTACATGAATGGGCATTCAGTACGCAAGTGCAAAGGCGCGGCGAAGCTTTACTCCCCGGTCTGGATCCGCTTGATCCTGTTCAAGGCAAAGATGGAAGCCGCCAACTGGCGTCCGGTCTCGGCAAAGCTGGATTGCTCGCCGATTGCCCGCGCGGCCGCGCTGTAGTTCTTGCGCGCCAGCAGCGCCGCCACCTGCATCATCTCGCCATGGAACTCGTTATGGTTTTCCACCACCAGGCGAAACTCTTCCGAAGCCCGGAGATCAGGCTCGTCTGCCGCTTCCAGCCAACGGCCAATGGCGCAGCGGTCGGCATGCACAATCTGCTCCACCTGCTCCAGCGTTAGCGGCTTGTGCGAAAAGGCGGCGGCCCATAAGGTCAGCTTCCACTGCTCGTGGCGTGCAATCAGGTCTTTGGCATCCAGAAGTTCTGCACTCTGCGGCATGTTTGCCCCCAGGAAGGAAATC
>CAJCHN010000091.1 GCA_903970285.1 Rhodanobacteraceae bacterium | reverse complement strand
CCATCCCCCACCCCGCCCGCCGCCGCGCCCGCGCCGGAACCTTCGTCCTCCCGCCCCTCGAAGACCGCGCCGGCATCCAGCACGCCATCGCCGTCGTCCTCACCCGCCTCGCCGCCGGCTCGCTCGACCCCAAACGCGCCGGCCTGCTCCTCTACGGCCTCCAGATCGCCTCGCTCAACCTTCCCAAAGACGGAACCCAAAATGGAACTCACGCCCCCAACCAGACCTCCCAGCACTCCAGCTCCCCAGACAGCCCCATTTCAGAACCCGCAGCCTTCGTAGAAGAGATCACCCACCATCCCACCCTGGGAATCCTCGCCCCACCCACCCCACTCCCCCTCACCGCCGCCAAATCCGTCGCCCAGCTCCTGCTCGATGAATTCGGCGACCTCACCCAATCCAACCCCCCGGCCAACCCTGACTCCAACCCCGAACCCGACCCAGACGACGTCTGGCCCCCCGGATACCTCACCCAATTCGTCCAAGAAACCAGCCAAACCGCCGCCAACCCGGCCCCCACCCTTACAACATCGAAGCATGCATATTTTTCAGCAGCATCGGCAGATCCGGATCCGCTTCCACGACCCATCCGCATCCCAACCCTGCGAGCAGCGCACACGTCGTCTCGATCGTCGCAGCGCTGGTCTCCCGCGCCGTCAGGATCCGCACCTCCGCACCCGCAGCCAGCCGCCCGCGCAGCATCACGCAGCGGTCCGCACGGTAGGTGCACGAGGCCAGGTCGGTGATGCTCAGGTTTGCCGACGGCGTACACATCACCGTCCGCGGAGGCGCCATGCGGTCCAGCAGGCTCCAGATCTCCAGCTTCGACTCCAGTTCGTCCGGCACAAAGTCGACCACCAGGTCGGCGTCGCACACCGCATCCTCGACCGTCCCCATCAGGCGCACCGCTCCAGTCAGCGATCCCAGCTCCACCCCAGCCTGGCGCAGCCGCTCCGGCATCACGTCTTCGAGGTCCACCTGCAAACCGGCCTCGGCACAGGCAAGCGCAAAGGCTCTGCCCTGCACCCCGGCGCCGATCACCGCAATGCGCATGTCTTATTTGGCGGCGAGCGAGTTCAAAACCGTCTCGTAGTTCGGCTCCGAAACCCGGATGTACTCGGCAATGCGCTGCCGTTCTTCTTCGGTCAGCGAAGGCAGCACCGTCAGAATGCGGCGCAGGGTCACAGAGATATCGTCAACGTAGTTCATGGTGCGGATGGCTTCGCCGGAAAGAGGCATTCTTACTCCCAGTCTTCAGGTTCCCTGCTGCGGTCTTCAGCTTGATGGCTGCAGCCTTCAGGCTGCCTGCTGCCGTCGCCAGGGCTGTGAGCTTTCAGTCTAAATGCTTGTGCCCAGCTCTGCCCGCTTCGACGCCAGATCGGTCGGCTGGCCGGCCTCGATCCCCTCGATCGGCGCCTCGTAGCCGTCGCGGTCGGTCAGCTCCATCAGCTTCGCCAGCTGCTTGGAAAAATCCGGATGCAGTGCATCCAGGTTGAAGCGCCAGGTCCAGTTGCCTTCGCCCGCGGACGGTGTGTTCATGCGCGCCTCGCTGCCCAGGTGCAGAATGTCCTGCATCGGGAAGATGACGAAGTTCGCCACCGAACGCGCCACCGCCCGGATCATCGCCCACACGATCTCGCCGTCGTGTTCGATCGGCTGCAGGTACGCCTGCACGTTGATCTTGTCCTGCTCGCTCGCATCTTCCATCCACCAGCCCAGCGTGGTGTTGTTGTCATGGGTTCCCGTATACGCAACCGTATTCGGCACATACCGGTGCGGCAGATAAAGATGGCTCCCGCGATCCGAGAAGCCGAATTGCAGGATGCGCATCCCCGGCATCCCGTAGAACTCGCGCAGCTCGTCCACCTCCTTGGTGATCACGCCCAGGTCCTCGGCCACGAACGGCAGATCGCCCAGTGTCTCCTTCAGGCGCTGGAACAGGTCGTGCCCCGGCGCCTTCACCCACTGTCCGTTCACCGCTGTCGTCTCGCTCGCATCGATCGACCAGAACGCCTCGAAGCCGCGGAAGTGATCCAGCCGGATAATGTCGTAGAGCGCCAGCGAGCGCCGGATGCGCGCCACCCACCAGTCGAACCCGCGCTCCTTCAACCGGTCCCAGCGGTACAGCGGATTGCCCCAGCGCTGCCCGGTCGCCGAAAAGTAATCCGGCGGCACACCCGAGACTCGCGTCGGCATCAGGTTCTCGTCCAGCTCGAACAGCTCCGGATGCGTCCACACGTCGGCCGAATCGTAGTTGACGAAGATCGCGATATCGCCCAGGATGCGCACGTCGCGCTCTCTGCAGTACTCGCGCAGCGCGCACCACTGCTCCGAGAAGAAGTACTGCACCGCCTGCTCGACTGCAAGTTCGCGGCCCTTCTCGTTCATCAGCTGCGACAGCCCTGTGCGCCGCGCATACTCCACCGGCCACTCATGCCAGCTCGCATACTGGTGCATCCGCCGCAGCACGGTGAACATGGCGTAGTCGGTCAGCCACGACGCATTCTCGTTGCAGAACTTCTGAAACTTCAGCCGCTGCTCCTCGTTAGCGCGATCGAGAAAGTTTGCCGCGGCCTCATCCACCAGCGGCAGCTTCTCCCGCGTCGCCCGTCCGAAGTCCGCCGGACCATCGTGCGGCGCCAGGCCCGCGATGCGGTCCCAGCCAATCCAGCCCTGCTCCGCCAGCACCTCCAGCGAGATGAGCAGCGGATTGCCCGCAAACGCCGACAACGCCGAGTACGGCGAACTCCCGTAGCCGGTTGGGCTCAACGGCAGCACCTGCCACAGCCGCTGCTTGGCCGCGGCCAGAAAATCCACGAAGCCCCGCGCCGCCGGGCCGAAGTCGCCCACACCACCGTACGAAGGCAACGAGGTGACATGCAGAAGCACCCCGGAAACGCGTTCATCCACCATGAATTCTCCTCATCCAACGTCCTTTGGTCAGATGCACGTCCGGTGCTCGGATGAGTGTAGAGCAAAGGAGAAAAGCCCGTCCCAGCCGCAAGGCTGAAACGGGCCGTGGCGTGTCATTCAGGCGCGCGCCGCAAGAAGGTCTAGCTCAGCGGCAGCGCCGGCTGCTTGGCCTTCATGCGAATCGCGCCCGCCTTCTGGTACTTGTCCGAGAGCGTCCCCAGGTACACCCGGAAGACCTCTTCGCGGCGCTCGTCCAGCATCTGCGCCTTGGTCGCCTCGAAGTTCTTCGCGACGTCCTCCGCGCTGGGCTCCTGCTTGTCGGTGACGCTCAGCACCACCCCTGTCTGGGCCTCGCCGGTCTGGGTTCCCATAATGGGCCCAGAGATGCCGCCCTTCGGCAGCGAGAACGCCACCGACGCCGCGCCGGCCATCGAGCCCACCTCCGGTACCTGGCCATCCTTGCCCACCAGGTCGCTCGATTTCACCGGAACATTCATCTCGGCCGCGGCCTTGTGCAGATCGCCCAGAGCCTTCGCGCGCGCCGCAAGTTTGTTCAACTGCTCGCTCAGCAGCGCCGGAATCTTCTCCTCGCGGTAATCGGCAAGGATGTGCGACTTCCACTCCTCGAACGTCGGCGCGTGCGCCGCCTTGACGTCCACCACCTGGTAGACGGCGAAGCCGTCACCCGTGGAAGCCGACGCCGGCGGCGCGCCCTTGGCGGCCGTGAACGCTCCGCTCAGCATCGCGGTTCCGTCGGAAACGCCTGCCACCACGCCATCCCGCGCCAGGTAGTCGGTGGTGATCGCGTGCAGGTTGTGCGCCTGCGCGGTCTTGTCGATGCCGTTCTTCTTGGCTTCGCTGGTCAGGGTGTTGGCGAAGGCCTGCTCCGCGGCACCCAGGCGCTGCTGCTGCAGGATGGGAAGAATCTGCGCCTTCACCTCGTCCAGCGGCTTGGTATGCGCGGTCTGCTTCTCTTCCACCTGGATGATGTGATATCCGAACGAGGTCTTCACCACCGGCGAAATCTGGCCGGGCTGCAGCGCGAACGCCGCCTGCTCGAACGCCGGAACCATCTTGCCGCGGGTGAAGAAGCCGAGTTCCCCGCCCTGTGCCTTGCTGCCCGGATCATCCGAGTTGGCCTTCGCCAGCGCCGCGAAATCCGCGCCGTTGTGCAGCTGCTTCTCGAGATCGTCAGCCTTGGCCTTCGCCGCCGCGTCCGTCTTCGCGTCGGCGCCCTCGGGCACCGAGATGAGGATGTGACGCGCTCGAACCTGTTCCTTCACCTGGTAGTCGGCCAGGTGCGCGTTGTAATACGCCTGCACGTCCGCGTCCGAAACCTTCGGTGGTCCGCCGGGAAGATCGTCCGCGCCAAACGAGACGTATTCAATCTTGCGGGTCTCCGGCACCGCATTCGCGTAGCGGGCCGCATTCGACTTGAAGAAAGCCTGCAGATCGGCGTCCGACGGATTCAGCGACTTGGCGATATCGGCCGCCGAGACCACCGCGTAGTCGAACTTGATCTTGGTGCCGGCGACCCGGTAAGAATCACGCACTTCGTTGTCCGAAACGGTGACGCCGCCGGTGACCAGAGCCTGCAGCCGGCCTTCCTCCATCTCCTTCTTCACCAGCGATTCGAACTGGCCGCGGGTCATGCCGAGCTGGTTCTGCACGAAGTCCATGTACTTCTCGTCGCCGATGTAGGTTCCACCCGGAAACAGGATCTGCCCGAGCTGTCCCTGGTGAAGTTCACGGACCAGGTCGGCGTCGGTCACCTGCAGGTGCATGCGGTCGGCTTCAATCTGCAGAATGGCGCGTTGTACCATCGCCTGCCCGGCCCCAGCCATCAGGAACTGTGCGTACATGGCAGGAAGTCCCTGGCGCTGGGCCTGCTGTTGCGCCAGCCGCGCCACCTCGGTCTGCGTGATCGGAATCGTCTCGCCGAAGACCCTGCCGAAGACGCCGGTCGGACGAACCGTGGCGTAGTTGGCCGGGTCGCCCGAAGCGCCCACGTTATCGAAGATGCCAGGGACCAGGGTGATCACCATGGTGACCACGGCGAGGCCGATGATGACGGCGAAGATGACCTTGATGACTTTATTGTTCTGTTGCAGGATGCGGATCATGCTGGTTGGACGACCTTCACTTCAGGCTGGATTGGTTGACGCTGGACCGTGGCTGCGAAGCGCCCGCGCAAGGGTGCGCGGCGCCTGAGCAGGCAAGCCTCAAGTATAAATCAGCCGCGAGCGCTTCCGCCCGCGCGGTGCTCCCGGCGAAGGTCATTTCGCGTCTCGAGGCGAAGGTCATTCGCTTCTCGGAAAGCTGTGGACCAAAAAGCCGCTCCCGTTGGTCGAATCACCAACGGGAGCAAACTTTGCCGGCCGACGCATCCCCACCCGGCAGGCGAAGACGACAACGTCAGTAAGGCGGATAGCCGTAGGGCGGAGGGTACGGCGCGTAGTAGGGCCGCGGGTACATCGGACGCCGGGCCGCGTAGGGATCGGACCCGTTCGGAACGCCGTAGGCGAGCCGCTGCATCTCCTGCTCCGAGACCGTCTGGAGCGTGGCCGGCTGGGCCAGGTTGAAGCTCACCATGCCCTCCGGCGGGATGATCACCTGCCCGCGTGGCGAGGCCGCCGAGGCTCCCACGCCGGCCGCCGCTCCCACGCCAGCTCCGATCGCAGCCCCTTCGCCGCGTCCGGCGATGGCGCCGATCAGGGCTCCGACGACCCCGAACCCGGCGGCCGAGTTGACCGTCTGGATCGTCTTGTCGCCGCCATTGTGCGCCCAGACATCGGTCACCAGCGGATAGACTTTGCCGCCCAGCGAGACCGAATTGATCTCGATCGAGAGCTCCCCGCGACCGGAGATCGGGCCCGACGACTTGGCGTCGACCACAGTTCCCTGCACCGCTGCACCGCGCGGCAGCGCGACGAATCCGCCGGCCGTCACATCGTTGGCTACAACGCCGTCGAAGTGATCGCCCGGCTTTACCTTGTCGCTGGCCAGCAGACGATTCACCCGGACACGAATCATGGTGCCGGCTGGTATGGTCACCGTCTGGCCAGCCACCTGGCCGCCCCAAGGCGTGCCGTTGCCCTGCGGATACTGCCCCGGCTGCGCGTAGCCCGGTTGCTGCGCGTAGCCCGGCTGCGGCGCATAGCCCGGCTGCGGCGCATAGCCCGGCTGCGGCGCGTAGCCCGGCTGCGGGTACGCTGGATAGCCGTTGCGCGGGTAGCCGTTCGGAGGGTAGCCGTTCGGAGGGTAGCCGCTGGGTGGGTACTGATTTGCCGGGTAGCCATTCGGCGGATACGGCTGCGTGTTATTCGCGCTGTACGGCGGATTCCCCGGGTTGTTCGCAGGCTGCCCGTTGTCCGCGGCGGGCGGCTGGCCGCTGCCCGGAGCAGCGGGCTGGCCGGGCTGCGCGTTGAGCGCGGCCTGATCGTTATCGGGATCGTTCATCACCGCGCCGGCCGCCGGCGCGGTGCCCGGGGCGGGCTTGCCACCCGCAGTCTCATCGGTGGAAGCATCCGCCGGCTGCGCCGGAGCGTAGGTACCATCCGACTGCAGCACCATGCCGGGACCGGGTTGACCGGCACCCTGCGCCTGGTTCTGCTGGCCCGCGGCAGCACTGCTCTGCGTGGCAGCCGCGGGGCCAACCTGGAGCTCGTCGACCACCTTCTTGACCCCGAAGGCATTCGCCGCGAGATTTTCCGCCTTGGTCCGCGCCGCCTCGTCCGGTACCGAGCCGGTCAGCGTGACGACGCCGTACACGGTGTTGGTCTGGATGGTCTGGGTGGCCAGATTGGGCGCGCTGGCGAGCGCCTTCAGCACGTTCGCCTCCACCTGGGAGTCGGGAACGGTCGTTTGGCCATAGGCAGCCGAGGCCGCGACCAGAGCCGGAGCCAGAAGACCGGCCAGCAGCAGCGAACGCTTCGGTCCAGCCGTGCCAGATGCAGAGAATGAACTCATCCGGGCGGTCGGTCCCGGTCGAGAAGTTGTGCCGATGTTCGGCTTGAGGTCTTGCATGCTGTTCAATCCTCCACCACCGATTGGATGCCGCCGCCAACATGCCGTCACCGGGATGCCGTCGCCGGACACAATCGATCTGTCAGTGCAGACTCCGGCGCGGAAGAAAAGTTGCGGTCGCGAAGAACCCGGAGGAACGGACCTCAAGTCTTCTGAGACATCAGGTCTTCCTGAGCGCCCGCTGGTAGCGGAAGTTCATCACGGCGTTCCCGCGGTTCTCGCTGAGCGTCTGGTTCAACTGGTCGCTGCCCACAGAGTCGGTATAGCCCTCCACCTGACCTGAGGCCGGGGCAGGACGCGCGGGGTGGTGGCGGCGGCGCCTCTCCCGGAATTGTCCCTCCCGCTGACGAGGCCTTCCTAAGCCAGGATGTTTCCCGGCCGGTTTCCGGTGTGACCGGGCAAGGTTGACCGCCGTTCACACCAGAGATATATTTGGAAGTGCGGGGTGGAGCAGCCCGGTAGCTCGTTGGGCTCATAACCCAAAGGTCGTAGGTTCAAATCCTACCCCCGCAACCAAAGAATCAACAACTTACGACATTGGCCGAATATGGCGAGGGAACAATAAGGGAACATGGCAAATTGCCGGTTCCCTTTTCGTTTTTTTCGGCATCGTCTCGCATCACCATTTCTACAATCTGAGCGTTGGCCGGACGTGTCACACCAAGCATCGAACTCCGGCCATATCTGGTCGTCATGTCGATGGAAGCGTGGCGCATGAGCTTCTGCTGGACTTCCAGAGGCAGTCCAAGTTCAGACAGCCGCGCCCGATACGTGTGCCGGAAGGCGTGCCAACCCAACTTCGGCAGACCGATCTCAGCGGCGACCCTGTTGAGGTGCCGTTGCCGCATCGTGTCCGAGTGATAGGGCTTGCCCGTGTCGAGGTTTCCGAACAACCAGCCGTTCACCGGTGGCTCCGCCTCTCGCCA